>PMMJ01000115.1 GCA_003162255.1 Acidobacteriaceae bacterium | reverse complement strand
ACCGTGTTCGGTATCAATTCATAGCTGAGCTGGTAGGTGATGTTCCCCACGTTGAGGCCCAGAGCCTGGAGTATCTTCTCCGCCTCGGTGACCGTCTTCCCGACGATATTCGGGACGCTTATGCCCGTCCCCGATCCGCCCCCGCTGCTCACCGTGATGTTGACGCGCGCTCCCCTGGCGATCCGGGAATCGGCGCTGAGAGACTGTGTAACGATCGTATTCTCCGGGTACAGGGTCGACGGCTCAAAGTTCATTGAGCCGAGCTGGAGGCCGTTCCGTTCCAGTGCGAACTTTGCGTCCCGCATCGAGCGCCCCCGGAGCTGCGGCACCAGCACTATCGCCTCGCCGCCGCTCACAGTCAGGTAGACCCGCCTCCCGTGCTTGACAAGCGACTGGGGGGCGGGGTTCTGGTAGATGACGGTTCCCGGGGGGCGGTCGGGGTCGGGCCTCGTGTCGGCTTCCACGGGCTGGAGACCCGCTCCCTCCAGCTGTGCCCGGGCTTCGGCGATCGGGAGCCCGGAAACGCTCGGAACCGACTGGGTCCCTCCGTGGTAGACGTACAGCGGGAGAGCGACATCATTCAGGAGGAGGAACAGGGCCAGCGCAGCCCCGGCGGCAATCGAGAGTTTGCGCACCCAGGGCTTGCGAACGAATTCGAGGAACGTCAATGGCATGTTGCTTCGATGGCTGTCTCCCAAGTGCGGAAATATAATCAAACAAACCCGTATTCACAAGATCAATGAACGTGACGCAGTTCACGTGACGCAGTTCAAGCGGGGTGATGAGATCAATGGAGACATCTCGGCGTGTGGTTGGGGCGGCTGCGCCGGGTATGTCTGTGCAAGTGAATCGGCATTGATGTTGAAACCGGGAAAGGAGGAGAGCTTTAGATGGCAGCTGATTCGCTTTGAACTCCGCGAGGAGAGGGTTGGGGTGGTGGAGAAAATCGTGGATTGCGAATTGGGGCTGGGGAATTGGGAAGGTAATCGTCAATCGTGAGGTATTCCCACCCCCGCCTTGATATTCCCTCAGGTGAAACCTATATTCCTCAATGGAAGTCACGGCCTTTTTTTCCCGCATCGCCGCCCCAATTCCATGCGCTCCGCTATAGACAAGATGCCGGATTTTTCCCGCACCGCATCGAATACAAAAGTCCGCTGGAAGCGATTGGTTCGGTCAGCGTGACGAAACAATGAGGGTCAATCACGCAACCTCATGCGACCTTCCATCATCAGGCAATCAAAAGCGCAATTGAGGTGCGTTGTTGCAATTATCAGGCGCATCGCAACTGTCAGATAGGTTAGGCCGGACATCGTAGGAACCGGAATGACTCAGATCGATTTGTTTATCGTGACCTGTGCGGTCTTCATGCTAGCATGCTGCGCAGAGGGTCAAGAGCCACGAAAGCTCACATCTGCGAACACCTCGCCTGCCGTTTGGGGGGTGTTAGAGTTGCCGCACATTCCCGGTCCCCATCCAGCGGTAATCATTCTCCATGGCTCTCGCGGCTGGCGAGCAGAATATGCTCAACTCGCGCGCGTTCTCGCGGATTCCGGATTCGTCACGCTTGCTCTCAGTCACTTTGTTGAAACAGCTGGTGATACATCGCCTGCACGGGCACCTCAGCGATGGCGGACGTGGCAAAACACAGTTCGCAACGCAGTTACTTATCTCCAATCCTGTCCTTCGATGAAAGGGCAACCCGTCGGTCTCGTAGGTTTCTCCCACGGCGCCTTTCTTGCGATTTCGGTGGCTTCTTCAATCGTCGGAGTCAATGCGGTTGTGGACTATTACGGTGGCATCAATACGTCCGCTACGTCGCTTGAGGATCAGTTGCGAAACTTCCCGCCTTTGCTGATTTTTCACGGAGATGCGGACACTCTTGTACCAGTCTCGAGTGCATACTTCCTCAAAGAAGCGATCGAGAGACAGAGTGGGCAAGTGGAGTTACACATCTATCCGGGTGCAAGCCATGCATTCAACTCTAAAGTCTACCCAAGCTACTCAGATTCGTTGGCAAATGATTCATACAGGTTGACGATAGACTTCTTGCGTAGGCACTTGACCAAACAATGATCAAGAACGCGCAGCCTAGCCACCAATGAAGTTGCGANNGATCGGTGCAATCATTGCCAGGAGAGCCGCCGCGAAGGCTTTCCGCGCTCTCAGCAATCATGACTTGGCAGGTTTCATGTCGGCTTGGCGCGACGACGGCGTACTGATCTATCCGGGGGAAATGTGGGCGAGTGGAACGTTCAACGGCAAAGCTGCTGTCGAGGAGTGGTGTCGCAAGTTCTTCGAACAATATCCGAAGATTAAGTTCGACGTCCAGCAAATCTGTGCGCACAACATTTTCGCAATGAGCGGCACCAACGTCCTTGCCGTTCACTGGAATATCTATCTCACAAATCGTGCGGGACGCGTTGGGCAGAACAGCGGAGTCAGCGTGATCATGCTGAACGGTGGCAAGGTGATTCAGGTGAAGGACTTCGTTTTTGACTTGGGTGAGAACTTCAGGCTCAATTGGGCTCCGGCATAGCTCGAAGACCTCAGCGGCGTGTCTGCGCCCAACAAACGGCATGCCGTTCAGTCTGATGTATGCGCTTTGGTTCATTCGACTCGTTCTCTTGTATCCCATGTGTCTTTGGTATAGACGGTTCAAAGAACAGAAGCCACCTGAGTCAGTATGGAGATTCTCCTAGAATCAATCTGAATGGCGATTGGAATCCCAGGAATCGCGAGCGTACTTTAGTGGAGACACCTGGAAGAGACGCGACTGGAAGTGCAATTCGGGAAAAGCCATCAGCAATATCGGCTCACGACATGGCTTTGACGAGGCATGCAGTGGAATCGGGCAGGCATGACCGCATTTCAACCGCCACCTCGAACAATGCCTCCACCGCCTCCTGGAACGAGGGTGATGTGTTCGGATCGTCCGAGCCGCCTACCATGAGGAAGTGCACCGTGGGGATATTGACAACCACCTGCTCGCCGGTTTTCTGAGCGTAGAAACCTTTGAGTTCTTTCTTGAAGTCTCTTTTCTTCATGGCCGTCCCGTATGAAGTTACCCAGCACTGGCATTATTCGTCACTCTCTTCCACGTGTATTACGATTTTCCCCACTGCGTGTCCATCTTTGAGATACCGGAAAGCTTCAGGCACTTCACGGAGTGGATAGCATCGGTCGATACGTGGTTTTACTTTGCCCGATTCAATGAGCTCCTTCAAGATAATCAGATCCTTCGGATTTGATTTTGCTGTCACCGCACCCATCTTCTTCCTCCCCACCATTGAAATCCACGGCCCCAGGAGTAAGGCCTGGAACATTTGCGGCAGTGACCCGCCGGCCATGACGTATTTCCCTTGGGAACTCAACGCGCGCTTGTAGGCTGAAATCGGATGATATCCGTTAGCGGCAAAAATCAGATCGTAGCGTTGGTTATTGCTGGTGAAATCTTCCCGTGTGTAATCAATAACGTGATCGGCCCCCAACGACCGCACCATATCCATTTTCCGGGTGCTACACACGGCTGTGACTTCAGCCCCGAACGATTTGGCAATCTGAACCGCAAACGTGCCCACACCACCAGACGCGCCATCAATCACAACCTTCTGGCCTGGCTGGATGCGTCCTTTATCACGGAGACCCTGAAGGGCGGTAAGTGCCGCCACCGGTACGGATGCTGCGTCCTCAAACGAACTGTTGGCTGGCTTCAGCGCCAATTTATCTCTAGCAGCGCACACATACTCGGCAAACCCGCCTCCTGCGAAACCTTTTCCCCCAACCCCGAATACTTCGTCGCCTGGTTTGAACTGGGTTACGTTCCTGCCCACCGCTTCCACCTGGCCGGCCACATCAACGCCTAGTCGCTTGTCCTTGGGTTTGAGCAGCCCAGCCATTATCAGGCGAACGACATACGGCGTGCCTCTCATGAAGTGCCAGTCCAGAGGATTGACGGAAGCCGCGCGAACTTTTATCAAAACTTGATTGTCCGCAACCGCCGGCTTTTCGATTTCTTCAAATTTGAGAACGTCGGGTGAACCGTAGTTGTAGTAGACAACCGCTTTCATGTGGATTTCCTTTTGTAACTGTTCTCGGGGCGGGTGGGCACTTTAATGGGGAAGTATAACGCGGGTTTGTCTCCTAAGCTCGACCGAAACAGCCGCGGATGCCCCACTCTCGCGCTTTTCGACAAAGCTCTCCCTGCGACGTGTTATCAGCGCTGGTTTAGTATGGCGGAAGTGGCGCCTATGGTCATCAAGATCTGTGTTGTTCTTGTGTCAGAGATCTTTTTTTTCGCGGCCCTGCTCTTTGGCGCTGCGGGGACCGTCCGCTGGCCTGCCGCGTGGGCCGATCTCACGCTGTTTCTCGCCGGAGCTTTGTGGATCACCCTTCGGCTGGCGCGACGCGATCCCGCGCTTCTGGCCGAGCGCCTCAAATCACCATGGCAAAAAGGCCAGCCCTTCTGGGACAAAATCTGGATTCTGCCCATGATGGTTGCCTGGTGCGCCTGGCTCGTCCTGATGGGCCTGGATGCTGTCCGTTTCCGCTGGTCCGTCATGCCGGTCTGGCTCCAATGCGCGGGTGCGGTCGTGTTGATCTTATCGTTCTGGATGATCGGCCGCGTTTTTCGGGAGAACCCATTTCTCACGGCGGTCGTGCGCATCCAAGCCGAACGCGGACACCGAGTGGTTTCCACCGGACCCTATGCCACGATCCGCCATCCGCTCTACGCCTCGATGTTGATCTACCTGCCGGCGAATGCGTTGGTGCTTGGCTCCTGGGCCGGATTGGCGGCCTCGGTGGTTTTCTTAGGCGGAATCGTTTTTCGGACCGCGATGGAAGACCGCGAACTCCAACGCGGTCTGTCAGGCTACACGGAGTACGCCGCTCGCGTTCGCTACCGGCTGATACCGTTTATCTGGTGAGCGCTTTCAAAGCGGAAAATAATGGGGAAAGTAATGCGCTAGTTCGCCGGCACAGTGACCGATCAAAAGCCGCCTCAGATCGACTTCACCGGAATCGCCATTACATCATCCACCAGTCCCACTTCTTTCTGCACGAACGGCTCAGCGTAGGTGACTCCGCCGAGCAGACCGTAATAGCGGGCCATCGACTCAATCCGCGCCCGAATTTCTTTGTGCGCGGGAAATATTCCGCTGCCCGCCTCCTGGTCTGTGAATTGCGACTTGTAGGCCATCAGCGAGGCAAGGCGCGTTTCGAACTGGCTGGTGATGTCTACAACAAACGTAGGCCGCACGTCGCGGTATAGGCTGGCGTAGATAATTTTGAAAGGACGATGAGCGGGGCCATCCAACGGCAACTTTGCGAGCCCCGACATAAATGCCGCCTCGTAGCCGAGAATCGAGGCCGTGTAGTGATCCGGATGCCGTCCTTCCCAGTAGGGGAGAATCAGCACGCGCGGACGCTGTTCGCGGAGTACGCGGACGACCTTCAAACGATTCTCCCAGGTATTTTCGACGCGGCCATCGGGGATGTCGAGCGCGTGGCGCCAGGAAACTTTCAGGATGCGCGCCGCCTCGGACGCCTCACTGGCGCGGTCTTCAGCGGTGCCGCGCGTGCCCATTTCACCTTGCGTGAGGTCGAGGATGCCGGTGCTGTATCCGCGCTCGGCCATCTTGAGCAGAGTTCCGCCGCAGGTTTGTTCCACGTCGTCGCGGTGCGCGGCTAGGGCGAGTATGTCTAGGGGCATAAATGCGTCGTCAGTCGTTAGTCGTTCGGCGGTGTTGCCTGTTGCTGCTTCCGTGCTCTACTCAAAAGCCAAAAGCTAAGAGCCAACGACGAACGACCATCGACGAACGACTGTTCTTACGCGGCTGGCTTCGTCGTGCGCCGGCTCGCCAGCGCGAAGGCCAATCCGAACATGAATAGCGCAAACAGCACCAGCGTCAAAATCGATGCGGTCAGCGAGAAGTCAAACGAAAATGAGCTGGGCGCTTCGGGATACATCAGCGTGCGCAGCGCCTCGACTCCGTAGGTCAGCGGATTGGCGTACATGAGCCAGCGAATCCATCCTGAAGCCTTGGACAGAGGGAACAGCGCTCCGGAAAGCAGCCACAGCGGAATCAGAAATAAATTGATGATGGCGTGAAAGGCTTGCGTCGAATCCATCGGCCAGGCAATGGCGAAACCGAGCGCGGTCAGGGCAAACGACACCAGGAAAACGGTGAGCGCGATCAACCCGAAGGAGACGAGCGTCATGTGTACGCCGACGAGCGGCGCGAAGACCAGGAAAATCAATCCCTGAGTGGTCGCGAGCGTGGTGCCGCCCAAAACTTTTCCCAGAACAATGGCCGCGCGCGGCACCGGAGCCACCAGCACCGAAAGCAGGAACCCCTCGTTGCGGTCTTCAATGACCGACATCATGGTGAAGATCGCGGTGAAGAGCACGATCATCACCAAAGTGCCAGGATAGAAATAATCCAGATAATTCTGCTGGCCAGCGCCCTGGCCGGAACGAAAAGACGTTCCGAATCCGCTGCCGAGGACGATCCAGAACAAGAGCGGAGAAAGGATCACGCCCACCACGCGCGCGCGCTGCCGATAAAAGCGCACCACTTCGCGCCACCAGAGCGTAAAAGCGGGCAGCAGGACTCCGGCGGATGGGGGAGCGGTGGCGGGGAAGGTCGCGGTCTGAGTGGACATTGTTGTTAGTTTAGCAGCGTTGGTGGTTTAGGTTTTCTTCGTTTTCTTCTTGCGGGTATCTGGCGCCGGTTCCGCATCTTCGTTCCAAAAGCGGTGGCCGGTGCGATGGATGAAGACGTCTTCGAGCGTGGGCTTGCTTACGCTGAGCGACTGGATTTCTCCGGGGAAGGCTTCGACTACGTCGGGGACGAAGCGATGTCCGTTTTCGATTTCTATGCGGACGCGGTTGTCCATGACAGTGGCATCGACTTGAAACTTGCTGCGAATACGATCGGCCAGGGTCTGCGGGTCGTGCGCTTCCAGCAGAATTATGTCGCCTCCGATTTCGCGCGTCAGAGCTTCGGGCGTGCCGAGCGCCACGAGGCTGCCTTCGTTCAGGATGGCGAGGCGATCGCAGCGTTCGGCTTCTTCCATCAGGTGAGTGGTAACGATTACGGAGACTTGCTCCTGATCGCGCAGGATTTGGAGATATTGCCAAAGGTCGCGCCGGGCGCCGGGATCGAGGCCGGTGGTGGGCTCGTCGAGCAGTAGAACCTCGGGATGATGGAGCAGCCCTTTGGCGAGTTCGATGCGGCGCTGCATGCCTCCGGAAAAAGTCTCCACACGATCGGCGGAGCGGTCGAGCAATCCGACGCGGGTGAGGATCTCGTTGATTCGCGCTTTGAGTTCGGCACCGCGCAGGCCGTAGAGGTGTCCCTGATGCCAGAGATTTTCGTAGGCGGTAAGTTTGAGATCGACGCTCTGGGCCTGGAAGACGACGCCGATGTGTCGCCGCACGGCTCCGGGCTGGTGCACGGCGTCGAAGCCGGCGATGGTGGCGCTGCCGGAAGTCGGGACCATGAGCGTGGACAGAATTCGGAAGAGAGTGGTCTTGCCGCTGCCGTTCGGGCCGAGCAAGCCAAAGAGCTCGGCGGGTCGAACATCAAAAGAAACGCCGTTAAGCGCGGTGCGATCCTGGTAGCGATGGACGAGATCGCGAACGGAAATGATGGGCTGGCCGGCTTGTTCGGAGTGCTGGGCGGGATGAGCGAGGTCAATGGAAGTTGAGTTCGAGGTCACAGTTCATTCTACGACGCGGACGCGGCGATTATCATCGGAAACCCATCGGGTCATCAGGCCATCGGGTGATCTGGTGATCGAAAATCCAAATCCTCGCCGAGTTTAGATGACCCGACGGTCCAATGATTCGATGGCCCGATCCCAGGCAGAGCCTTAGGCGGCGACGGGCTTCTGATCCGGCCCGGGGACGCGCTCTTCAAACGCTACCGGCACGTAGCGCCAGACCTGGATGGCTAGCACGACGGTCGTGGCCAGAAGCAGGGCTCCGACGGCGACGTGGACCACGGTCGAGATCACCATGGGCAGTTCGGGTTGCGCGGCGTCTCTTCCCCACATGACGCGGGTGACGAAGGCGAGAAAGCCTAGGCAGAGTTGCGCGACCATGAGGCCGAGCATGGTGATTGCCGGACGGCGGACGGCGTCCACCTGCGAGTAGACGGTGATGGCGCGGACGGCAGTCCAGGAGAGGACGATAGCGACGACGACGGCGTTAATGACGTGTGGCCACCAGCTCAAGCCGTGGTGGCGAAACATGGCGCCGAGGATCAGTTGCACATAGAGCACAGCAATCGAGAGCAGAGTCAGAGTGAACAGAGCAGGGCGGCGCTGGTCGAGCTCAGTGCGCGGTTGCTCTTCGACCCAGCGGCGTCCGGTGAAGACGGCGATGGCGACGGCGATGCAGAAGAAGGTTTGGGCCACGGCGGCGTGGGCGCTGGAGATGGGTGCGGGCAGAAAGAACAAGACCGTCAATCCGCCGAGGATGCCTTGCACGATTACGGTTGCGAGCGCGGCTAGGCCCAAAACGCGCAGCCAGCGCCGCTTTTCAGCAATCCATGTCCAGACCGCCAGGATAATGGTGAGCAGTCCGACGAATTCCGCCGCCATGCGATGGCCATGTTCGTACTGTACGCCGCCGACCATGTGCGGAATTTTGTAGAAGGACCCGAAGCTGGTCGGCCAGTCGGGAACAGATAAGCCGGCGTCATTGCTGGTGACCAGCGCTCCGGCAACGATCAGGACGAGGGTGGCGCAAGCGGTGAAGACGGCGAAGCGGTGGAGTCCGCGATGGTAGGGAAGTTCAATGCTCTTCACGATAGTCCCCCAGGGAGACCGGCGATGCGCTTCGCCCGGTACGTTTCCCGAAACGCAGTAGTTTATCACTGCGGCGAGCATCGGCTCGGTTTTTTCGGCGGCGATTACGGTTGGTCACTCGCCGCCACGGCAGTACTCTGCGTCTCCATCGCCTGAATAATCGCGTCGGCGAATTCCGAGGTGCCGGCAGTGCCGCCCACGTCGCGCGTAAGTTTGCTGCGGTCGCGGTAGACCTCGTCGATGGCGCTGCGGATCTTCAATGCGGCGTCGGTCTCTCCGAGATGACGCAGCATGAGCAAGGCCGATCGCAACACGGCCGTGGGATTGGCAATATTCTTTCCGGCAATGTCGGGCGCGGAGCCGTGGACGGCTTCAAAGATGGCGCACTCGTGTCCGAAATTCGCGCCGGGGACGAGGCCGAGTCCACCCACCAGTCCCGCGCACAGATCGGAAAGAATGTCGCCGTACAGGTTTTCCATCAGCAGAATGTCGTACTGGTAGGGGTTCATCACCAGTTGCATGCAGGTATTGTCGACGATGTGCTCGCCGTAAGTGATCTCGGGATACTCCTTCGAGACGGTGCGCGAACAGCGCAGAAATAATCCATCGGACAACTTCATGATGTTGGCTTTGTGGATGGAATGAATCTTCTTGCGCTTGTTCTTGCGGGCGTACTCAAAAGCGAAGCGCGAAACGCGTGTGGAAGCCTTCTCGGTGATGATCTTCAGGCTCTCGACCACTCCGGGAACAACTTCGTGTTCGATGCCGGAGTAGAGGCCTTCGGTGTTTTCGCGGACCACGATCAGGTCCACGCCCGGATAGCGCGTAGGAATGTGCGGAAGATTGCGGATGGGCCGGAAGTTGGCGAAGAGTTCGAAGCGCTTGCGCAACTCGACGTTGATGCTGGAGAAGCCGCCGCCGATGGGCGTGGTCACGGGCCCCTTCAGTCCGACGCGGGTGCGCTCGATGGAGTCGTTGAGTTCTTTGGGAATGTATTCCTTGTATTTCTCAAAAGCTTCGGCGCCGGCGGCAAAGCTCTCCCATTCGAACTTGACGCCGGTGGCTTCGAGGATGCGAACCGTGGCCTGGATGACTTCCGGGCCGATGCCGTCGCCGGGAATTAACGTTACTTTGTGGGTCATAAAGAAGAAACGTGGATCGGGCCATCGGATGATCGGGTCATCGGGTCATCTAGAACCGCCAAGGATTTGCCTTTCGATGGCCCGATCACCCGATGATCCGATCACCCGATTTCGCTTTGCCCTTCGGTTCGGGCGCGTCTTTGCCTTTCAGCAGATCTTTCAGTTCCGTCATGAATTCCTGCACGTCTTTGAAATCGAGATAGACGGAGGCAAATCTTACATAGGCGACTTTGTCGTAGCGGCGCAGGCGGTTCATGATCAGTTCGCCGATCTCGCTGGTTTTGCGCTCGCGCTCGGCCGACTCGATCACGAAGGTCTCGGCTTCATTGACAATCTGCTCGAGCTTGCTGATCGGCACCGGGCGCTTTTCGCAGGCGCGCATGAGGCCGTTGAGCACTTTCTGCCGGTCAAAACGTTCGCGGCGTCCGTCCTTCTTTACCACCATGTAGGGGATTTCGTCGATGCGCTCGTAGGTGGTGAAGCGGCGATTGCACCGCTCGCACTCCCGCCGCCGCCGGATCGA
>PMMJ01000182.1 GCA_003162255.1 Acidobacteriaceae bacterium | reverse complement strand
ACGGCCATTGGGTTTCTTGATTCCGGCAAGCTTGAACAATATCTGCAGGTTTTTTCTCAGCTGGGTGCTGGAGTATGCGCGGCCACCGCAGTAGGGATTCCAAAGTATGGGGGCATCGGCAGCCAGCGGAGGGCGAATCGCCTTGTGTGCTTTCAAGAACTGCTCAATCTCAGCTGCCACATCGTTCGGCAGCGGAAGCAGGCGTGATTTATAAAACTTGGAAGTCCGAATCAAGATTGTCTGATGCGAGGGATCGTAGTCCTGCGCAGTCAGGCGGAGCAGTTCTCCGCGACGAAGACCGGTTGTGAAAAGGAGAACAATGGCAAGGCGTGTTGCCGCTCCGCGCAGTGGAGACCTGACGGAGTTGGGGATGGTGGCGCAGTAATCGAGGAGGCTCGCGACCTGGGTATCAGAGAAAAGGTGCGGCTGTATTGTCGGATGGGTCAGCGGGAATTGAGCGCGATCCGGGACAAAACAGGCAGGAGCAGTGCGCCTGCGATAAAGGCAGAAGTTTCTCGCCACACGCATGCGGCCGTGCCTGGTATTGGTGGAAAGCGATTCCATACTCTTGCACCAATGTTTGAATGTTTCCGAGGTGAGATCGCGAGACGGTTTACCCATCTGGTAGAGAAATCGATCCAGATTGAGCAGGATGCGTGATGCGCTTTCGAATTGGCGCTTCAAGGCTTTCTTTAGGGAAATATAGCGGACGATGTCGCTCGCAACTGAGGACTGGAATGATTGTGTGGTTTTCATGACAGCCCCTCCTTCTGCCGTTTGGTNNCAGGCACGTGGAGGGCAACGTCGCGCAGGTCATCGGTGGCGAGCCGGATGTAGGCGCCCGTGCTTTCGGGCGATCGGTGCCCCAGAAGATCGCCAATGGTTTTTAGTGGCAGGCCGTGGCGGAGAAGATGCAACGCATAAGAATGGCGCAAACAATGCGTCCCCTTGAAGGGAATATCGAGGCCACTCTTTATGGACCAACTCTGAAACGCTTCAGTCACAGTTGTCGTTTTAATGGCACCACCGGGAGCCCTGAGTCGGAGAAAGACCTGCCGGTATTTGCCGTATCGAGGAACCCTCTTGAGATAGTCATAGATTGCTGAACTGACATCGTCCGTGAGAGGTAGTTCCAGGGGTTCACCGGTCTTGGACTGACAAATCCGAATCCGCCCTGCTCGCCATTGGATATCGTCGAGCGTAAGGGCGGCGACATCGCCGGCACGCAAACCGTAGGTGGCCATAATGGAAAAGACCGCGTAATCTCGTTTCCCGATGGCACTCTTCCGGTCGATGGAACGGAGAAATGCCTGAACGGTTGTCCACGGCAAGGCACGGGGGAGTTGCTCCTGCCGGTAAACGCGCGGCGAGTCAATCTGGCTTGCCAACCCGGGCGTAACAACGCCTGCTGTAGCCAAAAAACGGAGGAAGTTGCGTATCGTTGCAATCGCCTTCTGGAGGGACACCCGGCCCATTCGCTTGCCGAGATGCCGGATGAAACCTTCGATATCTCCGCTGCTCAAAGAGGTCAAGCGATCGGGCTCCTCCTCAAACTTAAGCCAATCAAGAAACTCAGCGGCAAACTGGCCCTGTCGTCGAATCGTGCTGCGCACTAATCCCCGCGCATCCAGAAGGTCAGCCATGAAGTTGTTCAAGTGCAGATCAGTTCGACTTGGTTCGGGAGCGGTGACGGGTTGTACATAGCCGTGCTCCAAAAGGAATCTTCCCAGCACTCGGACGCTACCGGCTTCCTTGGGAAACTTCCGGCGAAAAAGCAGATGGCAAGCTTGCAGATCCTTCTCGCCAACATCCTCGACCTGCCGCCTGCCCTGTTTCTTTAAGAACCTGCAAACGTGAGCCGCCATGCGCAACTCATACATACTCGATCGACGAGTGTACCGCTGGTCGTGCAACCAGGCTGAATACGAGTCCATTACGGAACCTAATACGGGCAAGGTTACGTACCGCTGAAATCCTATGGGAAAAACTTGGGCTATCATCAGAGTCTCCATTCTGAATCGATGTGATGCCGGGATTGGCATCTTCTCTGATGATAGGCCTTTAATGTGCAGATGAAATCGCCGTCAGGCCCGAATNNAAAATGTTGAGCTCAACATTTTATGACTCATGGGGATTTTGGCTTTGTCAAAAGCGTTTGTCTTCGGGGCATTTTCGCTTCTGGCCGGCGAGCGCAACCGGGACGTCGCGGCGTCTGGAGGCGCATGAACTGCAATCGCTCATTGCCGCCGGAAACCCTGACGGTATTCAGGCAGCTCCGGCATGGCGTCGGGTGAGCCCGGCGGCGTAATAAAATTGCAGATAGGACTTGCGTTCCGCATTCGTATTTGCTATGGTGCCGGGCATGGAAGAAAAGCTCCGACACCGGGGGCGCATCGTCACCGCATCCGACATCGGGTTCATCCGCCGGCTGATCGCCGAGGANNCGGCAGTCCAACGGCGCACTGCGCGACATGGTGTGCCGGGGACTCATGCTGAAACTTCATCGGGCTGGCCACATCGAAATGCCCGAGGTGCGCTACACCACGCACAATCCGCTGGGCGAGCTTGGGTCGCGGCGTGGCAAGCCGGCCCCTGCGCTTGTGGATTCGACACCCCTCGATGCAAGTCTTGCCTCGATCCGGCCGCTCGAGTTCCGCCAGGTCCGGCGCACAGGAGAGGAGCGGCTCTTCAACAGTCTGCTCGACCGCTATCATTATCTCGGATATACCCGGCCGGTCGGGGAACATCTGAAGTATCTGGTCTATGCCCTGGGGCGGCCGATTGCCTGCCTGGCATGGTCTTCTGCTCCACGGCATCTCGGCCCTCGGGATCGTTTCATCGGCTGGTCGGCGGAGGCCCGACGCAAGAACATCCGCTTTCTCGCCTACAATACGAGATTCCTGCTGCTGCCTTTCATCCGTGTTGAACATGCCGCCTATCACATCCTCGGTTGCATGTCCCGGCTGCTGTCGGAGGATTGGGAGCGTGTCTACGGCCATCCGNNTCGGACTCACGACGGGCAGGGGCAAGGACGACCACACTAACAAGCCCAACCGGCCGGTCAAGGAAGTGCTTGCGTACCCGCTCCGCAAAGACTTCCGCCGGCTCCTCGGAGAGCTATTATGATGAGGCCGATCGAGCGGGTGGATATGAACCAAGAAGAACTGGACGCCCTTCTGGAGCGTGCAAGGACAGGGCCCCTCAGCGAAGAAGACTGCGCAAAGCTCAAGGGCGTGATAGAAACGCTCTCGTACCTGACCGATCTG
>PMMJ01000251.1 GCA_003162255.1 Acidobacteriaceae bacterium | reverse complement strand
TGCTGGTGGGCACGCAGATGATTGCGAAAGGCCACGACATACACGGCGTGACGCTGGTCGGCGTAGTCGGGGCCGACATGGCGCTGGGGCTGCCCGATTTTCGCGCGGCGGAGAGAACTTTTCAGTTGTTGACGCAAGTGGCGGGGCGCGCGGGCCGCGGGCAGTCTCCCGGGAAAGTTGTGTTGCAGACTTATTTTCAGGAGCACTACGCGGTGCAATTTGCGGCGCGGCACGATTTTGCCGGGTTCTACGAAAAGGAGTTGCAATTTCGCGCCTGGATGCACTATCCGCCGTATAGCGCGATTGCGAATGTGTTGATCCGCAGTGAGAAGTTGGATGAGGCGCTGACCTGGTCGGGTGAACTCGGACGCTGGTTTGAGAAAACGCGACATGAAGGCATACGCGTGCTTGGGCCGGCAGCGGCTCCGATTACGCGGTTGAAGCGCGATTACCGCTATCACTTCATTCTGAAGTCTCCCAGCCGCGAGAAGATGAATGCGCTCTTGCGGGCGATGCTGGCGGAAGCGGCGGCGCGAAAAATTCCGCGGACGCAGGTGATTGTGGATGTGGATGCGGTATGGTTGATGTAGGACGGCTGCTAGCTCTTAGCTTTTGGCTCAAAGCCTGTCGAAGTCGGCGTTACCTCGGTGGTAATGTAAGGCGTTCGGGCCGACCTAAAGGGGGAATCGCGATGACGGAGTTGGCTGAACTGACGCAGATAATTGACTCTTGTTACACCATCTTCGCGCGTGAGATTTCGGAACCGGAACAAAATGTGCTCCGGCTGGTTCTACAAGAGGCCGAGAAAAGCCCAGAAGCCGTAGCGCAAAAGATAGGTGGCACCGTCATCGAAGACTTGCACCCGGTGGAACCGACAGAGCGTAGCCGTACGTTCGAGCTGAAGTGGAAGCAGTACATCGCCTACAGCGTCACGAGTGGGTCATTCGGCTTACCGGACGATGACTCAGCAGTGAGAGCATCGGGGCGGCTGTTTCGCACCTACTCAAAATCGCATTTCCTAGATTTTGTTTCACGCGCGACAATCGCAACCGATCAGTATCCGGGGCCCTCTACACACTTTTGTGTCGTTTCTGAGTGTCACGTTATCGATATCATTTCGACCCAAATGCCAGAAATTCAGATACTCCGCACTGGCTCGGTAGTTGCTCGTGATCGCAGATCATTTGTGAAGTAGGTGACGAATCTCGTCGCGGAGATCGTGCAACGTGTCTCGGCTTCCGTCGCGGATCTGCGGCCACACTTCGCGTCCCGAGCTGTGGGTGAAGGGCGCGGGGGTGAAGGCCAGGACCAGCATCAGCGCGGCGCAAAGTGCAAGGGCGCGGCGTCGGCCGGAAACATCGGGATAGTGCGGGACACGAGGATGGCGCAGGGTTAAAGCGAGCAGCACCGCCCAGAGGAACCAGCCCGTCCAGAGATATTTTCCAAGCGGGATCAGCGCGAAGACGGTGAGCAGCGAGATCCAGCGATGTAGGCGCGGCGAGACGGAAAAAACAATGTGGCCGCCGTCGAGTTGGCCGCCAGGCAAAAGATTGAGCGCGGTGGCGAACATTCCCACCCACGCGGCGGCAGCGACCGGGTGCAGAGAGAGCGCGGGGAGTGGTGTGGCGACGTTTAGCAGGCGCGCAGCGAGATGGAAGGCTAGTGGGAATCCCAGTTGAAAGTCAGACGCGGCGGAGGCAGCAATGGGATGCGAGAGCGAGAGTCCATATACCAACGCGACGCATGCGGGGATGAATCCTGCGATCGGTCCGGCGATCCCGATATCGAAGAGCGCAGCGCGGGAAGGAATCGAACCTTTGATTCGGATGAAAGCGCCGAGTGTGCCGATCAGGCTGGGAAAGGGCACGAAGAACGGCGGCGTCGCATACACGCGATAATGGCGGGCGTAGAGATAATGCCCCATCTCGTGCGAAAAGAGTATGAACATCAGGGTGAGCGAGAAGGGCAGGCCGGGAAGCAACTCGGAGGGATGCGCGATCCAGGTTACAAATGGCGACAAGAAGTCGTCATCCAGAGAAAACACCGGTTGGTTGTGGAGGTAATGGAATTCCATGCGGGCGCCGACGACCGTCGTGCTGAGCAGCGTCAGGAGCAGGAACGCGACATAGAGCCACCAACTCTGACGCGGCGGTGGGATGACCCAGACATTGGGCTGGGGCTGCTGTTCCCATTCGAGGGCTTTCGGCAAAGGGGATGTTGGTTCGGACATAGGTGAGGTGAGAGGTGAGAGGTGAGATGGCAGAGGTGTGTGGGTTACTTCTGCAATCCGACCTCTCACCTCTGCAATTCTCGCGCAGTTAGTCGATCGATTGCAGTTCCTTGCCGGGCTTGAAGCGCACAGCCTTGCCCGGCGGAATGGAAACTTCGGCGCCGGTGCGCGGATTCCGTCCGATGCCGGTCTTGCGCGGACGCACGTTGAATACGCCGAAACCGCGCAGTTCAATGCGGTCGCCGGTCGAGAGCGCCTTCTTCATGCTCTCGAAGACGGTTTCGACGGCGAGCTCCGCCTTGGTCTTGGTGATCCCGGTACGGTTAACCACTTCGTTGATGATGTCGAGCTTAATCACGGGTTTCCCCCGTTCCCCGAGGATTTTCTGTGTCTCAAGTTATTGATGCTAAGGGAGATAGGATGGATTGTCAACCGTGCATGTTGTCTCGTAAGATGACAGCACCAGTCCAGGCAAATTTGTAATTGGTAATTTGTAATTTGTGATTGAAAACCGTGCCCATCCGGCTTTCGATCTAAGGGCAAAATTACCAATTACAAATCACCAATCACAAATCCCCAAGGAGTTTCATGATCAAGAGTGACCGCTGGATACGGCGCATGGCGCATGAGCACGACATGATTAATCCGTTCTCGGAAAAGCAGGTGAGCGCGGGAGTGATTTCCTACGGCGTGTCGAGTTACGGATACGACTTGCGCGTGGCGGACGAGTTCAAGATTTTTACCAACGTCAACAGTACGATCGTCGACCCGAAACATTTCGACGAGCGCTCGTTCGTAACCGTAAACGCCGATGTTGCCATCGTGCCGCCGAATTCTTTTGCGCTGGCGCGGTCGGTCGAGTATTTCAAGATTCCGCGCGATGTGCTGACCATCTGCGTGGGCAAGTCGACCTACGCGCGCTGCGGCATCATCGTGAACGTGACGCCGTTCGAGCCGGAGTGGGAAGGCTTCGTCACGCTCGAGATTTCGAACACCACGCCGCTGCCGGCCAAGATCTACGCCAATGAAGGCCTGTGCCAGATTCTCTTCTTTCAGTCGGACGAAGTTTGCGAGGTGAGCTACAAAGATCGCAAGGGAAAGTACCAGGCGCAGAAGGGGATCGTGCTGCCGAAATTGTAGGGGCGGGCTCTGGATTGCCGTTCTGGCTCAGAAGCCCCGCGCTCCGACGTCTACTTCTTCCCGTTCTCGCCTTCCTTGAACATGTACTTGATAGCGGGCTTGTAGATCATCAGGTTGGCGGCGCCGGAGCGGTTCAGCTTGATGCAGTGTTTGTCGTACCACTCGATATAGCCGTGGACTTCCTCGCCGTCGCGCAGCACGACGACCATGGGAGTCTTGGACTGCATCTGCTTCTGATAATAAAAATTCTCGGCATTGGTTTGCTCGGCCGGCGCGGCCTTCTTGGCGGGCGCGGCGGGACGGTCGCGGTCTCTGTCGCGATCTCGGTCTCTGCGTTCACTGGGCACGTGGTTGGGCCCGTGGTTATTGGGCGCGTGATCGGCGCGATTAAGGGTCGGGCGGATCAGCTTGCGATTCGCAAAGCTTTCCTGATCCGCGGATTGTTCAGTTGGTATGGAGTCGAGTGCATCTTTCAAATTGCACCACCTGCGCGCCGGGCGGGCAGAATATGCCACAACACTTGAGCCTGTGATTGTGGGTCCAGAGGTGTGAACTGAGGCTTACGTTATCACAGCGGGCAGGGGATGACAATATTTTGTGCAGTGTCTTTTGTGCAGTGTCTCTTGTTCGGTAGCCTGACCAGGAGGGCATTCCGCCTGTAGAGACGGAGTTTGCCCCGTCTCTGCTAGGAAACGCGTTCCAGCGCGGTTGCGAAGGCGTCGAGCGATAGCGACCGCAGCAGGTTGCGGCGCAGGCCGCGCTCCACTTCACCGAGACCCTCCGAAGCGCGTTGCACCCAGGCGAAGTCGGCGGCTTCAGACATCTTCTTGAGTTCGCCCAGAATGTCCGTATTGCGAACCAGTTGCGCCGTTCCCGATTGCAGGAACATCAGGTCTTCGAGCAACGCGTAGAGGGTGCGGAGAAGGTTGCCGATTTTCTCGCGGCCTTCGGCGCCGGAGCGGTAGCTCTCGGTAGTTTTGAACAGCTCGGTGTGGTCGTTGTCGTTACCGCTGCTGCCGAGCGCGGCTTTCAGCATGATGAGGGCGTGACTGCGCGCGGCGATGTAGCTTTCGAGATCGAAGGTTAAGGCGCGGCCGATGGCGCCTTCGCTGAGACGGGCTACCAGAGCGCGCTGCCGGACATTCCAGTCCGGACGAATTTGGGCGAGCCGACTCTCGATCTCGGTCGAAGCGAGCGCGCCCAGGTTGAAGGTCATGGAACGGGAACGAATCGTGGGCAGCAATTCTCCCGCGTTCTCGGTGAGCAGAAAAATCGTGGCGAACTCGGGCGGTTCTTCCAGAACTTTGAGCAGCGANNGTCGCGAGCCTCGACGGCTTCGGCGAAGCGGGCGTCGAGGTCTTCGGCTTGCGCGATGCGAGTGCAGTTCGAGCAGCGTCCGCAGAAATCAGGCAAGCCGTCGCCGTCGGTCCCTCCCGTGATGGGCTGCTCCAGGCAGTTCATGGCGCGGGCGAGCATCAGGGCGAGCGTGTACTTGCCCGATCCGCGCGCACCGGAAAGAATGACGGCGTGCGGAAAGCGGTCGCGCGCCAGCATCTCGCNNCACCAACTCCATGATAACCGCATGGGTTTCGCTGGGTGTGCCGCGGGCGTTAACGACGTGGACGCGCTGCGGTTCGCGGGCCGCGATGGCCAGGTAGGCATGGCGGACGCGGCCGAAAAAGGCGCGGCTTTCCTGCTCAAAGCGGTTCTCGTCTTTGTCCGAGCCTTTTTCCGAGCGTCCACTTTTGTGTTTTCGATTGCGGCGGCGGGCGCGCTCGACGCTGAACGCCACCTCATTGTCTAGCAAGATCGTCAGGTCGGGTTGCAGGTTGCCGCAAAGGACCTCGTGCATCTGCAGCACCGGCCCAGTG
>PMMJ01000159.1 GCA_003162255.1 Acidobacteriaceae bacterium | reverse complement strand
AGCCGGGCGGGGACGCCCGTCCCACCACCAGCAGGTTTGGATCGAGAACAGAGTTATCAAACTATGGCGATCAGCGTCGTGATGCCCGCGCTCGAAATGGCGCAGGAAACTGGCAAGCTAATTTCGTGGCTCAAGAAAGAAGGCGAGTCCGTCGCCAAAGGCGAGCCGCTGCTGGAGGTCGAAACCGACAAAGCGGTGATGGAGATCGAATCCCCCGGCGATGGCGTCCTTGTCGGCATCAAGATCCAGGCCGGCGCCGAAGTACCGGTAGGCCAGACTATTGCCTGGATCGTGCATCCCGGAGAAGTTCCCCCGGCGGATGAAGTCACGGTCGAATCGGGAAGAAAGATTAGCGCAGCTGCGGTGGCTTCCGTCGCGTCGATCGCGGCATCGGCAAATCAACCGACGAGTCCCACACAACCGGCGACCCAGTCCGTAAAGGTTTCCCCCAAGGCGCGACGTCTCGCCAGCGAACGCGGTGTCAATCTCGCCGATATCCGCGGATCGGGCGCTGGCGGAGAGATCCTCGCTTCCGATATTGTCGCGGCTGCTGCATCCAAAGCCAGCGTGCCGCCCCCGACGGTTGATGGCGGAAGCCCCATCTCTCGTCTGATGGCGGAGCGCACCACGCAAAGCTGGACGACCGTCCCCCATTTCTTTGTTGTCCGCGAAGTGGACGCAAGTGCGCTGAACGACGTGCGGCAGAAGCTTGGACCCGAGATTGAAAAATCGTGCGGAGTGAAACTTACGCACACCGATCTGCTGGCGGCGCTGGTTGCCCGCGTCCTCCTCAAACACCCGCGCATGAATGCAAGCTGGACCAATCAAGGAGTTCGCTCCAATGCCGCGATCAACGTTGGACTAGCGATGGCGGTGGACGACGGCGTGGTCGCGCCGGTGATTCAAAACGCCGATAAAGTCGCTCTGGGCGAGATTGCGGTGCAGCGCCGCGACCTTGCGGAACGCGCGCGCGGCGGCAAGTTGCGTCCCTCCGATATCGCAGGTGGCACTTTCACCATCAGCAATCTCGGCATGTTCGGCGTGGACGCATTCACCGCAATCATCATTCCTCCCCAGGCCGCGATTCTTGCAGTGGGAGCCATCGCCGACCGGGTCGTCCCGGTCGGTGTCGGTCCGGATGCTCGTCCCGGCATTCGTCCCATGATGACCTTGACGCTCTCGAGTGACCATCGTGTCGTGGATGGCGCCCGAGCTTCGGAGTTCCTGCGTGATCTGGTCGAGGCAATCGGCAGCCCGCTGCAATTTTTCAACAATGCCGGAGCTGGCGATTAGTCCGTATGAAGCCTCATGGTCTCGAAGTCAAGAGCAAGATTTCGATTGCAGCCATTCTCGCCGCCCTGCTGCGAGTCAAGCTCCCAATCCCAATCTTCGCAGCCGCCCCCGGCTTGCTCGTGTTGATGGCCGCGCTCTCGCTGCCGAGTGCGGCGCAGGGAGGTCCTCCCTTCATCGGCGACGACCCCGGCACCCCTGGCGACGGCAGTTTCGAGATCAATGTCGCGGCCTACGCTGAGCGCCATCCCACCGAGCGCATCTACAATGCCCCTATTCTGGACGCCAACTACGGCTGGGGGCCCCGAATCCAACTTAAATATCAGGCGCCCTATCTCGTGGATGGTACCGATGGAGGTCCGACTCGTAGCGGATTGGGGAAGTCGCTGGCGGGCGTAAAGTGGCGCTTCTATGACAGTGGTGAGGATGGCCTGCAGATCTCGACCTATCCTCAGCTCGAGTTCAACAACCCCACATCCTCGCTGCAGCGTGGACTCGTGGACTATGGCACCCGGTTCTATCTTCCCATCGAGATGACCAAAAAAATTGGGCCGTTCGTGGTCAATCCCGAGGTCGGCTACTGGTTCGCCGGTAGTAAGGGCGCAGCTTGGGCTACCGGACTTGTTGTGGGTCGGGATGTCAGTAAAAAGCTCGAACTGGATGGCGAACTGTATGACACCGCCAACACAAACGGTTCCAATCACTGGAACACCCTTGATGGCGGAGGCCGCTACAAGCTCGGACAGCACTTCGTGCTGCTGTTCATGGCCGGCCGCAGCCTCCGCGGGCCGACGAGCGGCCAGCCGCAATTCTTCGGCTATCTGGGGATGCAGTTCCTGTTTTCCGTGAAGCACAAGAAGGAAAACACGTCTGAGACCAGCCCGTAGCTCGAGATGTCGCACAGGGATTTGTCTGACTCGTTCCGCGGTCACGGTACTAGCAAATTGCGAGTGTAATAGCATAGGGTACAACTGTGTTACTTCCCCCTTATCCCTTTCTTAGCCTCTGTGGAGAAGTAAGAACAGGTTTACACCAAGAACCCGGTTGTGACTAAGCTGACCCGATTAGAGTGGATTCGGAGCACGATTCATACCGCACTTTGATGATAATGATCAGGACCTTGAATTAGGACATACCCGGGGGGCAAATGAAAACACATCTGAGATGGGGTTTCACAATCACTGTGTGCGCACTGCTCATGATAAACATCGCACTCCCTCAGGACACGCTGAAACAGGACAGCAGCGCAACTGTAACCATCGTCACGGCAGGTGATGTCTCGGTCATCAGAGCGGCGGACGGCAAGACCGCGGTGACCGTCAACTTTGTTCCGGGCAAAGCGAAGTCAGGCGATACTCGAATTACGATTTCAGGCCCGTATTCCTTAGATGTGAACGGAGGCGTGAAGGAGGTCAAAGGCCCCCAGGGAGTCGAGCTTCATGTGCTAAGTCACGAAGAAATGCGCTTCGAAGCTCCGGAAATCAGTTTATGGGAACAATCACACAAGTTTTCTCAATCCTCTGCATGCAGCAAGATTCCCAAGTTTTCCGGATGTGGCAATCCAGTTTGTGACCAACCTGACCATCCGGGGGACCAGTGCCGGTATAACAGTAGTTCCGGCTGTTCCTGTGTGGCCCCAGGCGGCGGTCCATGCTCGGAGACGGCGAATCCTCCGCAAGAGCGGAAGTAAAACCAAAACTGGAGTGAGCGACGGCAGGGCGTAGGCCACATCGGCAAATCCCCGTCTCTAACAATGTCGGTGGCNNCTTTCGGAGCACACTGCGGCGTGCACTCGAAAGAAGAGCGCCATTTCACTTTCGTTGAAGAATAGCCATACCAACCAGGGCTCGCTCGCGATCGTCTCAGGTCAAGCGGGGCAGTGATGCAATTTGTGTGTCCGCTTCGAGATTTTGTTCTCTAGTGCCGTGACCGCGTCATGAAATCTCGATTTCCCCCAATCTTGTCAACCCCCAATTTCCCTGCTTTTTTCT
>PMMJ01000419.1:455-5537 GCA_003162255.1 Acidobacteriaceae bacterium | reverse complement strand
TCGAGCTGGCCCAGCTCGAATACATGCTCCCGCGGCTGGCGGGGCGCGGCGTGGAAATGTCGCAGCTCGGCGGCGGCATCGGCACTCGTGGACCGGGCGAAACTCAGCTGGAAACCGACCGGCGAAAGATCTTTCGCCGCGTCCGGCATGTCAAACAGCAAATCGAAAATGTGCGCCGCATCCGGGCACAACAGCGGCAACGGCGCGAATCGGTTCCGGTGGCAACGGTGGCGCTGGTGGGGTACACGAATGCGGGAAAGTCCACGCTGTTCAACGCCCTCACAAAGGCTAACGTGGAGGCGTCGTCGCGCATGTTTGCCACGCTCGATCCGACCATCCGCGGCGCTGATTTGCCCTCGAAACGCAAGGTTCTTTTCTCCGACACGGTGGGTTTCATACGGCATCTTCCGCATACGCTGGTGTCGGCGTTCCGCGCCACGCTCGAAGAAGTACAGCGCGCCACGCTCATTCTGCAGGTCTCGGATGCCAGCAGCCCGGTTTCTGCCGAGCAGGACGCGCAAGTCGAAAGCGTCCTCAAGGAGCTTGAAGCCGATAAGAAGCCGCGGTTGCGAGTAATGAATAAGATCGATCTGTTGCCGCCCAAGCAGCGCGAGTCGTTGCGGGACAGCGATCAGATCATCCACGTCTCGGCGGCGAAAGGAATCGGATTAAGCACTCTGCTGGATCGCGTCGATGCCCTGCTCGAAGAAGACCGCCCTCGGCGCGTTCGCCTGCGCGTCCCGCAAACCGAGGGCAAGGTGTTATCTCAGTTGGAGGCCCGCGGCCGCATCTATTCCCGCCAATATCAGGAAGGGTCGGTGATACTGGAAGCGGAAGCGCCCGCCTCGCTGCTGCGGCGGCTGCGGGAATGGGTGGTGGAGTGAAAGCCGCGGACTAACCTTCGGGCAACGAGCGCTTTTCTGCCACCAGCGTGACGGGGATTACAGAAGGAACTTGTCACAGCCGCCCGTTCTGGTGTGAGATACAAGGCATGGGAACCCGCATAGCATCGAGGCTGACTCTCGGCTTGCTCCTTTGTTTGACGATTTCCCTGGCTGCGCAAGAGCCGGCCGGCGCGGCGGCACAAGTGCGCAAGCTGGAAGAAAAATGGACCGCAGCGTACAAGGAAAGAAACATCGACATTCTGTCAACGCTCCTGACCGAGGATTTCGTGATTACGGTCGAGGATGGCAGCACATACAGCAAAGCGGGTTACATCACGCACAGTGCAGATCCCACGGTTAAGGTGGAAATAGCCGAATTGTCGGACCTTCGGGTGCGAGTGCGCGGTGGCGGCATGATCGCCGTGGTCACCGGGGCGTATCACGAGAAGGGACTCTCCAACGGTAGGCCCTACGAATATCACGACCGGTTGACCGATGTCTGGGTGAGGACTGGGAACGGGTGGCGGGCGCTTGCCTCCCATTACAGCGTCCCCGTGAAATAGTAAGTCTTATATAGCGGCACACATTCCTGGAGGAGTTATGGGCAATTATGCGGTAACCGCAGGACGAATGGTCCCGCACAACATGGTGACCACGCAGTTCGAGCTGGATGGCTTTCGTGTTGTACGTACGCTGGGCGTGGTGCGCGGGATCACGGTGCGTTCCCGGTCGATCTTCGGAACCATTGGAGCCGGGCTGCAGACGCTGGTCGGCGGCAACATCACGTTGCTGACCAATCTATGCGAGAAGACGCGGGCCGAAGCCTTCGACCTGATGTTGCAACACGCGGCGGAAATCGGCGGCAATGCCGTGGTCGGCGCCCGCTACGACGCCACCGAAGTGATGCAGGGCGTCACGGAAGTTCTGGCGTATGGGACGGCTGTCGTTGTGGAAGCGGCGCCGAGGGCTTAGACGCGAATCCAGAAGTTGCTGTGGCTCGGGCAGCTGCCGAGCTGCGCTCGGNNGCGAGGGCGCCCGTCCCCACACGCATCCGTCGAAGTATAGAACTAGACATGGCGTCCGGGCCGGAAAGACAAACTAGAACTGCGGACGCTCCGTCGCAAGCGAAGCGTCCGCGCGGTTTCACCCCAAGCTCAATTCGCCGGTACTTTCACTTTCAGCACTTGCCCCGCCCCAACCGGAGGCGGACCGAACCCGAGATTCGACACATACAGGTTTCCATCCGGACCGAATGTCATGGCGGTGGGCAGCGACAAACCGGTCGCAATCTCCCTGAATTTGTTCTTGTAATCGAGTCGCAGGATCTTTCCCGTTCCCGGCGTCGGGAACTGGTTCCCGGTCGTGTTTTCTAGCACATAGAGTCGGCCTATCCCGTCGAAGGCAAGTCCCAGAATGTCGCTCAAATTGATATAGACGGTGGTGAGCTGCCCGTCCGGCGTAATCTTCATGATTTTCGACGACCCATCTTTGATGGGAAACGTGTCCAGGTTGCCGACGAAGAAATCATGGCCATCGAAAGCAAGGGCGGTGGGCACGATGTGGCCCTGGATACTCGAGATATCCAAGACCCGGCTGACTCGTCCGCGGGTCGAGATGGTATCAAGTTCCCCGTGATTCGGCTCGATCGCGTAGAAAACCCCATCGACCGCGATCATGCTGTACCACGTGCCATCGGGTTCGAAGTCGTCGGGTTGGGGATTGGCGACCGGGTGGGTCTTCTGGAACGACGACAGATTGGCCACCATGGTCGTGGAGCCATCCCCGTTCACCCGAAGCACCCCGTTGTGCGTGCCGACAAGGCCATGGGAGCAGCCCGCCCCGGCCAAAATCGCGTACAGCGTGTTGCCCATGAAGGCCACGTCGGCAACGCCGCTTACCAGGCTGCCCTGATCCGCCGAGGTCTGGTCCGAGGGCAGGTTATCTGCGACGGTGGTAACGGTTCCGTCAGGCGTGACCTTCGAAATCCGTGCGGTAAACCCGCCGGTGTAGGGACCGATGGGAGCAACTACTTGTCTGCACACTCCGGCGCTGGACAAAGTTCCCCCAGCGCCACCCTCCGCTACATAGAGATTGCCGTCCGGACCGAACTTCAGACCACGGGGATTGTTGAAGCCCGTGGCGAAAACCGACACGTTGGAGGACATCTGCGCCAGAGCCGCCAACGAAGCGAGCAAAATGCATGCGAGCAGTACGAGTTTTTTCATGGAATCTCCTTATCGTAGTGAAATTAGCGAAGCCAATTGCGGCTTCACACAGTCGATCCACGGGTGCAATGCTGGCCACCACGCTAATCGCCGAAACGTGCGTCTCATGACGCACTCGTGCTGAACTTGTGTTTGTAAGACCCCGATACCCCTTCGAGAGCCAGAGCCTAGGAAGGGAAGTACCGATGAGCTAGGAACAGGCTCCCCACAATGTGCCGACAACATTGCGCTCAAAAGGAGTGGTTGTCAAGGTGTCAAAGTGCACAAATTTGGTGTCGTTAACACATCAAATGTCCGGACGAATTGGCACGTGATATCTCCGCTTTGCAGGCGGTGAGAGTAAGAGATCATGCCAGGCATGTTCTTTTACTCGAAGGCCGCAGTGGAGCGGGCGATGAAGATCCAGGAAGTGGTTTTGCGAGCGATTGGCGAAGAAAGATCACATGGTGGCACGCGGCCGAGATTCCCGGTTTCAGCGACCGGCCTCTGCGACGTTCGGAGCGCTCGCGTCCGCCTTACTCCTTGTACAAGAAGCCCGCGACCACCGCGGCCAGGATTGCGCCTACCCACATATCGAGCATCCATCCGAGCGGCAANNATCATTCCAATCTTGAGAGCTGTCTTCGGTCCGGCGCCAGCGGTGGCGCGACTCAACGCGTAAAGATACGCGATGAGAATCGACATCACGAACACCAGCAAAATCCACTGCCCGACGAAAAACGGATAGCGCGGTTCCTTGAGGAACAATCCTTGTTTCTGCACGGCCTCGTAAAATGGGCCCAGTCGCGTCTGAATGAAGAAACTCCACGCATTCCAAACCACTCCGCCGGCNNATTCAGCTTCATTGTGCCCCCTGTTTTTGTTTGACTCTAAAATCGCACAAGTTTACTCCAGCAGGTCAATGCTGTTCTAGTTGATCGGAGCTAGAATCATTGTGAGGTTCAAACGGGCATGGCGGTACGAGCGCTGTTTTGCATAGTTTGCCTGTGCAGTATGGTCGGTGAATCGCAAGTCCGAAAGTGTCCGGAAGTGAAGCCAACGGTCGCAAACTATCATTTTCCCTCGGCTCAAGAGGCCAAAGTTCGAATGAGAATCCTCAGCGCGAGTGCGAGTCCGCTTTATTTATTGGAATGCTACTCACACTCGGTGGCTCCCCAAACGAACGCGTTCGACTTTTCGGGCGATTTCGAGTGCGCACTGCATTCCCTGGATAAGTCGGATCGGTGCGACACGTTGCTCACGGAGAACCCTGATTGCGGTCATGATTGGGAGAGCAGAGGCCGCTTCTTTTCGAGTCAGCTTCTGCCTCCCTGCGGCGACTCTAAGGAACTCGGGCGGGTGAGGAATTTTCGCCTTCGAGAGTTTCGACTGACGTTGAGCCTGAGTCGGGTTGTCTTTGACAAAGAGCGAATGAATCTCTGGAAGGATGGCCCGGCCTTGAAATCGTTCGACCTGAAAATCGAGGTTGCAAGCGACGACAGCGCGGTTTCCCGAATTGCTGCCATGCCCAAACTCCCGTCGTTCGAAAGCCTCCCTCCAGTTTGCAGAGAGCCCTTCGATTCGCTCTACTTAAGTAGATTGCGATAGGCCACGCATTGAAGAGTTTTCGCAATTCCACCGTCCGCGAACCACTTCTCTAAACACAAGCCCTAGTGGTCACCTTTGTGGTTAACCGCAACATTTCGCGTTTTGCACCTTGAGTCCCTTGCCGGAGTCTCAACCTGAAACTTTCTTATTGACAACAAACGATTTAGGCGTAGGATGTGGACAAAAGTGGTTGAAAGTGGAACAAGTATCAGAGGTTGTGGGCATAAACCGTAAGTTACGAGGCGCCAGTGGTTTCTGAGACTGACACCGACAAGAACAGGCCCAACGAACCCGATTCCACTGCTTTTGTGACCGCTTCTACCTCCCTCGTGTTCGTGGCTGTGGTAGCAGCCATAAAAAAACGGAGCCCAATAACGAGCAGGGCA
>PMMJ01000419.1:144-439 GCA_003162255.1 Acidobacteriaceae bacterium | reverse complement strand
TGAATCGCACGAATTATTACGGGCAGGTCGTGGAGATGGACGGGCAGGGGCGCCTGCTGGTCCCGCAGATCCTGCGTGAGTCGGCGCAGATTCGCGGGGAAGTGGCAGTGCTCGGAAATCTGACCTACCTGGAAGTGAGGAACCTGGAAGCGTTCCGCAAGGAGATCGACGAGCAGGCCTTTACGGATGAAGACACGAAGACTCTCGACGAATTGGGCATCTAGCGATCGGGCGAGCAGTGATCGGTTAACCAGTGGAAACGGATTCAACACACACCCCCGATTGGGGTGGGCAT
>PMMJ01000419.1:0-138 GCA_003162255.1 Acidobacteriaceae bacterium | reverse complement strand
GTCGTTCGTCGTTAGTCGTTAGCGAACAGGTTTCCGAACGACCAACGACCAGGGACCAACGACCGGATTTGGATTGGCCGACGATTACGTTGCTGCATCGGTCGTTTGCGGAACTAGCGAACGACCAACGACCAGCGA
>PMMJ01000526.1 GCA_003162255.1 Acidobacteriaceae bacterium | reverse complement strand
GGAGGGACGGGCGTCCCCGCCCGTCCAAGCCGAGCAAAGCTCGGCAGGCTCTTAGCGAGCGGTGGCAGGAGCCCCGCGTGACCCTCTCTATCGTCATCATCACTTTCAACGAGGAGGCAAACCTCGGCCGAACGCTCGCCAGCGTGCAACCCCTGGTGGCTGATGGCAAAGGCGAGATCATCGTGGTGGATTCCGGATCCACCGACCGCACAGTCGAGATCGCGAGAGCTCACGGCGCGAAGGTCTTCGTCGAAGAATGGAAGGGCTACGCGGCGCAGAAAAATTCGGCCATCGACAAGGCGGAGGGCGATTATATTTTTTCTCTCGACGCGGATGAAGAAGTAAGCGATGAGCTCGCCCAAGAAGTTCGGGGAGTGGTTAAGTATCCGCCGCAAGGTGATAAGTTTAGACAGAAATTGCCTGATGGCACTTCGTCTCCAATCTTCGTGAACGGTTTCTGGATGCCGCGAAGAAACTACTTCCTCGGGCGCTGGATCAAGCGCGGGGGCTTTTGGCCCGACTGCAAATTGAGACTGTTCCGGCGAGGCTCAGGCAGATTCAAGCAAGCCGCAGTTCACGAGATTTTGGAGGTCGAAGAGTACAGTTCAAGCGGAATCGTCTTGTCATCGGGTCGACTCCGTGGCGCCCTCCTCCACCACTCCTATCCCACACTCTCCGATTACATCGACCACATGAACCGCTACTCCTCCCTCGGAGCCGAGATGGCTGTCGCCAAAGGTCAAGGCGGCTTCAGCCTTTTCAACATCGTCGTGCGCCCGCTGGCAACTTTTGTCTATAACTATTTTTTCCGGCTCGGATTTCTCGACGGCCGCGAAGGCCTGCTGCTGCACCTCTATCACGCCGTCTACGTCTCGTGGAAATATGCGAAGGCGTGGGAACTAGCGGGCAAGAAAGAACCGACCTAAATAATTGGCGTAGAGACGCGGCTCGCCGCGTCTCAGGCGGCGTTCGCTATTCTCGCAACGTGATGCGCAGGATGTCATACTTCACTTCCACCGTCCGCTGGGGAAACTTTGACTCCACATAGGCCTTCACGTCGCCGACCGAAGGAATCCCGTCTTGTCCCGTCAATCCGCGGGCGTCGTCGAGCAGGATCGTGTGCGGGTACGGATGACTCAGAATCATCTCCAGCTCCACCGAGAGGCGCTGGTCATCTGTCCGCATTCCGACCCACCCGTAGTAACCGGCATCGAGCCAGAACAGCGCCGGCTGCTTGAGCAATGCGAGCACCTCGGGCATGACCACCCGGCTGTCCCCGCAGAAAATTCGGATGTGCTCGTCGCGCGCGAATTTGCGCGTGGCCCGCTCTGCCAGCGCCGGAACGTATTCGATGGAATAGATGCGGTCGAAATGGCTTTTCATCGCGGCGACCATCTCGCCGTAGTAAGTTCCGGTCTCGACCAGGGTCTTCAGCGCAAATTTCTCGCCGTATTCGCGCACGACTTTCTGTTTCAGAAGATGCGGAGCTCGCGCCGGCCGTCCGCGCAGTATCCAATACCAGTAGTCGGGATAGTGGCCCAGCGCTTTGTACGCGCCGTACATCGGAGTACGCTGCAATAACCGCCGAAATGCTTTCAGAAATCTCCTCCATCGCAAGAAGACCAGCATAGGTGCCGAGGAAAACAAGCGTCAAGCACCGGTTCAGCATTTGACTCTTACCAACCACTCGGTCGGTCCCGCCATTTTGCAGCGTCGCGATCGCTCCTCTATCATCGAAGCCAGAGTGGGGAACATGAATGCCCGAGAACAGCTCGAAAACCGATCCGCGCAAGACAGTAGCCGAAAGCCCGATCTCCGACGTCTTTGAAGGCCGTCATCCTGCCGCGTCCGAAAAAGACTGGGCCGAGAAAACGCTCGCTCCCACGCTCGCTAAGGCTCCGGAAAAACCTATCGGCGCTCCCACCGGCACCAATCTCGACGAGCACGGGCACGCGCGTTTCAGCACCATCTCGGACGCCCCGATTCGCCGCCTCTACACGCAGGCCGATCTGCCGGCCGACTGGAACTACGATCAGTATCTTGGCTATCCCGGCCAACCGCCCTACACGCGCGGCATTCACTCGACCGGCTATCGCGGCAAGCTCTGGACGATGCGCATGTTCTCCGGCTTTGCCTCGCCTGAAGAAACCAACCAGCGCTACAAATATCTCCTCGAACATGGCGGCGGCGGCCTTTCCGTTGCCTTCGACCTACCCACTCTGATGGGCTACGACTCTGATCACCCGGCCAGCGAAGGCGAAGTGGGCAAGTGCGGAGTAGCCATCGACTCACTTGAAGACATGGAGATTCTGTTCGACGGCATCCCGCTCGACAAGATCACCACATCGATGACCATCAATTCGCCAGCCAGCGTGCTATGGGCCATGTACCTGGTCGTGGCCGAAAAGCAAGGCGCCGACTGGAAAAAGATTTCCGGCACCATCCAGAACGACATCCTCAAGGAGTACATCGCGCAGAAGGAGTACATCTATCCGCCCGCGCCCTCGATGCGCCTGGTGATTGACACCTTCGAATTTGGATCGAAGTTTACGCCGCGTTTCAACACCATCTCCATCAGCGGCTACCACATTCGCGAAGCTGGATCGACGGCGCTGCAGGAACTCGCTTTCACCATCTACGACGGCATCGAATACGTTGAGTGGGCGCTCCGCCGCGGCCTCGAGGTCGACGATTTCGGCCCGCGCCTCAGTTTCTTTTTCAACGCGCACAACGATTTTTTCGAAGAGATCGCCAAGTACCGCGCCGCGCGCAAGATCTGGTATCGCTTGATGAGAGACCGTTTCGGCGCGAAGAACGACCGCACCCGCCTGATGCGCTTCCACACGCAGACGGCCGGCGTTTCGCTGCCCGCGCAGCAACCGATGAACAACATTGCGCGCGTCGCTCTGCAGGCCCTGGCGGCCGTTCTCGGCGGAACACAATCGCTGCACACCGACGCCTACGACGAAGCCCTCGCCTTGCCCACCGAAGAAGCGGCACGCATCGCGCTGCGCACCCAGCAGATCATCGCCTACGAGTCCGGCGTGGCCCAAACTGTCGATCCGCTCGGAGGAAGCTACTTCGTCGAGAAACAAACCCTCGACATGGAAAATGGCGCCTTCGATTATTTCGAGAAGCTCGATCAGATGGGCGGCATGGTCAAAGCCATCGAGCGCGGATTCCCGCAGAGAGAAATTGCCGAGGCCAGTTATCAGTACCAGCGCGCGGTTGAAGCCAACGAGAAGATCACGGTCGGCGTGAACGATTTCGTCATCGAAGAAGGCTCGCCCCATATTCTCTACATCGGCGAATCGGTAGCCCGCGCTCAGGAGAAGAAACTCAAAGCGTTGCGCGCGCGCCGCTCGAACGAAGAAGTCGAACGCTGCCTCGATGCCTTGAAACGCGCCGCCGCGAAGACTCCGAGCGCGGGCGCCAACGGCAATATTTCCGGCGTCAACACCATGCCCCACATAATCGACGCCGTCCGCGCTTACACCACTGTGGGGGAAATCTGCGAAGCGTTGCGGCAAGTGTACGGGACGTATACGGAAGTGAGCATCACATGACTTGTTTGTGGTCGCAAATTGCGACCGCAAAGATTTGTTGCAGACTTCTGGGCGCTCCCCCAGTTGCGTGCCAAAGGATCGATATTCGTATTCATCACATTCGGAGTGCCCATCTATCACAGCCTTGGCCGGCAGCGATCACTAGACTGGCGGTATGCAAATCCGTTCGCCAAAACTCGAACCCACACGGCGACCGCTGCCGACCCATCGAAGAGCGGCCGTGGTCCCCATCGAATCTCGAATCACGATTCTGCGCCGCCAGAAAGTCATCCTCGATACGGCATTGGCCGAACTCTACAAAGTTCCCGTCAAACGTCTCAACCAGCAGGTAAACCGCAACCGGGAGCGCTTTCCTTCTGATTTTATGTTCCAGCTCACACCACGCGAGTTCGCCAGTTTGAGGTTGCAAATTGCAACCTCAAAGAAGAAGCGCGGCGGCCGGCGCTCGCTTCCATACGCTTTTAGCGAACACGGCGCGATCATGGCAGCAACGGTGCTCAACTCGAATCAGGCAGTAGAAATGAGCGTTTTTGTGGTGCGCGCCTTTGTCCGCCTGCGCCAGATGGTGGCCGCAAACATAGAATTTGCCGCCAGATTGAACGAACTGGAAAAGCACCTGGAGACTCACGAAGGCACGATCCAGGAAATCGTCAGCGCCATCCGGAGGCTGATGAACCCAACGCCCAGCCGCCGGAGGAAGATCGGATTCGCGCTCCCGCCGGCCCGGACGATGTAGCCCTGTCTGGCCGCTTGACGATTTCAGTGTTCCGGTTAACCCCCACGAGTTCGCCGCTTTGAGGTCGCAATTTGCGACCTCAAACATTCGCCGTGGAGGCCGACGATCCCTTCCCTGCCTGCGTTACTTCATGCGATTGCGATACAGACTTCCATCCACTTGCCGAACCATGGCCTCGATGTCGAGTGGCACCTGTAAGAATGCGGCTATTTCTTCAGCGACCGCCTTCGGTTCGCGCAGCACGCGATGGTAGTGCGTGCGCAAGACCTGCAAGTTCCGCTGGCCCGCGAGCCACTTGTTCACCTCGACCAGGTGGCGTTGAAAAGCCTCTTCAATGGCGGAGTTGACGGCGGCCGAATCCGCGTTGCCGCGGCGCCGCAACATCTCGTCCTGCGACTTCAGCACCTCGGGCAGCGGACGCTGCATGAAGATGACGCGGTACTCATGTCCCGAAGGCAGCGACACAATCAGTTGCGTGATGACCTTCACCGCCTTTCCCTCGGCCTCCGCAATCAGGCTGGGATCTTTCGGAAGCTGCTTGATGCGCTCCCACTCGAGGTAGCCCTTGGGGTTGTCGGTGTCGGCTTTGCGCTCGCCGTCCGAGAGAACTGGCAGGCCGCCCGCATCCAGCATCTGCATCATCAGCGATGTGCCCGATCGCGGCAGTCCCGAAACAATGGTGATCATCAGTGCCTTTCAAGAGACGAAAATAGCGGCGGTGAATTTCCTTCTCCGCCGGATTTAGAATCCGCACGTGAAATGATAAATGATAGTGGGAAGGCGGCCGCCGGGCGAAAGACGTTGGCCGCGCGGCTCTCGAAACCAACGATTCGTCTGCGCTGCACGATGAGAGGGGAAGGCGAGAAAATCAGTATCTCGAAGATGCCCGCTACGCCGCCATTGCGCCCCGGCGAGGGTTCTGATAACGTGCCTCTCGTCTCTCAAAGGAGGTCCTCGTGGCTTTTTGTCCAACCTGTGGAACGCAGATCGTGGATGGAGCGACTTGTCCGAAGTGTGCGGGCAGCGCCGCACAGAGTACGAGCGTGGCCGCACCCGCCGCCGCCGGACTCACCGACAACGTGGCTGGCGCTCTGGCCTATGTGACCATCATTCCAGCGATTATTTTTCTGGTGCTGGAGCCATTCAACAAGAAGCGTTTCATTCGCTTCCATGCCTTTCAATGCATCTTCTTTAGCATCGCTTGGATCGTGCTCTGGATGATCCTGGCATTCATTGGACACATCCCATTCCTCGGGTGGGCGACGGTCCTGGTGTGGCCACTGGTCAGTCTGGCCGGGTTTGTGATCTGGCTGATTCTGGTGCTTAAGGCCTATCAAGGGCAGATGTTCAAGCTGCCCGTGATCGGCGACATCGCCGAACAGCAGGCTGGCGCATAGGCTTGGCCGTCAGACAACTCGTGCCTGAACACGATCGGACGCCGATTGGGTGGCTGCTCCTCTCGGCATGTCAGGTATTTTTGCTACGTTGGGGGACGATGGCGCCGAAACCCCTTCTCTAGTTCGCCATCTATTCGCCCGTATGCTAAACTGTCTCCCCGTTCAGCGAGGAGCCAGCGACCATGCGCAAAGCAATTAATCACCTCAAGAAATCCGACCCCGTGTTGGCCGCGATTATCGAGCGCGTCGGGCCATGCCGCATGGGATTCGGCGAACCCACGTTTCATGCCCTGGCCGAGTCGATTCTTTATCAGCAGTTGAATGGCAAAGCAGCCGCGACCATCTTTGATCGCTTCACTGCGCTGGCCGGCGATCCGCTGACGCCCAAGGGCATTCTCAAACTGACCGATGCCGAAATGCGCGGGGTCGGGCTGTCGCGGCAGAAGACGGCGTATCTGCGCGATCTCGCCGAGAAGACCGCAGTTGGCCTGCTGGAATTCGAGCGCTTGCCGGAATTGCCGGAAGAAGAAGTGATCGCGCATCTCACCCAGGTCAAGGGCGTGGGCGTCTGGACGGCACACATGTTCCTGATGTTCACCTTGCGGCGTCCGGATATTCTGCCGACGGGCGATTACGGCGTGCAGGCCGCCATCAAGAAGCACTACAAGAAACGCAAGTGGCCTAAACCAGCGGTAATGGAGAAGATCGCGAAACCTTGGGCGCCTTATCGCTCGATTGCTTGCTGGTATCTGTGGAGGAGTCTGGATATCAAGACGGTCGAAAAATAGACGGGTGGACCAGCCCATCGCCGTTTTCCGAACTCTCGAGGGGTGCCCCTCGCGAGTTCAAACGATCGCGATAGCCCGGGCCACCCACCCTTAATCTAACTTGCTCGGTTTACGTATTTTTCATTTGACTTTTTCTTGAGCGTAATTTAGCTTGCCGTGATCATCGGTTCAGAATTCTAGGTGGGCCGCGAATAGAAACTTCATTCGTGCATTCTGACGATGACTTCCCCGAGCGACAAGATTCTCAGGTTGCCTAGGTTCTTCCGCGTTTAGCGGAGGAGAGAAGCGTCGTGCGTTTTCCTGAGGCTTGTGACAGCTTTCGGAGGAGGAACACGCCTTGGCCCATCGCCCGTTGGTTTTTCGTTCCACGGTGTGCTCGTCCTCGATCATCCGTCTGATTAGTACTGGTCGCTCTTGGTTCGTCTTTAAATAAAGGTGTGAGGACTTTATAGAACACGGAGGAAGAAAGATGCTGACCACACAAATGATGGTTTCAGGGAAGCGCACCGTTACGACCAATTTGGGCGCTACCCCCTTGGTCGCCAATGAAATTCTTCAATATAGGCTGTTTGCCAGCGGCGCGAATCCTATCTGGGCGTTTGGCTGCGCGCACAGGCTCCTTGCGAGCGTATCGAACCAGCCCTTGCCCGTTTACACCTGGTATCTGTCGCCACAGTCGGTCCCTGCTCCAGACGGCCCTGTGTATACCCTCGACCAACCCATCAACGTCATGGATGTCTATGTAGTTGCCCTATCGTTCGCCGCCGTGGTGCAGTATCGACTGCTCGTGGTTAAGCAGCCGGGGAACGTTACGATCCAAGACATCACCTATAACAGCTTCGACCCTCATGACGCCTACAGGGAGCCACTCGATGTCACACTGGCATAAGATATCTGCATACGTTGTGGCCTGCAGCCTCGCGCTGGTAAGCACGTGCATGGCTCAAAGCGAATCGGCTGGTCAACAAAAGGCGGCTCAAGGGCTGAACTGCGACAGTCCCCCTGACTTCTCGACGTTTGTAAACTGTCGAATCGATCAGCTCACAATTAAGCAACTCCCCGCTGCCGAAGTGACTGCCGCACAGAAAGATCCTGCCAAGAATGCACAGGCGCCCTCCAGTTCGGCAACCGCATCTTCGCTTGTCGACAAAAGTTCGGTTTCGGATCTGGCCAGCATGGCGCTGGACGCGGCGGGACTAAGCAGTGCGTCCTCTCAGCCTAACACTACGAGCACCACAGGATCAGTAACGGCATACGCGCTCCGCAATTGGATAGAAAAGAAGGATTCACTCGATCCGTCTGTATATTCACACGGATTGAACTGGCGGCGCTTCAGCTTGTTGCTCGGTCGCGATTTGCCTGACAGCAGCAAAACCACAGGGTCGGGCACGGCTTCGGGGTCATCGTCGACACCGCAAGATAGGGGTGCTCTACCATTCGCCACGTCGTCCGCGGGCGCGACAATGGGGCCGAGTACATCCCAAAGGGGAGTGATCGTAGGCGGAAAAGCGGTGATTTGGGCGAGGAGGGATGCTTCAAATTCTCACAATTCCCCGCTTTTTGAGCAGATTGGCAGCGCGCTATCTGAGCAAGTAACTCCGTCTGCGGCCGCAATTCTCGCCATCACACAATATCTCGATGAAAAATATGGTGCCGACTCGACGACGAAGAATTGGAGCAGTACATGGAACAAGCTTACCGACGTGGACAAGAAAAATATCGACAAGTTCTTGGGGCCCGAAGTTAAGGCCAGCGCCCAATACCATGAGCTCGTGTCGAAGATATTAAAAGGAATTCTTGTGGCTCCGCAGCTGTCAGCTACCTACCAAGCAAACCTAAAACTGGATAACGGCGGTGCGTTGCACCGATTTGCGTTTGTTTTTGACAAGTCAGCTTTCGGCACGTCCGGGAAGATATTAACGAGTAGTAACCTCGGCTTTGACTACACCGAAAAGAGCGCCACTAGCGCTGCAAAGAAGCAGTTTCGAGCAAGTGGCGACATACAGTTCCCTTTGTGGTCGCAAGAGACGGGAAAGACTTCAAAAGAGTTGACTCTGGATGTATCGGGCCAGGGGCAATGGGGCACAAAGGCACCGGTCTATCAGACGCAGCTTAAACTTAGCATTCCGCTCCTGACAGGAGTGTCCGTTCCGCTGACATGCGGCTACGCGAACCAAACCCAGCTGCTGAAGGAGACGAATGTATTTGGGCACGTAGGCATAACGCTGGATCTCGCAAAGATATTGGAGCACCGCGAACCATGATCGAGGCCGTCCCGCCGGTTTCGACGATCCAGATGCTATTTTTCTCGCCGATTACACTTTAACGGAGAAGTGTAACGCGGGTTTGTCTATGGACATTGACCCGAATGAACCGGGGTACACCACCTCTCGCGTTTGTTCGAGAGTTTCGGCGCAACAAAAAACCCTCCCGACCCATCCGAGAGGGTTTGCGAACTGGTGGGGGAAATTTTATGCCGCGCGCACTACGTTGCCTGCCTGAAAGCCCTTCGGTCCTTTAAGCAGATCGAACTCGACGGTCTCGCCTTCGTTCAGCGAGCGGTAGCCGTTCTCCTGGATGGCCGAAAAATGCACGAACACGTCCTCGCCCGTGGAACGCTGGATGAATCCGTATCCCTTCGCCCCGTTGAACCACTTCACAGTACCCTTCTCTCTCACAAAAAACTCCTTTCGCACCAATGCTAAGAATTATTCTTCCGTCCCTTGTCTGTTTGCCCCGATTCTGTCGCCCTGCTATCCAGGACATTCGATCCGGGACATCCCCTCAAAGCAACGGTAAGAATTTCTTGCTGGCGTCGCCGCGCGCAGGCCATACCGCACTAACAGAAACGGCGCCGCGGCATTCCGCCGAACGGTTGCCCGCGACGAAATTCCGTGGAGCCGCGAAAACGAAAGCTCGATATCGGACTGCCGGCACAGAAACGTCCAACCCTGCTGTACACTCGCCAACCGGGTCCGGCTGGCGAAGCACCAGATGATAGCAGGAAGATTGCAGTTGGCAAGAGCGAAATTGCTGAGAATAAGCAGAAAAATGAACATGACCCCGGGCTTCAATCAAACATGCCGTTGGGGCCGGAACCGGCGTGCCTCGACGGAAAACCGTAAGTATTTGATAATATTTGAGAAACCCGTGTCTTCCATCACTCCCATACGGCCCTCCGACAAGCAGGGAGCGGCCGAGTTGCACGCCTCTCCGGCCGAAGGCATCGTACGCTCCACTGCGCGCTATCTGCTGCAGACCGAGGTGCACACCTTCGCCTTCTCCGTCGCCGCCAACGCCATCCTGTCGTTCTTTCCGTTCCTGCTGGTGCTGATGACGCTGGTTCGATACGTCTTTCATTCCCAGTTGATGTACTCCGTAGTCGAGAACCTGCTGCGCGACTCGCTTCCGACTGGCCAGGAATTCGTGATCCGGAACCTGAATGCGCTGGTCACGGCGCACCATCGCGCGCAAGTGTTCTCGCTGGTCATGCTGCTGGTTACTTCCACCGGAATTTTTCTGCCGCTCGAAGTTGCGCTGAACCGCGTCTGGGGATTTCGCAACAATCGCTCGTACCTGGGAAATCAGTTGATGTCGCTCGGCCTGGTGTTTGCCTGCGGATCGCTTGCCCTGCTCTCGGTAGGATTGACCGCTGGAAACTTTGCCATCGTGAAGAGCGCGCTGCACGGATACGGCGCATGGTATGTGCAGCTGGCGGACTTTGTGACCATGAAGATCTTTTCGATCGGAGCCAGCATCGCCATCTTCTTCCTCGTCTACTGGCTGTTGCCGAATGGCAAGGTTTCGGCCCAGGCAGTCCTGCCGGCGGCGGTGATCATGGGATTGCTTTCCGAACTGCTGAAGTACGCTTACATCTTCGCCCTGCCCCGGCTGAATTTCGCCGAAGTGTACGGGCCGTTCGCCATCTCGGTCAGCCTGATGTTCTGGGCGTTTCTGTCGGGGATGCTACTGCTGACGGGAGCCCACCTGTCAGCGCGAAAAGCAATTGCCGGGCTGAAGTTTAACGAATTGCCATCCTGAGCGCAATCGTCTCTACTGCACGGTCACCCCGAGTTTCAGCGCCTTGACCCCCGTCGTCGAAGCAGTAATGATGACCTTCCCCGCATTTGGGCCGGTCGTGTATTGCACCGCGGCTGTTCCAGTCGAACCAGTGATCACCGGAGTGGCGACGAAAGTCCCGCCGGCGCCGTTATCCGTGAAGCTCACGCTCACTCCCGGCACGCCATAGCCGTGAGCGTCAACCACCGTCACGACCAGAGGCGCTGCCAGCGGCGTATTTGGCGCCGCCGTTTGGTTGTTCCCGGAAGAAATGAGCATTCGCGTTGGAGCGCCCACCGTGCTCGTTTCGGCGAACGAAGTGCCGATATAACCCGTGCTGGAGCAAGTGATGGTCACTGCTTGGGGCTTGGAGGGAAGCTGATAAGTGAAGGTCACGGCTCCGGTCGCATTCGTCGTCTGCGGCTGGCTTGGCGTAAACACCCCGCCAACTCCTCCGTCCTTGCAGGTCACAGGTATGCCCGCCAGCGGCGCAGAACCGTAGGCAGAGGAAGTGGTGGCCACCACACTCAGCGGCACTGGCAAAATGGATTTTTCCACGCCCGCCTGGTTATTGCCGGTCGCCACCTTGAGCGACGGCAGCAGCCCATACACCTGCAGAGCGGCCGTTCCGCCGACATACACCTTGCCATTCGAAATGGTCGGAGTTACGAAGCGTGCGACCAGGCCCAACTTGTCCCGCAGTTTCAGCGCTTGCGTGCTGTCGTAGAACTCGTTCGCGAGGTTGGTGGGATCGAAGGCGAACAGGGCCGGGTTGCCGTGCCGGACCACCCAGAGGATTCCATTGCTGTTCCCGTTTGCGCTAATCGAGGTCGACGCCGGACCGAGGCTGGCAAAGAAAATCGGGGTCTGGGAAACCGGCTGTGGCGTGAGCAGTCCGTTGAGCAGAGAGAACTGCTTGATATAGTCCAACTCTCCGGCCACATACACGCTGTTGTTCCAGTAGGAAGGCACGCCGGTGAGTTCACTCACGACGGCCCGGGGAATTTCCTGAATGACATTGTCAGTAGTGGCGTTGAACTGCCCCGCGTTATCGCGGTTGACCAGGTAGAGAGTGCCCTGCTTTCCTCCCGCAATCAGTTCGTGCGGATAGAGGCCGGGCTGATCCGGAAGAATCAGGGGTCCCGCCGAGCCCAAGTCCAGATCCGCTTGCGCGAGCTGCTTTTGGTTATAAGGCGTAAAGAAATCGAGCACGCCGAAATCATCCTGGTTCCACCCCATCTTCAGCACGCTGTCGCCAAAGTCGTTGCCTCCCACCGGCCCGTCGTACGTTCCGTTCGCGGTGGCCACGTAAATATAGCCATTCTCGTCGGCCGCCGGACCGCTTCCACCTTGCCAGATCGAACCGCGGTTTCCATCGGGAGTAACCAGGAAAGCGGCCTTCTGTTGCAGCGTCTGGGAGTTGTAAGCAAAGAGCCAGCCGTTGTAGGCATATTCGTCGCAGCCGTTTCCACCAAATCCAATGTAGACCACGCCGTTTTGCAGCAGCAGCGCGGGCCGTTGCATTTGGAAGATGGGATTGAAGGTTCCCGACCCATTGCTCGACTGCGCCGTGCCGGTAATGATCACTGGGCCGCCTAGCAAATCGTTGCCCGTGGTGATATCCAGGGCATGCAGACTGAAGTTGCGCACCGCGTTGGTCCCTGTCCCGGTGATCGTCTTGGCCACGACGTAAAGCGTCGTCTTGCCCGGATCGATCACCGGCGTGCCCATGATCCCGATTTCGGTATAGTAGTTCAACCCCGTGCATCCCCAGTCGGCGATCGGATCGGGAGTCCCGCCATCGTTCAGGCTCACCGACCACAGCGGAGAAGCGTTATGGCCCTGCGTGCTATCGGCGTCGAACGCGTACACCGTGTTGTTCTGCGTCGCGACATAAACAACGTTGTGCACATGGCCATCGTTCATCAAAACACCGCTGGCATAAAGCGGTTGCCCGACGATGATGCCGTCGACACTCTGTGCGAAGAGCTTTCCGAAACTATTCACGTTGACGTTCGCGGGCGTCAGCAAGGTCTCATTCGCATTCAAACCCGACCGCGTGTTGTCGTTGTGCTGAGTCAGGACATTGTTCTGCCCCCTGGCCATGGAAAATCCCAGGCAGAGGAAGAAAATAACGGCCAACGTTGTAACCGGCTGTGGACGCGGCATATGGCTCACTTTTCGATCACGATTCATAGTTTCAGCATTCCAATCCTGCAACCCGGAAGAGACGGCCCCGCTCGTCATGAAGTTCCATCACCACACGGAGATCGTCTGGAAAACAATTGCGTTCGTGGGCCAACGCCTCGGGGGACAATGCTCACTTTTTCGAAGCACCAGCCGTTTTTAGACAAACAGCAGATTTAAGGGGGAAGGAACTTCATCACCGCAGAGACAGGAATTGCCTTATCTCTATCGGGCAGAACTCATTTTTCCATACCAACGGCCAGACGGCAACCACAAAATCACGCTTTCTGAGAATTGCGGAGCAACCCCCGAAACCCGTTACCAACGGGGGCTTTCATTACTATGCATCATAGTTTCCATCGGGTTGCGGACTGCGGAAAGGTCTTTTCCACGAAACCGAAGACTCGGCTAGGCCGGACGCGGAAGATCGGCTCTCCCATGCCCAGCGGGTCCATCTTGTATTTCTTTATGTAAGCAGCCGCAAAGCGCTCCAAAACGGCTGCGCCCTTAACTTCCTCGGCGGAGCCTTCGACGATCACCGCTTCTTCGCCATCGTCGTTCGTAATCGTGCACGCGGGATTGGCGGCGAGGTTCTGACCTTTGCGGGATTTACGTCCGGTCGAAAAAAAGAACGCGTCGTCGAGCCACACTCCCCACACCGGCATCACATGCGGACGTCCCTGACCCGCATGAAGACGGGGGCGAATCGTGGCCAGCCAGAAGGTCCGGCAGCCGTTCATTTTTCTAGCAACCCAGGCCCATGGAAGCAGGCCCTTACCCTCTTTGGCCCCAACAATGCCATAGCCGGGCGCAAACGGACGATCCGCCTTCGGTTGCGATTTCGCAGGACGTTTCGCAGAACGGACAGGCATTTATAACCTCCTTGCTTTGTGTGGCGCGGGCGCGCCGCCCGCGTCAGCCGACGCGAACGCCACGCACCCTGAGGACAAAAACCCGTAAGCAATCTGTCCTTAGATCAAAAACCCCAAAACCCAGATCACTCACTCGCCGCCTTACGCGGGCGGGGGCGCCCGCGCCACACTAATTCTTCTTCAACTCCTGTACCGCGCGATGCGCCTGATCGATGGCGCAGTCGGTGTACGCGTAGGCGTCCGCGTCCGCGTTCGCGATCGCCAGGCGCCCGAACGGTTTGCGCGCCACCTGACACGGAGTCTCACCGCCTTCCAACCAGAACTGGTCGAACAGCGAATTGTATTCATAGGCGTAGCCGTGCGGCCAGCGATTGACCGTGATTTCCAGGATGTCGCGCGCCGGGTCGAATCCGCCCGCACCCAGCATCCGCGCCAGTTGCTCGCGGATGTTGCGCTCGTAAGTCTCGAACGTCGTGGTATAGAGCTGAATGCGCCCCAGCTTATGCTGCTCACGCGCCGGGCGTCCGGGCTTGCAGGCCGCCTTCATCATGTGCACCACGATGGGCTCGTCCGGCTTTTTCGTGCATTCATAGCCGCCGATGCTNNACGTTGTTGTAGAGCAGCGGAACTTTCTGCGCCGAAGCCAGCGCTTCTTTCTGCGCGTCCGGCAATTCTTGCGCGATGTACGGAATCACCACATGCCAGCACGCCAGAATGCAGTTCGCGGCGCGCACCGTCTGGAGGCTCTTCCCGGTAAAGTAGCTGATTTCCACTTCTTTCGCCGAGGCCGGATCGCCCCGGTGATTTACCTTGACCACCGTGCTGTTCAGCCGGATACGCATCGCGGACGACGACTCGTCGAGCTTCGAGTAATTGGCCTTCGCCAGCACTACGTCGGTGGCCGAGCTTCCCGGAATGGCCGCTGGAATCAGCTTGCGCACCAGCAGCCGCGCGATCGAAGCGTTGCCGTCGGGAAAGTGGAAGAAATATTTTTCCGCTTCGTCGCTGCGAATGGCGTCGCGGTTCATCCCCTTGCCCGGTGCGGGATCGAGTCTGAGGCCGTCAAATCCCGGCATTCCCAGGCCCCAGGCGTCCTGCGCCGCGACCGCATCGATGCCCACGCCGAACAGCGGATGCGGGAAGGCCTGGAACAACTTCACAATTTCGTCGCTCACGCCAATCGTGCCGGTCAGGTATTTCGCATAGCTCACGCGCGCCATGCGCGCCTTTTTCTCGTCGGAACTGAGACCGGGGAAATAATCCTTCTCTTCCGTCAACAGGCGCTGAAAATCCTGCTTGGCTTTTGCCGAGAGCGGGGCTTCTTTCAGAAACTCCCGCAAGGCCGCTTCGTTGGCCTCGTCGCTGAGACCGCTCTCATCTCCTCCGGTATGCACCGCGTTCGCGACCAGCTTGTCGGTCCCAAACGTTTCCTTGTCGAAAAAGATGTGCGGCTTCAGGCCTAACGAACGATAGAGATCCTTGTTGACGTACTTGGGATACGAAGGCACATCGATGCCAAGCTCTTCGATCAGAGCCTTCGCGACTGCGCTGTATGGCGACGGGCTTTCGATGGAGTAGGTGCCGCCGAATCCGAGGATCGTGCGGTTGCCCGCACGAAATTCGTTGCGCTTCGCGTGTCCGCCGAAGTCATCGTGATTGTCAAGAATCAGGACGCGCGCCTTATCGCCAGCCGCCTTGCGGAAGAAGTGCGCCGCGGCGAGTCCGCTGATGCCTCCGCCGACGATCACCAGATCATAGGATTCGCCAGTGTCCACGGCCTTGGGAGCATCGTCCCAGAAGGCGCCGTCGCGGAGTTTGTGCATGGTTTCGAACGACCCGGCGTGACTTCCGCGCAGGCCGGTCTTGCCCGGAGGATAGTAACCTGGGACACTTTGCGCGGGAACGTGCTGCCCTTCCAGATCGGCGGCTGCGGCCGCCCACATTTCAGGAGGGACGAGGCCATGAATGGCGGCCGCTCCCGTCGTCAGTGCGACTCCGTTTAGAAAATCCCGGCGCGTGATCCGCGCGCCCATCCCCAGTGCTCGATCCCGTTCCTTGTTCGCTTCAGATGACACAAATGCCTCCGGCGAGGCAGTGTATCATTTCTTGTCGCTCCGCCGACGCTAGCGCCCCGTCCCGTCGCTCCCGCTGGCCGTCCCGAGCCCGGACTCCGCCGTTGCGGCGAGTACTTCATCCCAGAACGAAGTATTCGGATCGACCGCTCTCACTCCGATCTGACCTTCCGCCGCCGTATCTTCTTTCCCGACCCACGCCACTCGAAACTCTTCCCTCTTGTGCAGGCGGGCAAGAGAAATTATGTCGCCCTGTCCAAGCATTCCGTGAATGCCTTCGAGCAGAGCGCCTCGACGGCTTATATTGACCGTCATCACTCTCTGATCCAGAGGACGGCCGCTCAGGTCGGTTCCGGAAAGCAACACCGGCAACGCCAGATCAATCCGCGGATCGCGGCGATTGCCGAGCCGCTGCGCTCGCAGATCGCTCAGCAACTGCTCCGCGGTCAACGACGCTCCCGAGCGAATCAACTCCAGGAGCGGGTCGGGCCCCTCGTCGTGGAGTGCGGCGTCGGGCGCATCATTCGGCGCCGCGAGCTGGCCTTCTTTTTCCCGAACTTCCTTCCGAAGTTCTTTCCGGTCTTCCTTTCTGCCCACGAAAATTTTCGGGACCTCGCGATTGCCCGTCAACCGTCCGATCAGTTCCTCCACCTGCGCCCGCCGATCGTGCGCGGGCGTTCCCGTGAACTCGACTCCCATTCCGGTTTGCGCGTGAGACACCCGCACCACTCCGTCCAGCAGACACTCCGTGTCCAACGCCCGGATACTCAGCAGCACGGGAGTGCCGGCGGGAAATGGCGCAGCCGTCTCCAGGTAGCAGGCGCCCGCGCTGATGTCGGTCAGGCGCCAGCGTCGCTTCGCCGCGCCCGGCGCTTGATCTGCGTGCTGTTCCGCGGCAGGCAGCGCGGTCTCCTCGATCTTCCAATCCGCGGGCGCATACTCGATTCCCCAGAAGTTGCCCGGCACCTCCAGTTCCAGGCCGACCAGCCAGGTCTCGGGATCGCCGCCCAGTGGAACCACCTCCGCCACCAGCGCCGTGGTGTGCCGTTTTGCCGAAACGATTTCCAGGCGGACCTGAATGCCCTGCTTAATCGCGCGTGGAACGATCAGCCCACATCCGTGCGCGTTCACCAGCGTGGTGTTGCAGGGCTCGGAAAATGGCGAGGCAGCGTCGAGGCTGGTCACGAGCACCGGAACTTCCAGCGGCAGCCGCGTGCTGCGCCGAATGGCGTGCTGTGTTTTTTCCGATGGGCCCATAGAGTTAGCAGGCAAAAAATCCTTCGGCCTGAGAACGTCGATTCGAAAACTAGCGCCGGCGGCTCCGGCGACACTTATCCACGAACTATGCTAGATCACAAGAAAGCCCCGGGCACGACATTTCGCCACCCCGGTTTCCAGTTAGACACTAGCTCTCTGATCGAGTGAATTTGCAGTTGAGGCGTTGTGGTCTCCCAGGTCTCAAAATCGAAACCTAGGGCACCCTCCTTCGCTCGGGCTGACAAGTTTTGAGAGGGTGGCCTCGGCACTTAGCCGATCTTAATCGCCGTATCGGACGCCTGGAAGGCGATCTTGTTGTGACTACCGTCGCAGAAGGGCCGGTTGGCGGAGGCGCCACAGCGGCAAAGAGAGAACGCCGTCTTGCCCGTCAAGTCGTACTGGTTGCCATCGGCGTCCACCATTTCGACAACGCCGTTGGGATCGTCTACGCGCAAAGAACCGTTCTTGCGCACCGTAATCTTGACTTGCGACATGGAACCTCCGATGGGTGAATAGCCTTCAAACTATCGCACAGCAAAGAAAGTTGCCAGTACCCAGTACCCAGTATCCAGTTAAAGGCGCAATTCGGAAAATGGCGGCGAGTACGGGTTTTAAACTGGGTACTGGGTACCGGGTACTGGCAACTGGGTACTGACTATCGCCAGCGGTCCACCGCTTCCCACCACAGCATCTTCGACCACTCGGCAAGAGTGGTCTTCGTCCATTCGCGGTTCGTCCACCACGCGTCGCCGAAATGCTCCGGATCTCGAGCCGCGGCTACACTGAATTTGTATTGCGGCAGGCGACGGCGGAAGATGGCCAAGGCGCGGCGGGTGTGATACTCGGAGGTTACGATCAGCACCCGATGTGCGCCCAGCGACTGCAGGCATGGGATCACGTCAGGGGCCTCAGTGTTGGTCGAGAACCCGGCAGTCGGGCACACCGAGACGAGGTTTGCCTCCGCCAGGCCGCTCACGTATTTCCGCGCAATGTCGACCAGTTGCTGATCGTAGATCTGGGCTCGCGTCTGAACATCGATGAACACGCGGGGCGCCATGCCCTGGCGCAGCAACTCCAGAGCGTGGTCGGGACGGACAATGGTCTCCCCAGCCAGCACCAAGATGACGTCAGACTTTTCAGGTTCGTCCACGACCAAAAAGCGCGCCGCCTGGCTCGCAAGCGCCGCGAGGAGGATGACCAACAACAACACTGTGATTAACCGGAAGAATCGCATCTGAGACGTATGTTACCAAACCTCGCATGTTACAAGAGCGTGCTTCAACCGTTTTCAGACGACGTGACCAGTTCCCTCAGGGGCTAAAGCCCAGTGTTTATGCAACTTGTGGCGGCACGGCTGGAAAGGCTGTGGAAAGACTCATCCAGGCACAAAAAGCACACCTCAGGCGCTAAAGCGCAAACGCATACTCAACGACTTACGGCACGAGTGAACTCGTGCCCTTCCCAAAAACCTTCCTGAATCAGAGTTTTTCCGCGGGCTGTGAAGCCGTGCCCTTCCCGAGAACCCACCCAAAACCATTTATGAAAACACACTCTAAGGGAACCACTGCACGGGGCAATGCGATTCCGGCGGTAATCGAAATCGCAATCCGCTCTTTAGATATTGCATGAAAATCGCGCGAGAGTACTTAAGCGAGCCATGACTTCCGCTGCCCCCTCGACCTCAATGCTAGAATTATCACTCTCATATGAATACTCAACTCACCGCTTCTTCCCTCTTTACTGGCCTGAAAAGCCGCATCGATGCGCGCACGGCTCGGATCGGAATCATCGGCCTCGGCTATGTCGGACTGCCGCTCGCCCTCCTCTACAGCGAGCAGAAATTTGCCGTCACCGGATTCGATATCGATCAGCGAAAAATCGACACCCTCGACAGCGGGGGCACCTACATTTTCCGCATCACGCCCGAGGAGATCGCGGCCGCCAAGTCGAACGGCTTTAAAGCCACGGCCGACTATTCGCAGATCACCGCCATGGATGCGATCATCATCTGCGTCCCCACCCCGCTCAACGAATATCACGAGCCCGATCTCAGCTACATCACCAACACCGCCCACGCCGTGGCGCCGCATCTGCGCGCTGGCCAGATCGTGATCCTCGAGAGCACCACCTACCCCGGCACCACCGAAGAAGTCCTGATTCCGATTCTCGAGCAGGAGAACAAGGCCGGCCTGAGGGCCTCCCGCCACGGCGCCGCCGGCGACAACGATATCTGGGTCGCATTTTCGCCGGAGCGCGAGGACCCCGGCAACACTCAAGTCGCTCGTCACGATATTCCGAAGGTAATTGGCGGACTCGATCTCCAGGCCAGCGAAATCGCAGCCGCGCTCTACGGCTCCATCTTCCGCCGCACCGTTCCCGTCTCTTCACCCGCTGCCGCGGAGATGACTAAGTTGCTGGAAAACATCTACCGCTGCGTCAACATCGCGCTGGTCAACGAACTCAAGATGCTCTGCCTGCGCATGGACCTCAACATTTGGGAGATCATCGACGCCGCCGCCACCAAGCCCTTCGGCTTTCATGCGTTTTATCCCGGGCCAGGTCTGGGCGGACACTGCATTCCGGTCGACCCCTTCTATCTTTCCTGGAAAGCGAAGGAGTTCGACTTCCGCACCCGTTTCATCGAACTGGCGGGCGAAATCAACGTGGCCATGCCCTACAACGTGATCGCCTCCACCATCTCGGCGCTCAACCGGCAGAAGAAGGCCATCAACGGATCCAAAGTTCTGGTTCTGGGAGTTGCCTACAAAAAAGATATTGACGATCTGCGCGAGTCACCCGCTCTCACCATCATCGAGTTGCTGCAGAAAGAGGGCGCTGTGGTCAGCTATAACGACCCCTACTTCCCCTTCGTCGGCCGCGGCCGCAAGTACGACCTGCAGATGAAGTGTTCGTCGCTCCACAATCTCGGCCAGTACGACTGCGTGCTCATCGTCACCGATCACACGGACTACGACTACAAAAAGATCGTTAACGACGCCAGGCTGGTGGTGGATTCGCGCAACGCCACCCGCGGGATCAAGAGTGACAAGATCGTGCACTGCTAGGTAGCTGTCAGCTCTCAGCTTTCAGCCATCAGTTCAGTCTTTTTTTGGCGCGGCGGATGAGCGCTGACTTGATCGCCGGCACTTGTTCGAAACCGGGCTCCCATGGCCGAATGCCTGCTCTGCTGCTTCTTGTGTACCGAGCCGCTCCGGCCAGAACGCGCTGCCTGTGCTAGTATGTCGCGTTGACTCTTGGCAGCGTCCGGGTTGTGCGCTGCATCTATCAGGTGTGGCAATGAAAGATACTCTCGGAATCTTGCTTGCCGGAGGCGCCGGCGAGCGCCTCTATCCGCTCACCCGCGACCGCGCCAAGCCCGCTGTAACCTTCGGCGGCATCTACCGCATCATCGACGTTACGCTTTCCAACTGCGTCAACTCCGGTTTGCGCCGCGTCTTTATTCTCACGCAATACAAGGCGCTCTCGCTCAATCGTCAGATCCGCGAAGGCTGGAACATTTTCGGCAATGAAATCGGCGAGTTCATCGAAATCCTGCCGCCCATGCAGCGGGTCAGCCAGAACTGGTACATGGGGACGGCCGACGCGGTCTATCAGAACATCTATTCCATCGGCTCCGAGCAGCCCAAGCACGTGCTCATCCTCTCCGGCGACCACATCTA
>PMMJ01000390.1 GCA_003162255.1 Acidobacteriaceae bacterium | reverse complement strand
GGACAGGTGTACATGGACGGCGCAAACTTAAACGCTCAGGTCGGCGTCACAAGTCCTGCAATTATCGGCGCCGACGTTTGTCATATCAACCTGCATAAAACTTTCAGTATCCCCCATGGCGGAGGCGGCCCGGGTATGGGACCGATCTGCGTTGCCAAACATCTTGCACCGTATTTGCCGGGTCATCCGGTTGTCAAAACCGGCGGGGAGAAAGCCCTTCATGCAGTCGCCTCTGCCCCATGGTCCAGTGCGAGCATCCTTCTCATTTCGTACGCGTACATTAGAATGCTCGGCAGTGAAGGAGTGAGAGAAGCAACACGGTACGCGATTCTCAATGCCAATTACTTAAAAGCAAAGCTCGAACCGCATTTTCAAATTCTCTACCGGGGGAAGAACGGCAGGGTCGCCCATGAATTTATTCTCAACATGAAAGAGTTCAAAGAGAAATGCGGCGTTGACGTGGAGGATATCTCAAAGCGATTGATGGATTACGGCTTCCACGCTCCAACAGTTTCATTCCCTGTTCACGATACGCTGATGATTGAGCCGACCGAGAGCGAGCCGAAAGAAGAACTGGATCTTTTCATCGAGGCCATGAAGTCGATCGCGGAAGAAGTGGAGGAAGATCCGCAGTACGTGCTCGACGCTCCGCACAACACGCGCATTTCGCGTCTGGATGAGACTGCGGCGGCGCGCAAGCCGGTGCTGCGCTGGAAGCCGGAGCCGTCAGCCCCCTAATCTGCGATTTCATCGCTAATCGTCGAATCGTCGTACACTACCTGGTAGTTCCGGCCATGATCGCGGTCGAGCTTTAGCCGGAAATTAAGTTCGTAGAAACGAGGCAGTCAGGAGATCGACCATGAAAAAGCGCCGCGCATCATCGTTCCGTTTTTTCCTCGCGCTGATGCTGGTAATGGGAATTGCGTCCGCTTTCACTCCGGCCCAGGATAGATCCGGGATCGTCGGAAATTGGGAGGGAACGCTCGATCCCGGCGCCCAGCCGAAGAAGCGCATCGTGGTGCACATTTCCGCCGCGCAGGACGGAAGTCTCAGTGGCACGATCGACTACCCTGACCAGGACACCTCGGGCATTCAGATTACTGCCATAACTTACAAGGCGCGCACACTGCACTTCGAATGCAGCAGCATTCCCGCTTTTTATGACGGCACCATGGACCAGGAGCATTCCCAGATCACCGGCACTTGGAAGCAAGGCGTGGCGCCGCTGAGTCTCACCCTTAAGCGGACACCTTAGCTCCCACTTCTCCAAAAGATTAAGTGTCGTGTGTCAACTGCGGCTGGTCTGACCGCCTCGCTTGCTAGAATCACCTAAGTCCATTCTTATGTCCGACGATCCGGCCAGCTCCGCCACCGCCCGCCAACTGGCTGAAGGCCACTACTACGCCGCGCTCGATCTGGTTCTCGAAGGCCACCACGAGCAGGCGGTCGAGGAGTACCGGAAGGCAGTGGCGGCCGATCCGAAGTTCACCGACGCGCTGCATGGGCTGAGCCGGGCGCTGCAGGATCTCAACCGGCTTGACGAAGCGATCGTTGTTGCCCAACGAATCTCGGAAATCGATCCCGACGACATTCTGGCGCACACCAGCCTCTCGATCCTGTATCAGAAAAAAGGAATGGTTCCAGAGGCCGAGGCCGAAGGGAACAAGGCGCGAGTGCTGGGATGGAAGCAGCAACTGAAAAAGGGCGGTGCTGGTTAGCCTGTGAGAACCTCCGAGGTCTGATCGAGTTGTTGGCTCATTGATCCGTTTTTTCTGGGTGTTAACCAGTTAGTATCGGGTACCCCCCCTCCCCCCCACCTTGTGGAATCATGGGGTTAGGGGGAAATTCCCGCAAAATCTTTGGATTTAAAGGACTTGCGGGTAAAATATTTAAAAATCAATGACTTACGTGCTCAAAGAGCGCTCAAAACAGGTTTGGGGCAGCTTCGAGGGCCGTCTCGGTGGACGGACCTCCAAACTGCCCCAATCGGACTTTATTGTCGCGCGCGATTGGTTTTAAGTCAATTTATTTCGGAATCATTTATTCCGGACCGGGATGATCCGTGGTGAAAGGGTGCAGGAGTCTGGGTTCGTCGTTTTCGGCATGGTCATGATAATATGACTATATTGTTGGACACGGAGGCAGCGCGATGAAGGAAATGGCAGCCGGCACATTCAAGGCGCAATGCCTGGCGATTATGGACCAGGTTCTGCAAAGCGGGGAACCGGTTTTGATCACCAAACACGGTAGGCCTGTAGCCAAACTGGTTCCGGCGGAAAGACCGGCGGATGACATTTTTGGCTATATGGTGGGCAAGGTGAAGATCGTCGGCGATATCGTGCAACCAGCCACTCCGCTAAGAGATTGGGAGTGCGAGTGATTTTTCTGGACACTCATGTTCTGATCTGGATGGCCAGCGATCCGAAGCGGCTGTCGAAGAAGGCCCGCGAGGCGATTCGCCATGAGCGGGAGAAAGACGGGCGCGAGAAAGGTGCGCGAGAGAAAACCGGTGTGGCCATCGCCGCGATTACCTTGTGGGAACTGGCATGGCTGGCGGAGAATGGCCGCATTCAAGTTGTGGGCAGTGTGGAGTCGTTCGTTAGGGAAACCGCGTCACGGGTTATGGTTCAGCCGATCACCCCGGAGATAGCCGCCTTTGCCGTCGAATTACCGTCCAGCTTTCCGAAGGACCCGGCCGACCGGCTGATCGCGGCCACCGCCATGGTGGAAGGCGCGCCGCTGGTCACGGCGGACGAGCGCATTCGCCAAGCCAAGTTGGTGCAGACTATCTGGTAGTTGCGCACCCGGCGCTAGTCGATTGTGATGAAACCGTCAGCTCCCGGAGTGAACCTAGGTTAGCGCCCAAAACACGGGCGCGAACCTGGGGCACCGTGCTCACTGGCTGTTTGTGATGAAAAGGGCGAGGGATCCCGACGACATTCTGGCGGGCCCAGTCTCTCGGTCCTGTATCAGATGGTTCCCGAGGCCGAGGCGGGAGGGAAGACGGCGCGGAGGCTGGGGTGGACGCGGGAGTTGAAGAAGGGGAGGGGATGAGGGCGTAGATCCTCACCGCGAAAGGACATCGAGAGGGCATTCAAGCCCTCCACCCTTCGTTTCGGAACATGGTGAGCACGTTCATACAGGGAATCTTGAGCACAGCACACACATCGGGAATATTCGGTTTTGCGATTACACCGGAGGGCTTCTCTCCTGTTACAACGCTGCCGCCTCGCGCTTGGGCAAGTGCAATGACAAAGGGGTCGCCGGAGGATCTGTTCCGCCTAGTGTCAATCAGCCTCGGATGAACGGAAAGTATTGCGGCGACTCTTTGCTGAATCTCTGTGTCGAGCGCCACAACCATCCCGCGGCGAGCTTTCAGCCATTGGAAGGCGACGTCATCCTTCTTCTCGAGTTCCCTAAAGACTTCATCGACTGCAAGAATAGTGCCGCCCAATGCTGCGGCATCCATCTGCATCCAGATGGAAGGAAACACGTCGGGCGGATAGTAGCGAAACACATCGAGAACGCCGCTCGAATCGATGCTATAGGCCACTACTCTCCTTGGCCCACCAGTTCCGGTCGCGCATAGTCGCGCTGGATTTCTGGCAGATGTTTAACCCTGACCCTCAGATAATCCGATACGTCACTAGCCGTGATGTGCTCGCGGTTGAAGTTTTCTATGACCAGAGTAGTAAAGAGAGGCCCGGCGCTGGACAAAGAGACAACGTGGGGTGGCGCAAAACCTTCTTTCCGCTGGTTTTTCCATTTGGCATATTCGATTCTGTAGTCGTCGCGCTTCTTGTAATAGAACTTCTCATTGGTGCAGCCTAGCGAGAGTAATCGAACGAGTAATGCTTCTCTGCTGCCTCCAAATCTTCGCGATAGCGACTGGATTTCTGCATCAGACCAAGTCATATCCGCCGAGTGGTGACTGCGAAACTCGTTCGTAGCCAAAAGGTCTTTTCTGGGAAACAGAACGGCTCCTGCAACCCGGTTGCAGAAGGTTTCGATTTGAGCACTCGCATTTCGCCGCTGATTGTCGTCGAGGTCGCATATTCCGCCCTCATTTAGGGCGATGTGGGTGGTCTCGTGGAGCAATGTGAAGATGCGTCCCCGATACGCGTCCTTGATATTGACGACGACGGCCGGCAGTGGTTTTAGAGAAATGGAAAATCCGCGCGCCTCTTCGACTTCCAGACCAGTAGCTTGGAACGTCAGAACGCCTATGCGCTCGAGAAGAGTGCGCCACTCACGAAAAGCCTCACTATCGACACGCCACTGGTTTTGCATCTCAGTTCGAACACCGAGGGCATCGCGAATATTACTGGCGGCCGCTTCCGGATCATCGTTTAGGCGAACCCGGACATCGAAAGACGGAGGAGTAAGCTGCAGATCGCCTATGAGTTCAAGCGCCCATTCTCTGCGGTCGTATGCTTTCCTGATCTCGAACGCGAGTTCGGGCGTCATAGGAGGTGACCCGTCGCTGCCAGTCACAGCGCGGAAGTCGTGAAGAGCATCGAACGTTTGGGGAGGTTCCGAGAGATAAAAAACGGCCAACGGTCTCTTTGTAGCCGCTGCAAAATTGCGGAGCTGGGCGACCGAGGGGCGTTCTTGGCCAGCTTCCCAGGCGCGGATGCGATCTATCTTGACACCGACCTTCTTCGCAACTGCATCTTGGGTCAGGCTCGCCGACTCCCGAGCCCAGGTAAGCATCACGGGATTTGCTAGGGCTTCCACGGTTACGGTTTGCGCTAGACAGAGCGTGGCAGTTGCGCCAGCGATAGTCAAGCCTTAGCTTAGCTTTGTGGGAGGTAAGCCAAGTGCACACTTTCGAGCCATTTTTCCTTTTTTCCTCTTTTTGCCGCGTACCCCACTCATTACGTTCTGTGTGATGAGTGGGATTCACGTCGATGGAAGTCGAAAGTCGTCCGGGTCGACAACTGGAGATGGGAGAGGTACGGTTGCCCACTCATTCGCAAAGAACGCGAATGAATGGGGCACCCGTAGTTTCGTGAGAATGCCTTTCTATATTCCTGCAGGTGTGCGAGGTGTAGGGGTCCCTTCGGCTTCGCTCAGGGCAGGCTCTTCGACTGCGTTGTCGCTCGCTTCGCGACCGATAACTCCGCTCAGGATGACACTTCGTAGAAGATGATGGCAGAGGGCCGGCCTTTGCTTTTCAGCTCACAGCCGAGTATGTGGGTGCTTCGCAAATCCATCCGCGCTCCGCGCTACAATAGCCACGGAGTTTCCCATGCGAGAAGTCGTTCTAGTATCTTCCGTCCGCACTCCGGTGGGGCGCGCTTTCAAGGGAACGCTTCGAGCTACGCGTCCTGATGAGCTGGCTGCCGTTGCTATCAAGGGAGCGCTCGATCGGGTGCCGCAGCTTGATCCCAAAGAAATTGAAGACGTCATCCTGGGCTGCGCCATGCCTGAGGCGGAGCAGGGGATGAACGTGGCTCGCATTGCTTCGCTGCGCGCGGGGCTGCCGGTGGAGGTGTCGGCGGTGACGATCAATCGGTTCTGTTCGTCCGGCTTGCAGGCGATTGCCATGGCGGCCGAGCGCATCATGACGGGCGGCGCCGAGGTGATGGTGGCGGGCGGGACGGAATCGATGTCGATGATCCCCATGGGCGGGAATAAGATTTCGCCTAATCCGTGGCTGGTGGATCATTATCCGGATGCTTACCTTTCGATGGGGCTGACGGCGGAGCGGGTGGCGGCGCGCTTTGGCATCACGCGGACGCAGTGCGACGAGTTTTCATTGCGCAGCCATCAGAAGGCGCTGACGGCGATTGCGGCGGGCAAGTTCGAGGAGGAGACGGTTGCGGTGCCGGTTAGCTTTACTACTCCGAATGGATCGAAGCCGAATCCTAATCCGAAACGACAGGAAATTTCTTTCAAAGTGGACGAGGGGCCGCGCGCCGATACTTCTCTTGAGGCTCTGGGCGCGCTGAAGGCTGCGTTTCACGTGAAGGGCGTGACCACGGCGGGGAATTCTTCGCAGATGTTGGATGGCGCGGCGGCGGCGGTGGTGATGTCGGCTGAGCGGGCTCAGGCTCTGGGCATTGCTCCGCTGGCGCGGTATGTTGCGTTTGCCACCGCTGGATACAAGCCGGAAGAGATGGGCCTCGGGCCGGTGTTTGCCATCCCGAAGGTACTGAAGCTGGCGGGATTGAAGCTCTCGGACATTGATGTGATCGAGCTGAACGAGGCGTTTGCGGCGCAGTCGCTGGCGGTGATCCGGGAAGCCGGAATGGATTCTGAGCGCGTGAATCCTAACGGGGGCGCGATCGCGCTGGGGCATCCGCTGGGCTGCTCGGGGGCNNATGGGCGCGGCGGGGATATTCGAAAATCTGAACTAGAGGGGACTTCGTTCGTGTACCTTTGTGCCCTTCGTGGTTAACAGAGAAGCTTGAACCACCAAGGGCACGAAGGTGCACGAAGGAAAACTGAACAATTGCTGTGTGACGTACCTCCTAGCGAGTGGTCTCAGGAACGGCAATAACGGAGGCCATGGCTACGGTTACGATCAGTCGAAACAATGTCCAGGAGATTAGCCACGTCGTGATTACGGCGGCAATGCGGGTTCATTCTGAACTTGGGCCTGGGCTCCTGGAGAGCACTTATACAGCCTGTTTGCAATATGAGCTCAGAAAGGCAGGACTCAAGTCGGATGCACAAGTTGGTTTGCCGGTGGTCTATGATGGCGTCAAACTGGACATCGGCTACCGGATCGATCTCTTGGTGGAAGATCTGGTTATTGTCGAACTGAAGTCAGTGGACGCGATTGCGCCGGTTCATCAAGCGCAAATTATTTCGTACTTAAAACTGAGTGGACGATCTCTCGGACTTCTCATAAACTTCAACGTTGTTCATCTGAAAGACGGCATCAAGAGATTTGTAAACGGTACTGGATGGAAGTGAAGGCTTTAACCACCAAGGACACGAAGGTTCACGAAGAAGAACCTGGGGCTTTCCTTCGTGAACCTTTGTGCCCTTAGTGGTTGACGTTTTTCGTTGCGCTGAGAGGACCCTGATCATGGCCACCACAGCAATCCCCAAGACCAAGATTTCCGGCGGCAGCTTTCTGCTGGAAGAGCGGCAGACTGCCGATGTCCTTACCCCGGAAGATTTCTCCGAGCAGCACCAGATGATCGGGCAGACGACCGAAGAGTTTGCCGTCAACGAAATTCTGCCCCAGGCCGAGAAGATCGAACACAAGGATTTCGCGGTCTCGCGCGATCTGCTGAAAAAAGCTGGCGACCTCGGCCTCAGCGGGGTTGAGATTCCCGAGGCCTACGGCGGCCTCGAAATGGACAAAGTTACCGCCGCCATCATCGCCGACCACATTGCCAAGTACGCGGGGTTTGCCACCACTTGGGGCGCGCACAGCGGCATTGGCACGTTACCCATCGTCTATTTCGGCACGGAAGAGCAGAAGAAGAAATATCTGCCGCGGCTGGCTTCCGGAGAGACGGTTGGCGCGTATGCATTGTCGGAAGCGACTTCCGGGTCCGACGCCCTCAATTGCCGCGCCCGTGCCGTGCTTTCGCCGGACGGCAAGCACTACCTCCTGAACGGCGAAAAGATGTGGATCACTAATGCGGGCTTTGCCGATCTGTTCACGGTGTTCGCGAAAATCGACGGCGAAAAGTTTTCGGCGTTTCTGGTCGAGAGAACTTTTCCCGGATTTTCCGTCGGCGCCGAAGAGCACAAGATGGGCATCCGCGGATCATCCACTTGTCCCATCATCCTGAATGACTGCCAGGTGCCGGTTGAGAATCTGCTCGGCGAGATTGGCAGGGGGCATGTCATCGCCTTCAACATCCTGAACGTTGGACGCTTCAAACTGGGCGCGATGTGCGTGGGCGGGGCGCGGGTTTCAATCGAGAGCGCCGTGGCCTATGCCAAGCAGCGCAAGGCGTTCGGCAAGACGATCAGCGATTTCGGACTGGTGCGGGAAAAGATCGCGAACATGGCGACGCTGATCTATGTCGGCGAATCGCTGGTCTATCGCACGGTGGGGATGATGGATGCGCTGCTGTCGGAAATCGACTCGGCGAGTCCGGACGCCGCCAAAGAACGGCGCAAGGCGATCGAGGAGTATGCGGTCGAGTGCTCGATCCTGAAAGTGTGGGGCTCGGAGATGGTCGATTTCGTGGTCGACGAGTCGCTGCAGATTTTTGCCGGGTATGGCTTTGTGGAAGAGTATCCGGCGGAACGGGCGTATCGCGATGCGCGCATCAACCGTATTTTCGAGGGCACGAACGAGATCAACCGGCTGATCATCACGGGATTTCTGCTGAAGCGGGCGATGAGCGGGCAGTTGCCGCTGATGCCGGCGATCAAGAAGTTGATGGACGAGGTGCTGAGCGGGCCCTCCGCTGGCGAGGAGATCGAAGGGCCGCTGGCGGAAGAGCGGAAACTGGTGGCGCAGGCGAAGAAGCTTGGCCTGTTCATCGCCGGATCGGCCACGCAGAAATACATGATGGCGATTCAGGAGCAGCAAGAGGTGATGGGCGCGATCGCGGATATGACGATCGAGATTTACGCCATGGAATCGGCGGTGCTGCGCGCGCAGAAGATAGTCGAGCAAAAAGGAGAAGCGTCGGCTGCGCTACCGATTGCGATGACGCGTGTGTATCTGACGCAGGCGCTGGAGAAAGTCGAAGCGGCGGCCAGGAAAGTGATTGCCGACGTGGCCGAAGGCGACATGCTGCGCACGCAGTTGGCGATCGTGCGGCGGTTGTCCAAGCACGAGCCGTTCAACACGATTGCGCTGCGCCAGCAGATTGCGCAGAAGACGATTGAAGCAGGGAAGTACACGCTGGCGTAGGAATCAGATGGTGGAGCGACGGGCGCCTCGCGAGCCTGCCCTGAGCGGAGTCGAAGGGTCCCATTCCGGGGACGCCGGCGCTCCACCGGCAAGGCAATTGCTCTTTCGCGCGTCTTGACCTCTCTGTTACAACTATCCGCATGAAGGTCCGCAGGTTGTGCCTCGCCGCTATAGTGCTGACACTCGTCTGCACCCTCGCCGCCCAATCCAACTCTGCTCCACAGGACTCGGCAACCTTCGACCCGGACGGCACGGCGCACATCACGCGCGTCATTCCGATGCCGACGACCATCAGTCCGGAAGCGCGGAAGTGGTTGGAATCTCTCAACCTCGAATCGCTAAAGGGAGCGGGGCCGCCCGAGTCGCTCGCCGAACGCCGCACGCGTACCGATGCCTGGCGCAAGATGGACTCCGCCGAGGCGCGCAAGCTTTATCCCGTGAAGGTCGAGGAAACCAGCATGGCGGGAGTTCGCACCGATATCATCACGCCGCTCGCCAATGCGGAAGGCAATCGCGTGCTCATCAATCTGCACGGCGGCGGCTTCAATTCCGACTCCGGCTCGTTGATCGAAGGTGTGCCGATCGCCAACCTGACTAAGATCAAGGTTGTCTCCGTCTACTATCGTCTCGCTCCGGAGAATCCTTTTCCGGCGGCTGTCGATGATGTTGTCGCGGTCTACAAAGAGTTGCTGAAAACCTACAAGCCGCACAACATCGGAATTTACGGCACGTCAGCGGGAGCCATCTTGACCGCTGAAGTTGCCGTCCGCCTGAAGCAACTGGGCATGCCGCTGCCCGCCGCGCTCGGCATTTTTTCCGCCCATGCCGATTTCAGCCGCGTCGGCGACTCCTGGCAAATGTTCACCCTTAATGGTCTTCCCGGGCGAATGGAACCAATCGATCCTAGTCATTTACCTGACGATCAGTACGTGGGCAAGATCGATCGTAAGGATCCGGTCCTCTCGCCAATCTTCGCCGACCTGCACGGCATGCCGCCTAGTCTTCTCGTCACCAGCACCCGCGATATCCTGTTGAGCGATACGGCCACGTTGCATCGTGCCTTGCTGCATGCGGGTGACGATGCGCAACTGGTCGTCTTTGAGGCGCTGCCGCACGCTTTCTGGTACCACTTCGACTTTCCCGAGACCACCGAGGCACTGCAAATCATGGCCAACTTTTTCGACCAAAAGGTTGGGCGGTAAAAGCGACAGTCTCTTCCGTGGACATCCTCGGTCATTGTGTCCGGAGTGGAACTGGCGCAGTCCACATGTGCAGGGAAGCTGACCCACGCCAATAAGGGAGAGAACGCCTTGACATGGGATTGGAAGTGCCGACTGAGTAGGGGTCCTTCGACTTCATGGCTGNNCCTATCTGCTTGGTGTGGCGCTCGGAGTGCGCGGAGATCAGAAGAATCCACTGATACGCATCCATCTGTCCCAGCAGCGGATGCGCGAAGAAGTGATCGCGCAGATCGTCGTTGGTGGTGCGTATGTAGTCCATCGTCGCTCTGCGGCTGTCTTCGAAGGCTTTGGTGAGTTCTTCGCGCGTTGCCCAGCGATTGGTTGGTTTCAGGAATTCCGGCGCCTGCGCCTTGCGACTGCGGTCTGGGACCTTCTCCAATACTATCTCGTCCTTTCCCGCAACCTCAGCGCGCTTCTCGGGTGTGGCCGGGGATGTCATGATCTTGCTCTGAACCATGCCAAAGATCGCAGACTCGGCGACTGCAATGTGCTCCGACACCTCGGCCACCGACCAGCGATCCGGCGCGGGCTTGAATCTCCATTGCTTGTCCGACAACCCAGCGATGGATTGCAGGAAGGCGTCGTGGGTGGCTTGCAGACTCTTCAGCGCAGCGTCACGCTCCTCGGCCGTTAACGTTATTGGCGCCGGGGTTGCGGTGGTTTGAGCGACGCTTGCCAGCGCAAGCGTGAAGACGAGGCACAGCACGGCACAGCACTTCAATTGGATTTTCATTTCATGGCCCCTGTGAGATTGGAAATACGGTAGTGGAATTATAATGCGGGCCGCGCAAAGCGCAAGTCGGGCTTTACTCGAACGGGCTTTACTCGAACCAGCCGCTGCGGTATGCCACCCACCACGACGCGTATCCGATCGGAATGGTCGCGCCCAGGGCCCACCAGATCGGCAGGACGAAATCGGCAGCCAGCCCAAGCACGGTGAACGAGACCCAGAAGATCTTGCGCTCCATATCTGGATTGTAAGTCTTTTCCGCAATCGGCGATCCGGGTTCGCAGCCTGCAGGGAAACTTCGGTTTCGCGTCAGGGCGTCGAGCCGGAAAATCAGGCTTTGGGCTTGAGTTCTTCCATCACACTCTGGATCAGCTCTTTGGCGTCGGTGAGATTTTTCATGATGAGCTGCACATCCATGACCGGCTTACCGGGCCAGCGCTGGCTTTGGCAGTAGACGCCGTGCTGGCCGACGAGGGCCATGGCGTCGGTGACCAGATCCATGGTGACGGCGAGGCGTCCGCGGGGCACGCCCATGCGCTGCTCGAAGTGATCGAGCTCTTCCCGTTTCTCGTTGAAGACGGCCATCGACAGATTGTAAACGGGGAAGCGGGTATAATTCTTAGCGTTGGCAACCCAACCCTTAGCTCTTGTCCTTTAGCCGTTGGCTGAAGCGAATCGCGTCTCAGGCGAATGGGGCGCGCTCGGAAGCCCGCAACCGACGAAATGTCTTAGCGAAGTGCTAACTGCTAAATGCTTAGAGCAAAAAAGCTAATGGCTGAGTGCTATTTCAGGAGGAACAAATCATGAAGAAATTTGCCTTAATTGCAGCGTCGTTGTTCGCGGTTGCAACTCTCGCCTCGGCGCAAATGAATATGGCGCCGGATAAATCCAAGAGGCCCAGTCCGCCGGCGAGCGCGCAGTGCAAGTTTTCCGATGGTAAAACGATCACAGTCGACTATTCCAGCCCGCGCGCGAAAGGGCGCAAAATTTTCGGCACGGCGAGCGAGAAGGCGCTGGTGCCGTATGGCGAGGTCTGGCGCACCGGCGCGAACGAAGCGACCACGTTCGTCAGCGACGCGAATCTGACCGTGGGTGGCAAGGCTGTGCTGGCGGGCAGCTACACCATCTTTACCATCCCTAAGGCTGACAAGTGGACGCTGATCGTCAACAAGAAGACCGCTGAGTGGGGCATTCCGTACAAGTACGAAGCCGACGAGTTAGCGCGAGTTGATATGTCGGTCTCGAAAACGGCTGCGCCAGTGGAGAACTTCACCATCGCTTTCGACCCGGCGGGCAGTAAGTGCACGCTAAGCATGGAGTGGGAAAACACCCGCGCCAGCGTCGATATCACGAAGTGATGGCGCGATAGTTATTTCTGTCGATCCGATAGGTGGAGAGCCGGGCGTCCCCGCCCGGCTGGACCCTTCGACTTCGCTCAGG
>PMMJ01000131.1 GCA_003162255.1 Acidobacteriaceae bacterium | reverse complement strand
GAGCCTGGCTGGTAGGGCGGCGCTTGCCATGTCTGCTGGTCTCCGAAAGGCGGTATCGACCCCAAAGTTCCCGCTCCGCTCGCCATCGACCTCGTCGGTGGCAGCTTGGTTGCAGTTCGTTGTAGATCTCGTTCGTTCAGGAAGCCTTCGTGAGTTTCTTTTGTGACGGGTCGGCCAGAATCGGTGATCGGAAACAGGCTCTTGTCGTTGCTCGTGGCACTGCTCTCCGATGCCAAGTCTTCAGTAGCAGTGGCGCCACNNCGATGGGGCATAGACGTAGCAACAAAGATCAACAACGCGATGACGACCGCTCCAGCCCCGATGATCACAAACCGGTTCTGTCGGATCTGCTGCCGGACTCTCTGTTTTGCTCTGGTTGCGAGCTCGGGAATTGGGACGTTTGCGTCCGGAGAGAGTGGCAGGTCGTTGTTGCGAGCTTCATTTTCCTCTAGCTCCTGAAGGACTGCAGCGTTGTCGTTGTGTCCGTTTGGATGAATCACTTTGCACCTCCCGAAACCGGAGCCACAAACGCAATCGGCGCCAGGACCGGACGGTCGACCTCTTCCGCTTGGGCAACCGCTAGCAAGAGCCGTTCCCGGGATTCCTTGAAGGTAGGACGCTCGAACACAACGATGCCGTCGGCCCTGGCGCCAGGCGCGAGTCTACGCGAGGTGATCCAGTAGTCTTTGATCGCAACCGGCTCAGCCTTGATCGCCTTTCGATGCTTGTCTTTCGATGTCCCCGCAAGCTGTATTTGCGGAGGCAGTACTTCAATGGTCCGCGCAGAAGAATTCAGAACGGCGAACGGCACGGCCATCTGTTGCTCTTTCTCTATCGCCTGTCCTACCGCAACCTGCAGTTGCTTGCCTTCCCAATGCGGATTCTCAATGTGTTCTGCCCTGAGCAAATCCTGTTCTTGTCTGCCAGGCTCCTCTGGGGCAGTGCTGGTTGGCTGATTTTCTGTAGCTACGTTTTTTGTTTCGCCAACCACAAAGATGGGATGAGTCGACCCAATCAGAAAGCTGCGCGGGCGCTCACAATTGAGAACATAGTCCACGGGCTCACTACGGTCTGACTTGCCTTGGCTCACCAGGCTCAGGGAGATCTCATGGCCTCCTCTGGTGGTAATCAGGGCGTTGGTTTGCGCAGGTTTTACGCTGGTTGCTTTGAAAAACACCAACTGCGGCTCGGCTTCGGAGTGGTCAGCCTTAAAGGCTCCCGGATCGCCCAGTACGACCGAGCTCACCTCCTCCAGCACCCGCACCGAACTGACGTATCCTGGCCGCAAGTGCAAGACCACAACTTGTTCCGGGTCAACATTCAGGCTCACGATTCGCGCCTGTGGAAGATCGGACTGCGCTGAAGCTATATGCAGCAGCAGAAAACTGGCCGTTGTCAGATGCACCAAACTCAAACAAATTTTCATCTCACATCTCTTTCCGAACTGATGTTCGTAGTTCTTGGTTTAATTCCGGCCTGGCGGAGGTAAGTTGTTCTAATTCTTGCCACGTAGGCAATTACGTCGGGATTTCGATAAGCGAGATCTCGTCTGTAGACTACGTCTTCGCCAGCGTAATAAGCGGCAGCCACAAGCCTGAGATCGTTATGAAACTGTTGCATCAGCCAGGCGAGGTAGCGCACGCCGCCTGAAACGCTTTGCTCGATATTGCAGCGGTCTCTCACTCCGAGTCGCTGAGCGGTTAGGGGCATTAACTGCATAAGTCCTACAGCGCCTTTAGGAGAGACCGGGCATGCTTGCCAGTGCGACTCGCNNGCGCCCAGCAGATCGAGATTGCAGAAAGCACTTGCGCCAAGATGAGTGCTGGCCTCATGCCGCACTCCTTCGCAGAGCTTCGGCGCTGTACTGCTGCGCGTCAAAGATCAAGCTGGCAAACCCATCCCGCAAGAGCAGCTTGCGTCGATCGGCCTCAGTTTTGGCCAGCAACGGCAGGAGAATGTCTCTCATCTCCGGCGTAATTTGTTCACTTCCCAGAACTTTGAGTGCCTGGGCGAGATCCAGAATTTCTGACACCGAGGGCGGTTTCTCCATGCTCCAGCCGCGCAGAGCCTTGGCGAGTCCGGCCATACCGGCATGGAATTCGTGTGTGGAATCCGGCGTTCTCAGCGCCACAATCTCCGCTTCTCGCTCCGCAGTGGGGTGTTCGACGCGAAGATAGAAGCTGCGCCGGCGCAGTGGATCCCCGATGCGCCTCTCTTCATTCGAGGTCAACACAACGAAGGGAATACTTCGCGCTTTGATGGTGCCCAGCTTCGGGATGCTCAACTGCCACACGCTCAGCAGTTCCAGCAACAATGCTTCAAATGCGTGGTCCACCTTGTCCAGTTCGTCGATCAGCAAGACACAGGGCTTTTCGCACTGCAACGCGCGCAGAAGCGGCCCGGCGCCGAAGAACTGCTGACTGTGCAACTCGGTCCGCAGGGAGTCCCAATCAACATTGGCAGACTTGGACTTCAATTCGACGCAAAGCCTTTGCAGCGGCTCATCGAATTTCCCAATGGCTTTCTCTTCGTTGATGCCCTCGTAGCACTGTAGGCGCTCGACACTTGTATTTGCAGCCTCGGCAACCGCATAGGCGAGTTGCGTCTTGCCGCTGCCCGTCGGCCCTTCCAGCAGCACTGGCTTATGCAGCTTGGCCGCCAGAAAGACCGTTGTTGTTGCTATTGAATCGGCAATGTAGCCAGTGGCGCGAAGACCTTCACCAAGCTGCCCAAAGGATGAAAACACATGTGACTCCTAAAGCCCAGAACGGTTCTGACGTCCTGAGTATCAGGAACCTAACCCCGAATGAAATTTCGGTCAAATCCGCAATGCAACCGGCGCTGAGAAAGGAATTACGGTGCTTCTGGGGCTTTTGACCGAAAAGAAAAACCGATGTAAAACGCACCGGCAGTGGGGTCCGCGGACCTCAATCTGCTTTCGAGTTGCGCATGTCTTTCGACCGAGTGCGAGGAGTAGGCGATGGCAACCAGCCAACATTCACAACTGTCAGTCGCGTTTGAGCGCGGTCGGCAGGAGCCGCCGGACCACGCTCTCGAGCTTCCGATGAACGTGAAGGAGGCCGCAAAATTTCTTGGAGTGAGTTCGCAAACTGTGTATCTTTGGGTTGAACGAAAGCAGATTCCCCATCTCCGCGTAATGGGTCGGAACATCCGGTTCCTCAAATCGGATCTCGAGTCATTCCGCGCTTCATTCAGACAGGAGATGGTGAATGTCTAAACCACGAAAGCAGGACGGGATTGTCTATTCTCGCAACGATGGAAAGATTCTTTGGATTCGCTACCGTGATCGGAACGGGAAACGTTGCAGAGAATCCACCGGAACCGAGGACTGGCAGGAAGCCAGCCGCAAGCTTCGGGAGCGGCTGCAGGCCAGAGACGGCAATCTCTTGGAGGCAATTCGGAAAGGAGAGGCTCTCGGTTTTGAAGAATGGGTGGGTTCGTTTCTCGAAAATTATTCGAGACCGCCCATACGGGCTCTGAAGACTCATGAGGCGAACGTACGCTGTGCAACCCATCTGAAGGCTGCATTCTCAGGCAGAAAGCTGGTGGATATCACAGCCGACGCGATCGAAGACTATCTTCGCAGTCGTCTTCGGCAGCGAGTTCGCATCAAGCTGTCTAATGGTTACCGGGAAAAGGGCATCCTGAAGTCAAGCACGGTGCATCAGGAGTTCCGGGTGCTCCGTCGCATGTTGAACGTGGCGGTTCGGAAAAAGCTACTCCCGGCGAATCCTTGTGCGGGGGTGGAATTTCCGGTTGCGGTGAAAGGCTTGTTCCGACCGCACTACGTGACCTGGTCGGAACAGCGAACCATCGAAGCCCATGCTCCCGAATCCTTGCGCAACATTGTGAGGATCATTACCGAAACAGGGTTGCGTGTTTATAAGGAGCTCATGCCGATGAAGAAAGAGCAGCTTGATCTCACGAACGCGATGGTTTGGATTCCGGATTCTAAGACTCCGAACGGCGTGGCCGAGGTACCGTTGACACCTTTGGCCCTCGAAGCGTTCCGCGACCAACTGCGATTGTCACCCTGCAGTCCGTATCTGTTTCCCAGCGATGAGAACCCGAGCGGACATCAAAGAACTCTGAAAACCACCTGGCATGCGACCTTGCGGCGTGCCAAGGTAACGTATTTTCGCATCTACGATCTTCGCTCTACCTATGCCACGCGGCTCAGTGCCGGCGGCGTAGCGGACGAGTGGGTAACACAAATGCTTCGCCAGGGAGACGCGCAAGTCTTCAAGAAGTATTCGCAGATGAAATTGCAGATGAAGCGCGAAGCTCTGGAGAAGATCAACCGCCGTGCCAATGAAATGTCTGCTGAAAAAGCAGGGGATCAAATTGGCACGGTCACCGTGCAGTGAGCGCGATAATGGCACGGTTTTGACACGGTCGAGGCCAGAAATCATGGTTCGGAGTGGAAACCAAGTTGGAAAGTGCTTTAGAATGAATTCTGCTAGTCTTGTCGGGGCGTAGCGCAGCCTGGTAGCGCACCTGCCTTGGGCGCAGGGGGTCCGCGGTTCAAATCCGCGCGCCCCGACCAATTACTTCTTTGTTTTCAATTCACGCTGCCCGACGTGGATTGGTTCAACTCTGCAACTTGGGTCCATTTGGGTCCAAATACCAACCGCTCTACACTCTCCACCGCGCGGCGCTGCTCTTCCAGTATCGCCTGCAAATAAATCTTCAAAAAGCGGACATCTTAATTTGCTAAGAACAGGAATGTTTAGAATATTTAGATAGAAATGTTTAGATAGGCGAGCTAACACGCATCATTTCACCGGAGAGGAATTCGAGAGGGCTTCTAATACTCAACGGTCTTTAACAACCTTCTCTTGAGGCGCCTCCAACACTAGCTTTTTCCTCCGCCCTGTAGTGGCGAATTCCCTTACAACTCCAGTTGAACCCTTCTCGCGTGCAAGGTGCTGATCGTAGATCTAGTCGTAGGTCTTCTCCAACCCGGCTTGCAAAGTGATGCTGGACTCCCAAAGCAGCAGTTTCTTGATCAACGTATTGTCGCTGTTACACTCCCGGCGGCGCGTGGGAATCGTAGTCGCGCTCCAGCCGAATCCCGGCGATCCCTTCAACGAGATCGACTAACCGGTTGATGCTGACCGCCTCGCTTGATCCGAGATTGATCGGCTCCAGGATTTCGGAGTTCATGATCTTCTGCACGCCCAACAGACAATCGTCGATATACGTGAAACTGCGAGTCTGATGTCCCGTGTCCCAGATTTCGATTTCGAGCTTACCGTAAGCTTTGCTTCAATCACTTTCCGGCAGATTGCCGCCGGAGCTTTCTCGCGTCCGCCGAATCACGTTCCCCAAGGGCCGTACACGTGTGGAAGCGCGCTACCCGTGTGTAGAGACCGCAGTCTTCTCACTGTGGCGATACCCGAGCACGCTACGCCTAGCTTAGGAGTCGCCGGGTCCATCCTCCTGAGTTCTGTCGTGTACAGTAACTCGAAGTCCACCATGTCAAGGTTGGCTTAACCCATACATACGACAACTTCCGTGTTCGCCCAAACACCGCTAAAGCCCTCTAATCGCTCGTAAGGCGGCTGAATCACGGCTACAATGGGGGGCGGAAATTGCCTTGCTGCCCGTAGACTCGCTCAGCATAGTGGCGGGAAAAGAGTTTTGGCGACAATCAGTGCAATCAAAGATGCGGTACGGTGGGCCGAGGGGATCGTGAAGGCTGCACAGACCCACGAACTGAAGCAGAAGCGCCAGAATACCGAGCACCTGGAAAGAGGGCTCACGGCTGAGCGCCTTTGCCATCTTGGCCGATTAGAATCGCTGCCAGAAATCAGCGCGTGACGGCCGCGCGCGAGTTGCCATGAAGAGTATCGCTGTGATTTCCGCTGGTTCCCGCGGGGACGTCTACCCTTACGCCGCATTGGGGCGCGCTCTCCAGGAGCGGGGCTGGGCGGTACGGCTGATCACGTTCGCGCCCTTTCGTGAACTCGTGAACGGGCACGGATTGGAGTTCTTTTCCCTCTGCGACCCCACGGCTGCCCTTAAATCATCTTCTGCGTGGCGTTGCTGGCAGTCTTCCCAAGTCAGCCTCCCCCGCAAGCTATGGGCGCTTCGCCATGTCATGGAACAATGCCGCCAACCTTTCGTTCGCATGCTTGACGAGTGCATGGAAGCGTGTTCGGGATGCCATGCGATCGTGAGTTCCAGCAGCGGCTTTGCCGGTCCGCATATTGCGGAAAAGCTCGGCCTGCCATTCTTCTGGGCCCTTTTGCAGCCGGAAACACCCACCCAGTGGTTCCCCTATTACTTGTCGCCGTGGTCGCGTTCACTTGGGAAGCTTGTCAACCGCAGCACCTATTTTGCGGCGCGGAGATCCTTTCAATTTTTGTTCGGAGATATTTTCGCTCAGTGGCGAAGAAGTCTTCAGTTGGCGCCACGTTCGGTCAACACCATCAGCTCTCGCACGACGACGCCGGTGCTCTATGGCTTCAGTCGTCACGTAATTTCCAAGCCGGCTGATTGGAATGAACACACCCACGTCACTGGCTATTGGTTTCTGGATTCCGCTGCGGACTGGACGCCGCCCGAGAAACTCTCCCAGTTTCTGGAGGACGGCCCGGCGCCACTCGCTGTCTGCCTGAGTTCGATCAACGGCAAGCCTGACTTGCTGCATACTGTTCAGCATGCCGTCCACCAAACTGGGCAGCGGGCCGTGGTTATTACCAGCGGCTCAATCGCCCGTTACCTGGAATCCAGTGGCGTCCTTACCATTGATTTTGCTCCGTATGGATGGTTGTTTCCCAAAGTAACGGCGATCGTGCATCACGGCGGGGCCGGCACTAGCGCAGCCGCGCTGCGCGCCGAGCGGCCATCCATTCTGGTGCCCGGTTTTTTCGATCAATCGTTCTGGGCGAACACCTTGTACCGGCTGGGAGTCGCTCCCGTTCCTTTGTCTCCGCACAACATAACGGTACATAACTTGGCGAACGCAATCCATATGGTAATGACGCAATCAAAGTTCCGTCAGCAAGCGCAGAGATTGGGACAAGGAATCTGTGCTGAGGATGGATCGTTTTCGGCCGCCGAAATTCTTCTGCAATATCTGAGCTAACCGCTTCGGCCGTGTCAAGAGAGGAAGCTGTCACCGACCCTGTATCGACAACATGGGCTCAAGCGAATCCCAGCAACTTAGCCGTCAACACCATGCTTTGGGGAAAGCGGACATTGCGGTCATACCAGGCTGCTGCATTCCGAGCAACCTCCGCGAGATAGTCCGTCTGGCCGATCACTTCCCGGTATCGCTCTTCAATTCGCGCAGCCACCACCGCCGCGGAATCCTTGGCAATGTCGGTGTTGACTCCCACATAGTGGAAATCCGCTTTCAACTCGCTATGAAACTGATTGCGGACCGTCGGACGCAACACCGGAGTTCCAACAGCGAAAGCTTCAACATCGCGATGACAGAAATCGCCAAATCCCGGAAGTGACAGAGCCAAACGCTGCGAAGCCAGTTCCCGCAGGAACTCTTTGTGCGAAATGGCCGTAGCATCGGGATTTAACACCTTTCGGTTTTGCAGAATCAAAACGACCGTTTTTCTTTCTTCCCAGAGTTGCCCTCGAAAGTAGAGCTGAGCGACGCTACGGCTGCAGTTCCGCAATTGTATCTGGGCGTCCTGCTGCCGGGGCCAATTGGCATCGAAATAAGTCCATGGGCGCACAATGCGAGTGCGAAACCCGCTGATATCGCTGGACCTATACTGGCACTTCAGCATCCCGCGACAGCGAAGGTCCCACCGAAAAGGCCTTATGTCATCGGTCCGTGTCCAGTCGTGGCAGTCGAGGACCCAATACGATCCCGTGCGATCATTCTGAAGAACGGCGAGAGAATCGCGAATGGTGACAGCAGGACCTGGCAAACCCACCTTTCGCACTCCGAACGCCTCCCGGTCCTCAGTCCGGACGGCTACCCCTTGGCCGCGCAGATGCTCTGCCAATAATGTGAATACCGTCTGCCGCCAGTCACCTTCCCTGTCTCGGCGAAACAGTAGGTAAGGATCTGACCTTTTCCACGACACGCCTATCGACTCCTTTGGCCTCACCACGTGCAAGACTAGCTCTAGAAGCGCCATTTATCCCCGTTACGTTCCACCCAATGTCGCTTTGCTGGCAAATGGATTGAAAATAGCCGTCGCTTTTGCGCCAAGCTTCACCAACCGTGTCCATCGTCGTTGCGCACGTCCCAGTATGAAGTCGGCGGCAGGACCTAACGATGCTCCTCCATTGCCGTGAATAACGCACGGGCACGAACCGGTGATGCGATTCCGAATTACCGACGAGCGAACTTCCAAATCATCTTCACACATGAACAAACACTGGAATATCTCGCAAAAATAGTCGAGTTTAATTTGCGTCGTCCCGGACAGATACAGGTGGGCCCACCATTGCTGATCGATTCCGGAATCAGCTGAATTAACGGCGTTCCATTCCCGCATCAGTTGAAGCATGTAATCAACTCTTCCAATGAACCCCCCGGCATTCAGAAAGCGGTACTTGGTCGGTGCTTCCGGATAGTCCTCTGCCTTCTGCCCGGGAGAGGAAGGAAAGCAGTTCACCTCGGCGCTGAATAACAACGGGGTGTCCAAGGCAAGAAATTTCTGAAGGATGGAATCCAGGCTCGATACCATGAGCGAATCAAAAGCATCGGTAAACAAAACGTAATCGTATTTATGGTGGTGTTTTTCAAGTTCCCAGTAAAGACCTTTGAGCTTGCTATGATTGAATCCTCTCCACTGCCCACCCTTGCCAAAAACCCGAAGAGGAATTTGCATGCGTGCACAACTTTTCTCCAGATCGCCCAAGCCGCTTCTCCGCTCCGTCGCCGCCGCGCACACCAGCACGCGATCACAATCCGGGGAGCCGGCGTCCGATTCACTCATCTCCGTCGATGGCGTCGGCAGCGAGATACTGACCACTTCAATCGCGCCAGCCCTCCATCGCCTGCCTCGTCTTTGCAGAGAAACGCGTACATCTATCTCGACTGATTCCGCAAACCACGAGTCATTGTCCGTCCACGAAACGTGAATGGTGAAATGAATGTTTGCGTGCCTGGAAGCTACCGCGCTGTCGCGCAAGTTGGCAGAAACAATCCTGATGTCGTGGCCATTCGCTACGTGCGCGGCAATACGCGTCAAAACTGTCTCGCAGGACTGACTGCAGCCCAACACCTGGATTCTGTCCGGCAGGACGTTCTGCAGACACCTCCATTCCTGGAACTCGATTCGAGGACGGACTGCGTCGAAGGCTTTCTGGAGCAGAGTGGGGCCATCCAGTTTCGGTCGGCGAGACAAATTATGGCTGAACAAATAATCCGGATTGCGTCGATCCAACTTTGGCCCTCCTGGGCGAAGTGAGATCCTGGGCGAGAATTCGTCGAAGGCAAGCCTTAAACGAATTCCTGAATGCCACAGTCGGGGGCCGCCACTTCATCTGGCCCCTCCACAATCAACACGCATCAGCATCCCCCAACTTGGATAAACGGTGCCAATTCTAATCAGTGCATTCTCTTGCTCAAATACGTAGCGATGCGAATCAGCCGGTACTTGGGTTCATTGTCGGGCAGCGAGAACAGATAGCCGCAAGCCTGATGGATCAGTTCGGTCGATACCAGTTCGGCATACTCAATGGCGCCTGTCTTGCGGATAAGATCGCACGCCCACTGCACCTCTTCCGCGGTCTTTAGGCTCCGGCGTTTATTCACAATTTGCAGTAACCTGATTCGGTCTGGCGGCGAACCTTCCCGCAATGCGTGAATGAGCAGGAGTGTTCTTTTCCCTTCCAGAATGTCTGAGCCGGTATCGCGTCCCTTAAAGCCGTGTATGTCCAGGATGTCGTCTTTAATCTGGAATGCGGTTCCGGCCAGCAGTGCGAACTCCCGCAGCAGCGAGAGATCTTTGGCATCCGCCCCGCCAATGATTCCGCCGCCGACGGCCGCCATGGCCAGGAACGCACCCGTCTTCTTCCTGGTGCAATCCATGTATTCACTTTCTGTGACGCAATCGTTCCGCCGCATGTTGATGTCGAGCGCCTGACCAACAATCATTTCGAGACCATACTCAGAAACCAGCTTGATCAGGCCGAGCTTTTCGCTTTCGGGATAATCAGAATCCAGAATTCCCAGGGACGCAAACAAGGCAAAGGTGTCCCCAATATTTATGCCGTGGGCCACTCCGAAACGCTTCCAGATGGACTCGCGATATCTTCTCTGAGTATCGCCGTCAGCAATGTCATCGTGGATGAGAGTAAAGTTTTGCAGGTGTTCGATGGTGGCTGCGAAGTCAAGCGCACGGCTGCCGTCGGCGCCGAATACTTCGCTGCTCGTAACACAAAGCGCCGCCCGAATCCGCTTACCTCCGCTCATGACCTGATAGGTCAGGCCTTCCTTGAGCGGATGCAGGTCCGGGATTCGCTCCAGCGCGCTCTTGAGGTGCGGCTGCAAGCCTCGATCGACGTCCGCCAGGAACTCGGCGACGTCCGGGTCAACGGGTTTAGCTTGCCGCAGCTCCATTGACCGCACGCCGACAGGCAGCTTTCTTTTCGCAAGACCGACAACACCGGGTCGGCGCCTCGCTGCGGAGCCCGACATTAGCGGAGGGCTCTCATCTCGCGGTTGAATGCACGCAGGAGCTTCAATCCCGTTGACATGACTAGGAATGACGATGCCTTCGTGAACTCGCCTGCAACCGGCGGGACAATATGGGACGCTTTGGAGAACATTCTAGCCGCAGCCACGGATTCATTGAGCACCGCCTTTTCCGGCGTGCCTCCCTCGGCATCTGCCACCATGCGCTGAACTACTATTGAGATAGCGCCCTGTGCTTGTTTCATGGCAAGACTCAGCCCGGCTTCCAGGGCTTCTCCAATTTGCCCGGAAAGTTCGCGAAACACTAAATCAAACCTTTCTTCTGAGCTCTTGTCCGCGGTTTTTCTGGCCGCTCTATTCTTCTGTGCCATTTCTCCTCCGTCCAGCTTCTCTACTCCCAAAATCCCGTATCATCCCCCAGGATCGATAAAACTTGGGCCTGCAACCCTGGGTCCCACAGACACTCGGGGTGATTGATCGCATTGGTCTGATGCACCGCAAAAGGCAAGCGGCAACGCTTGTCGGCGGTAAGAATGTCGCCCTTCCCGTTCGCGATCTCGTCCACAACTGGAGGCACACTGTTAGCCACGGGCGAGATCACTGGCACCTCGATCAACGCGATGACGTGATGAAACGGCGGCCAGTGCCATTGCGGAATTGCGCTTTCCAGGTTGTAAACCCAGCTCAGCAGCCGGGTCAGTTTCACGCTGATTCCACCGAAGGTGAAATAACGCACACCGGGCAAAGCACCCTCTCCGTTCGCCAGGTCCATAAGGAATGGACTTCCCACTGCGAGCTCTTGCCATGCCGGTTGGGCGACCAGGTTAGCAAAATCTCCGAGCACTTGCGTAATCAACGGCTGAATGGAACTCGGGAACCACAGGATGACATCGTTTAGTGTGGTGGCCAGATTCGCGAGTTCACTGCCCAGATGAGGAGAATCAAGGGTAATCACGGTCGTGAGATTGGGAACCAGATCAGCATGGTCTTTCAAAACCTTCCGGGCGAGCAGACCGCCCCGACTGTGGGCAAGAATCACCAGTTCCTTGGCCGGAAGATTTGGAAGCTCCAATTTCGCCGGGGGCATTTGCAGCTTGTTGATCACCACTACCAACTCGTCTTCTGCGGACTGAATCGGTCCGGTGGAATCGACCTGCGAATAGGTTGCGGTGGGGAACCCATTATCCTGCAGAATCTGCTGCCAGCTGATGAGCGGTTCCTTCGGATTGTCCAGAGTGAACGACCACACTCCCACGCCCGGATACGCCGACCATCCCTCGTCGCGGTCCGGCGGGAACGGTTCGGTGTAATCGTAATGCGGATAGCCTCGCTGATCGGGCGCAGTCATATCGAGACTCGTGCCACCGGCTCCATGGAGCAGCAGCACCAGGGGTTTTCCCGCATCGCCGTCCGTATACTCGATGGACTTGTCGCGGTCGTTAAACGTGTATGGAATCGTGATTGCCACTATTTCTTTCTCGCAACGATGATTTCGGTGACGACGCGGATGTGATCGCGGGTGCTCAGTGTGACGGTTTGCGAGAGGCTTAGGAATTCATCTTCGGGCGGGAGCTCCAAGCCATCGTCGACAACGGTTTCCGGAACTCCATTCACGGTTCGCATGTATTTCACGATTACGATCTTCAAGCCTGGATTCGCCTTCCGGTACTCGGCCAATAACGCCTGGGTCGCTTCCGGCAAGCTGCTTTCCTTGATGGGCGAGCGTTTGGGGTCACGCAAGGTGACACCTTCCGGCACCTGCTTACCGTCACCCGACCAGAGATCATGCAGGTTCACGTAGTTGCTCCTGAATTTTCGGACGAAATCCAAAGGGTTTGTGGACGGGAATTGCTGGACCATCGAACCTCCAAGACGCCCCTGATCTTGCGTAGGAAAGTTTTTGTTCAGCCCCGTGGGGTAGAAAGCATTGTATGCTCACGGACATTTCTTGCGCTAGGCTGCTCTTTATCAGTATCGGTATTGTAGCCTGTCTACTGATACTCTCGCAGCCATCGTCGCGCTGCCGGAAACGGTCAGTATCAACTTTGTTTTCCACCAGTAGAATAGCAAGACCAAGGTCGCCGGAGATACCGTTGATGCGGAATTCTCGAATCCAAAATCTTAAGCCGGTGCGGGGATGGTGGCGCGGGCGCGTGCAGCAGATGCTGCATGTTCCGCCCTCAAAAATAGGAACGGTACTAGGACTCGCCTGCACTGGACATGGCGCCAGCCTTGCCTTGGTAACCTCGGAGGGCGCTTTACGCAGCTCAGTGCTCGAACGCTGGGCCGGGGTCAAGCGGATTCTTCTTCTGGCCAAGGACGAGGACCACGATCTGCGAAACCCCGCGTCGGCCATCGACCAGCACATTAATTTCTGCATGAAATATGGTTATGGCGCCTTCCCCCCTTCGCGGATTTTCGAGGAGACCATTAGCGAATGGCTGGGATGGTTCTTAAAANNGTAAAAGGGCTGAATCTGCGCCCGCCGGACATCGATCTGGTGGTGGTCAGCGACAGTCATTTCGCTACCTGCGGGCTGCGGCTCGGACCCCGGCTGGGAGAATGGCTCCCCAAGGCGTGGGTTTCGGACTCAATCACACATCATGAAATTCACCAGCGGCAGGCATTCTGGCAAAGCGGCTTTGAAGAAGCCGCAACCCTGACGTTAGACGCAGCCGGTGAGTCACTGGAAAGTCTCGGAGGACGGACTCTGTCCGGAACTATCGCGGCGATGAGTGATCTCCCCCGCTGCCGTACCCTCAGCCAGATGGATTTTCCACAAAGCAGCGCCGGCCTGTTGTATGAAGTCGTCACCCGCCACGTCGGCTTCCGGCTCGGGGACGAAGGCAAGACCATGGGTCTGGCGCCTTACGGCGAGCGGGAATTGCTAGACCGTGTGCTGCCGCAACTCACCCTGCATCAGGATGGCAGTTTCAGCTTTTACGACCACAAGCAGTTTCGGAAACTGCTGCAGGAATATGTGCCCGAGCGATGGCCGGACGAAGAAATCACGCAGCGTCATTCCAATGTGGCCTACGCCGGACAGGCCATCCTGGAGCAGATCGTAACTAATGCCTTTCGAGCGGCGTTGCGCATCTCCGGTCTGAAGCGCCTGGTCTATGCTGGCGGCGTAGCTCTTAATAGCGTAGCTAACGAGATTGCCGTGCGGGCCGCCGCGCCCGACGCCTTCTACATTGCTCCGAATCCGGGCGACCCAGGTCACGCGCTGGGCTGTGCTCTGTTTGGAGCTTACGAGATCGCCGCCTGGAAGCCACAACTGCGAGAGTTGCACGATTACCTTGGCCCTGAATATTCCGAGTCGGAAATGATTGAAGCGTGCCGAGACGGAGCTTATCCGGTTGAGAAAGTGGAAAACCCCGAGCTGGTACTTGCGCGCTGCATCCGAAACGGATATATCACCGCCCGCTTCGCTGGTGCGGCAGAATACGGACCGCGAGCTTTGGGAAACCGTAGCATTCTTGCCAGTCCTCTCAGTGCAGACATGAAGGACTATCTCAACGCGCGAGTGAAACACAGGGAGAGCTTTCGGCCATTTGCGCCGGCGGTGCTGGAGGAGTGCGCTCCGGAATGGTTTGATCTAAAGGGACCCAGCCCGTATATGTTGCGCGTGGTCCCGGTGCGTGAAAGCGTTCGCGAACGCATTCCCGCGGTTGTCCATGTGGACGGATCCTGCCGCGTTCAAACCGTTTCCCGCAAAGAAAATCCTGGTTTCTATCGGGTGATCGAAGCTTTTCGATCGCTGACTGGTGTCCCGGTTGTGCTCAATACGTCCTTCAATACCGCTGGAAACCCAATTGTGGAGACTCCATCCGACGCTGTCGAGTGTTTTGCATCGACCCATATCGATGTGCTCCTGCTGGGTCCGTTTCTGGTGAGCAAGCTGCCGTTAAAAGAGTATGACTCGCCAAGAAACGAGTCAGTGCTCACGATCTCGTCGGAGAATCCATGACCACGGACGAAGTACACATATGGCAAACGCGGGCAGGCCGACCCGAGGACGTTCAAGCAGCCTTCGAACTTCTGGACGGTGCGGAACGGGCCCGAGCACTACGCTACCGGCTACGGAGGGCACACGATCTTTTCGTAACCGCTCGCGCCTTGCTGCGCCAGGCTTTGGGGCATCATCTAGGTATCTCGTCGGCGGCTGTAGCTCTTCGCTATGGGAAGCATGGGAAACCAGAGCTAGCGGAAGAAAGCGACTTCCGTTTCAACCTTTCCCACTCGGGTGATACGGCGGTGCTGGCCGTCAGCCGCGGGCGCGAGGTCGGAATTGATGTCGAAGATACGAGCCGCGAAGTCGACGCCTTGGGCCTGGCGAGACGATTCTTCTCCCGTGCCGAGGCAGCATGGGTGTTGTCCCATCCCAGCGAGCTGTTTCAAGCCGCATTCTTCACCTGCTGGACGGGCAAAGAAGCCTACCTGAAGGCACGCGGCGATGGGCTCCTCTTCCCGCTCGATGCATTTGAAGTCCTCCCCGAAGGCGACCGGCTGAACCTGAAGGTCTACGGCGACTCCAAGGAGACCCGGCGCTGGTCCATGCAGATATTGGAGTTGGGCGCGGGACTTAGTGCAGCCGTTGCAGTGGAAGGATACGGGTGGACACTGCGCGTTCGCGGATCCCCGCGGCCTCGCCACGTCGCTGCCAGCTGCCCACAATCAACTCTCACCACCCCCGCCCAGCCGTGAACCTTTAACCAGCTATCTTGCCTCTCCATCGCCGCACCGCTCTACGCCACTTGCTTTCAGTTTGTGAATGTCGGTAGACGGCTTCGATTCGATTGACACAGTAGTGGAGCCCATGCCGCTCGGCAGTGAGCCGTGCACGCAACTCCGCGCTGATTGGGCTTTTCTTCAGCCAGTGATTCAGGCGTACGGCCTGCTCCTCCAGGTTGTGCTCAAACGAAACGTAGGGCACGAAACGCTGGTCGATATTGAACCCAGTCATTCCAACGCCCTCGCCTCTCTCCAACGCGATCACCGGACTCGCCATAGCGAGCGCCTCCATGATCTGCAGAAACCCATTGGAGACGAGTGTCACTGCGCTGGCGGCAAAAAATCCAAAAACATTGGCATCGCTCTGGAGGGGGAGCGTAATTAGTCGTGCCGAGTCGATATCGTGGAAACACGCCGTGCGGCTGCAGGTCTCAGGGTCACGGCTGATAGCGACGATCGCGGCATCCTTATCATCCAAACGCGCGAGCAGGTCGAACCCTCTCTGGCAGACATAATCGTCGTAGGCTACTAACGTAATCCACTGGCGCCCGTGCAGACGTTCAGGGACAGGCAGCTCACACTGAGGCGTGACGGTCTCAATGAACGGAGAAACAATTTCATAGGGCGGTTCGAGACGAAGTTCATCGCCCCAGACGCTGGCAAGCCCATACAGTAAAGCCAGGTCCACACCCTTCCTCCAAGGCATGAGTTCGTGATTGTAGAATTGATCGAGGACGACGAACGGACAATCCAGATTTCTGGCTGCCTTATAAAAGAGCTCCATCGCTGGAAATGGCCCTTCTCCCATGACAACAATGGCGGGATGAAAACCAGCAAACTGCCGTTGCATGCCCCGCTGCGTGAGGCCGGGCTGATCGCGGTCCAGCAAAACAAATTCGACCGGCCCCCTTGCCTCTTCTACCTTAGGATCTTCTAGCAGCGGCCCCCAATTCGCAATGACCGGATGCCAGCCCCGCTTGGCCATCTCGCCAGCCAGGCGTACAGCCCTGATAAATGCTCCGCCCACAATTGGCTTCGCCATCGTGTAGGTAACGAATAAGACCACTTTTCTCATAGCTGGAATCTAGTGCCTTCAGGATCGGGCGCTGCCAGCCCAGCTGAGCCGCAGTCACTGGGCGCTAACATTTAACCGCGGGAAGGGTAAGGCGGATGGCCGTCAGCTCCCGAACGGGCATCGGCGGTGGCTCTGGCGATTTCACTTTCCAGGTCTGCACAGACGGCTGCTGAATAGTTGATGAAATGATGGCCCGAGATAAGCAGAATAAATCCCAACCAGATTTTCTGCGGCCGCCGGCTATAACGCGCCAGCAGTATGACCAGAAATTTCCAATACGCCTTGCGATAAGAGGAAAACAATCCCTGACGCCACAACGAGCGGCACACCACGCCGAACCGGTAAGAAACGGAAACCGGGGCCGCGTGTTGCTGAGAGCGTACCTTCCAGTGTTCGAGCGACCGCAGAGCGCGATCATAAAACCGCTTCGGCTCGTAAAGTTCTTCCAACATGTGCTTGAGTCCGGTCAGCAGATCCTCCAGAGGCATGGCTGTACGAAAATTCGGAGAATGAAAGTTCGTGCTGGCTGTGCTCTCTTCCAACAACCGCCCCTGCTGCCGCATGCGGTTGAATAGCGGAGTTGTCGGCGGCGCCTGCAGCACTCCGGTCATTGCCCAGGGTATGGCGGCGCGTTGGATGAATTCAGTCTGACGCCGGAAAATGTCTGGAGTATCGGAATCGAAACCAACAATAAATCCGCCCGTCACCCACAACCCGCGGTGTTGGATGAAACGCACGGCGTCGAGCGAATTACAGCGAAGGTTCTGGAATTTCTTGGTTTCTTTGAGGGATTCCGCGGAGGGCGATTCAATGCCAATAAAAACATACAGAAAGTTCGCTTGGACCATCGCCTCGATCAGGTCTGCATACTGTGCCATGTCGAGCGACGCTTCCGTATAAAGCACAAAGGGATAGTCGTGAACTCGCTGCCACTCTGCGATTTCACGCGCCAGTTCGAGCGCCATTTTGTGATTGCCGATGAAGTTGTCGTCCACCACAAAGACTTGCTTCCGCCATCCCAAGCGATTGAGTTGATCGAGGTCGGCCAGGACCTGGGCCGGTGTCTTGGTCCGAGGGCGCCGCCCATAAATAGTGATGATGTCGCAGAACTCGCACTGGAAGGGGCAGCCGCGCGAGAATTGCACCGCCATGGAAGCGTAGCGGCCCAGTTCGAGCAGATCGAAGCGTGGCGGAGGGGTTCGGCGCACGTCTGGTTTTTGCTCGATCCGGTAGAGGTGTTGTGCGGCTCCGGTCTCGAGTTGATGAGCGATTTCCCCAAAAACTTCGTCGGGTTCACCCACTACAACGTGATCCGCCAATGGAAGCAGTATTTCGGGCTGGCTGCTAGCGTAGGGACCACCGATCATGGTGCGGACGCCTAAGGCACGGGCGCGCCTCAAAATCGAGTGGGTGTCCACGCGCTGGACCTGCATGGCACTCACCAATACCACATGGGCCCACTGCAGATCGGAGTCCGTCACCTCCTGAAAGGCGCAGTCGATCAGCCGCAGATTCCACGACTTCGGACACAGCGCCGCTAGAGTTAGCAGGCCGAGTGGTGGCATGATCGTACTTTCCGGAATCACGGAAAGCATCCCGGTGAAGCTCCAATAGGAACAGGGGATCTTGGGCCAAACCAGTAAGCCATTAACGTTCGGGCCTAAGGCTGGAAAATGGCTCTGCTCTTCGGGCAGCGCCCCACGCAACACATCCGGCAGCACAGTCATGTGGGCGTAACCTTCCCGCTCACTCAGCGAACATGCATTGCTTTCGCGTACTGGTCCATCAGCCCGAGCTGTCGTAGGCCGCCCAACTCGCCCGTCTCACCCCACGTATTGATTACTTTCCCGCCGGCGATCTGAAGAATCGTAATCCCCGATACGTTGATGGGCTTGTTCGTCGCTGTCACCGTACCGAGTCGGCCATACGGTGCCTCTCCGGTATGCGTGCCGCGCATCGCCCAGCGCGCAACCACTTTGTCGCCTTCGGCGATCAAGTCCAATAGTTCCAACTTCATATCCTTGAATCCGGCCTTGGCCGCGTGGAATGCTGTTTCAAAACTTTTCTGCAGCTTGGGATCCACGCTCGCAGTGAGGTGCGCTGCGTCGCCTTGGTTAATGGCGTCGAAGGCTTTCTTAACTACTGCTTTGTTTTCCTCTGACATGACATCCTCCTGTTTGGATTGTGGTTCAAGTCGAACGCGGCCCGGCGATACATGGAGCTTACTCAGCCAATGCTGGCGCAAACGAGGGTAAATTTGGACAATCTTACTCCAAAATTCTGTGAATTTCCGTTTTATGTTATTTCTGCCTCGGCGGCTCGCCTCATCTCCTGCCACCGGGCTTCGAGAAGAGTAATTAATTCCGAGGGTGTCCGCTGCGGCCTGCCGTGGATCGGTGTCCCAAAAGCGACTGTCACCCGTTTTCGCCGACAGCGCGGGCGCAGATCCAGACCCCCATTGCCAGTAATCCATACCGGTACCACCGGCAAATTGCTCTCGCTGGCCAGCAGGGCCAAACCGGGATCGTGCCGATCTGAAAATTCCTCCTCAAAGGCAAAGCCTTTGGGAAACGCCAGCGGACAATACCCTCGATCAATCATCCGCGCGGTTTCGAACATCCCTTCGCGAGTACTTCCCTGGTGTGGAAGGATGGCAAATGGAAATGTGAGTGGCATACCGAGGTAATAGGCAAGTCCGACCGAGAGTCGGTCACTCCGCCGGACTTCCTGCGTTGGGCTGAAGAACTCGCGGAAGTCGCGATTGGTCGTGATGAGCAGACGCCGCGCGAAGCGCACTGGCAGCACTGAGCAGATCGCGAACGCGTCCAGCCAGTGCCGGTGAGGCGCAGCGGCGAGCAGAAAGCGTTCAGGCAAACTGCTCAAATCGGACTCCCATGTTAGTGAAACTGAGGCACAGCAAAACGACCAGTAGCCAACCGCTACTGGACGCCCAATCTGGCGCAACACCCGACCTACTGGGGAAGTGGCCCAGGCCGGCTGCCGCGATGGCAGCCGACTTGGCCTAGTTAAAGGTTCAACATCGCGTGCCAGCGCGCACGCGTCTCCGAGCGTAGGATTCGCGGGCAGCACCGCGTGGTCCAGCCATCGGCCGCGTCGCCGCTCTAACTCGGTGAGAAGCGTAACCAAATCGAGAGAACTTAGCCCCAGATCGGCTAGAGCTTGGGTCCGGTGGTTCTCCAAAATCTCCGGCGACACCTCCAGCAGGAACTCGGCCAACAACCGGACCTGCTTGCCACGATCGCGTTCAGCAGCTATTCCATCCACAGTCAGGGCCTGGCCGACAGGCCGGAACTGGGGAGCCGCTATGCCCTCCAAGGATCTGATCACCTGGTCTCTGTGCACCTTCATCAAACTGGTGCGGGGAAAATCCGCCTCGGGCCAGACGGTCCAACCCCGAATTCGCTGGAAGGGCACAAGGTTTTCATTGGCTGAGGCGATGATGAGCGTAGGGTCGCTGCCGGATTGCAACAGGAGGACGGCATGCACCTCTCCGCAACCACCCACTTCGCGCCCCAACACGACCGCATCCACTACGCCCGGAGTTCGAAGCAATGCCCCCTCGACGTCGCTGGGATAGACGTTGAAGCCTTCGCCGGTGACGATCATCTCTTTCTTTCGTCCAACGAAATAGAGGCGGCCTTTTTCCGAACGGGCTAGATCACCAGTGCGAAGGTATTCCCCCGATCGAGCCGGGCACGGTTTTGCGCCGAAGTAGCCGGGGCTTACGGTTGCGCCTCGAATGAGGATTTCTCCGTCGTCAGCAAGTTTGAGCGACACATTGCCGAGCGGCTTTCCGATGGAACCGACGCTGCGCGAAAGGGGCCCGTTGATCGCAACAATCGCCGTGGTCTCAGTGAGGCCGTAACCCTGCACGACAATACGGCCGGCATCGCGCCAGAATTGCTCGTCGTAGCGCGGCAAGGCGGCGCCCCCAACAAGAATGACCCAAAAGCGGAACCCAATGGCCGAGTTCATTCGGGTGAACATCACATGGCGGCGCATCCAGCCGCGCTGCTCGGTTGTCAGCCAGTCGCCAATGCTCAACCCACGTATGCCGCTGGACCGGGATTCGAAGGCTTTCGTAAGTACCTGCAGGACGCGGGGCACGGTTGACAGCAAGGTGATGCGGTAGTCGCGAATCACGCGCAGCAGGTACGCGGGATGCATGGATGTGACAAAAATAATACTGAGCCCGAGAGAAAGCGGGAGGAAGGCTCCGAGGATGAAACCCTGCACGTGACTCAAGGGCGCAATCACGAGCATGCGAAATGGGAACCAGCACAGTAGCATGCGCCACCTGCTGAAGCGGGCAAGCTGGGCCTGAATGTTGCCGTGGGTCAAGACCACGCCACGGGGTTCGGATGTCGTTCCGGAAGTGTAGAGAATGGCTGCGGTATCTTCGGGTTTGAGTGGTACAGCATCGTGAGCCGCAGGTTCGGGCGAGTCTGCGATCGCTTCCAACGGAAAACATGGCAAGCCCAGAAATGACGGGTCGACTTCGCGCCCGTGCCAAACCAGTTTCGCGTCGGTCTCGTTAGCGATGCGCGCTATGTTTTCAGAGCGCGCATCCACGTCTAAAGGTACGACTGCAACTCCTCGCATCATCGCGCCCATCAGGCAGGCGACCCACTCCGGTGAGTTGGCCCCCCAGAGAAGTATGCGGCTGCCAGGCTCGACATGGGCGTTGGCGAGAAGTCCCGAGACGCGGCGGGCGTTCGCCCAGAATTGCCCGTAGGTCATCCAGCGCAGGGCGAAATCGCCACACAGCCCGAATGCCGGCCGTTGCATCGGCACGGACTGGGCTGCCAGGTCCACGATCCAATTCGAATCTCTGGCGTTCATGGATTTCCGATTGTGAGTGTGATGAGAGAACTGGAAGCAAAGTGGGGTTCGCAATAACTCAGGAAGATTTTGCGGCCATTTTGCTGCTGGAATTGCGGATGTTCAAATCCAAGATAAGCGAGCACGCTGCTGGGATCATGCGGTAGCCCAATCAGATCGATCGGGTCGCTGTAGGGGCCCCAAATTCTGTCCGCTGTACGGAGCATGAGACGCTTGCGGTACTCATCGACTAACCACATCGTGTAGCAACCGAAATGCGGATTGAACGAAACGGAGTAAGCAGCCGCACTGGGGCCAAGCGTGCCGGCGTCCTCGAAGCGGTTCGTCCAGATTCCCTCAGACGAAACCAGATACTCATAACCATTTCTGTCGGTTATTTGACTGGGCCTTACGCGAGCGAGAGTAGCTTCGCTCTGAATACCGCTGCGCACCGAGCCAAACACATAGAGATAATCTTCGATCAGGGCCTGCACTCCGAAATGGAAATCTTCGGCAGGATTACGCCAGAATATCCAGTCACCGCGATGGGTAAAGCGCTCGCACTCTCCGGTGCGAGGATCTAGGGCCGCTACTCCGACACCCAGAGTACGAAATCCCCAGACGGTTGAAGGGTCGGTAGTCTGCAATCCCAAATAGAAAAAGTATACGAGGCCATCCCGGAGGATGCCGTGTTCGGGCCAGAATCGGAGACGGCGAAAGAGTTCGCGCTCGGTGGGTTTCAATATCTCTCGGGGCATGCCATCGTCGCCCAGGAAATACTCTAAGTTTGCCAGCGCAGATTGAATATTTGGCGCCTGGGAAACCGCCGCGCAGTTCGCCAGGAAGACACTCTGCAGGGAAGACGGGACAGGGATGGGAGAGGGGTGGGCGCTGGCAGCGCGCCGATCGGAAGTCAGCAGCAAGGAATCGGAGAAGAAGAATAAAACACCGTCACGGAGGGAAACAGATTGCCCGCCATCCTGGCCGAGCACCAGGTATTCCGACGTCCGCTTTTGCGAAAAATGTCCGAGAAAGCGCGCGTTTTGAATCAGCCCACTCCGGAAACTGGACTTCAGCGGCATCGGAAAAGCACTCCCAGACTGCCGAGGATTCCCAAACTCCGCCATGAGCCAGTGGATTGAGCCTTTTCCCACACTTGTCGCGGGGCCTGGCCTCCATCCTCGGGATTCAAGTAGATATCATGCAAACAGAGATAGCCGCCGGGTAGCACCAACTTGCTCCAGTGAACGAAATCGGCTTCGACGTCGGCGAGGGAATGGCCGCCGTCGATGAATAGCATACTGACGGGAATACCGGCGAGATTCTTGGCCACGCGCTCGGATTCGCCAATCATGGGTATCACGCAATTCGAAAGGCCGGCGCGCTCCACGTTCTTCAGGAATTCGGGCAAAGAGTTGTGGCGCTGAGTGTGCTCGTCGAAGAGTTCGGGATCGTAGTAAGGCTCACCTTGCTGCTGTTCGACGGACCCACGGTGGTGATCGACGGAAAACAAGTTGTAGCGGCCGTACCGGCATCCCTCGGCAAGAAACAATGTCGACTTGCCGCAGTAGCTGCCGATCTCCACACAGGGGGCAATCCGCGAGCAGCGCTGTGCCAGGATGAACAGGCGGTCGCCCTCTTGTTCCGACAAGAATCCCTTGGCCGCCAGAGCCAAGGTGCGGACCTCGGACCGCATGGGAACAAGATCATCGTCGTCGCCAAGAGAGGCGAGTTGCGGAGTCTCCTTGGAAACAAATCGGCGTACTAGGCCCATGTTCGCTCTCTGCCCGCAAGAAATTCGCGGAGTGATTGTTTTAGTCCGGGAGTAGCTTGCCAGTCGTTTCCGTAATGATTGCCATAAAGGCGAAGCAACTGCTTCGGCTCAGAAGCTGCTTCGAACAGGAGCAGCGCGTGGCGAAACGGAATTACCGTATCGCTTTCCGAGTGCAACACCAGAACGGGACAACTACAGCGTCGCAAATATTTTCGGGTATTAAAACGGATGTAGCAAAAATAGCGGGCAGGAACGAAGGGATAGGCGCTGGCCGCGACCTCAGGCACGGAGGCGAAACCGCCGTGGCAGACCAAAGTGCCGCAAGAATAGCGGGAGGCCAGGTACGCGGCAACCGCTGCGCCGAGCGAGCGGCCGAAGAGTATGACGTCCTCCGGTTTTCGACGACGCTGGGTAATGACATGCTGCCAGACCGCGTCCGCAGCCTCATAAAATCCGCGCTCGCTGGGGTGTCCCCCGCTGGCGCCGAATCCCGGATAATCGACGATTGCCACGGCCGGACCGAGAGATCCAAGATACGCAATGGTGCTCACCTCGTGGCTGATATTCCCAATCGATCCGGCAAAGCAGAGGATAACTTTGTCGGAATCGGAACCCTCCACATACCAACCCTGAAGGGGCACCCCGCTGGCGGTAGTCAGAAGTAGATCCTCGTATCTTAGTCCCAGATCGGAAGGAAAAGCGGCGAGATCACGGCTGGGCTTAAAGACAATCCAGTGCTGGCGAACGAAGAGAGTCAACCCGTAAAGGCCAAACGCGATGCCGAAGACCTCCAGAATTGGACCCACGAGATGCATGTACGACCCTCTCATTGCTCGACATTACCAACAACCAGGGCGGCATTTTTGATACCGCGGTCCGAACTCCAGACCATCGCCCGGCGCACCGGTGCCGGCGAGGCCCGATGCAGGATGCGAAAGTCATAGCGCGGCAAAGGGCCCTCGCAATTGATCAAAGGCGGGGCCATGTGGCGGCGCATGGCTAGGAAGGCATGGGCCAGGGCAAAGCTGGCGGTTGCCGCTCCGGCAAAACCCAGAGCACCAGTGGCAGCCGTAACGGCCGGACCTGACTTCCCGAATAGATTTGCATAAGCGGCGGCCTCGCGATCGTCATCGGCTTCGAGCGCGAGACCATCCATGAAAAGAAGGTCGATTGGATTTGGTTCGTGGGCGAGAGAGAGGCGGGCCGCATGTTCCAGTGCGCCGTCTTCTTTCTCATTCGGATCGAGCAGCCTGCCAGGCGAGGCGGACTCGCCATAAGAGAGTATCTCGCCATAAGCGGTCTGACCTCGGCGCAGGGCATGCTCAGAGTTCTCGAGCAACAGGAACGAAGCGCCTTCACTCAAGGCATAGCCGGAACGGGCACGATCGAAGGGCCGGCAGGCTCGGGAAGGAGCATCTGCTGCTGCGGCCAGTCGGCCCGAGAGCAAATGATCGACGATGCAATCCATTTGCAAGAGTGAATCGTAAGCTCCAGCCAGGGCGATTTCCGCATCGCCGCGGCGGATCGCTTCAGTTGCAGCGATGACCGCCTGCAAGCCTGAAACGGGGCCATTGGTAAGGTTGGCGTTCGGTCCCAGTACTTGGTGCTGGATGGCAATGGAGCATAATCCGGCATTGGGCAAGGATCGCACTAGAAACAGCGGATCGATCAGCTTCATGCCGTTGCGGGCAAATCGGTCCAGGCTGACGTTACCGGCGTCATCCACCGCCTCCCGGAGGGCTGGGATAAATGCATCAGGATTCGCTTCCAGGCAAACGGATCCCGCATAAAGTCCACATTTCTTCAAGTCGGAGTGCAGGAGTTGGGAATCGCGGAGTGCTTCGGTCGCGGCCGCAACGGCATAGCCCGGACTGGGAGAGAGCAGTTTGCGGAGCATTCGGTCCGGAATCATCTCCCTGCGGTCGAATCCGGTGACGCGCGCTTGCAGAATGGGAGGATAGTTCCGGTATTGCCAGCCCCCCAGTTGCTCCACCGCCGAATCTCCAGATAGAAGCCGGTCGAAGTGGCGGGCACTGTCGCAAGCCAGCGGAGACACCGCGCCGATTCCGGTAACCCACACGCGTGCGTTGCTCACGCTTTGTCCTCACTCGGGATTGCAAAACCACCGCTGATGTACCGAAACATCTCCTTGGCGCGCGCGACCTCTGCTTCAGAGCTGCTGGGGCGGCTTGCAAATAACATTCGCTCAGCCCGCAAAATCACCTCGTCGCCACGCCGCACTTCGCCGCTCATGGTAGCGCCGTCGCGATGGCCGTACAGCAACCACGCCTCGAGCGTCAGGCTTTCTCCGGGACGCACCATGCCCAGGAAGGAAACGCCTTGCGCGAGTCCGAGGACAGTGGTGATGGCGTAGCTCTCCGTCACTACATAGAACCAGCCCGCCAATTGCGCTAAGCATTCCATCACCATCGTGGAAGGCATCACGGGCTGGCGGGCATAGTGATCGGGCAAGAACTCTTCGCTCAGAGAGACCATCTTCGTAGCCAAGGCGCGTTTCCCGGGCTCCAATTCCAAAATGCGATCACAGAATAGGAACCTCACCGCACCGCACCTCCGTCAAAGCGCTTTAAGACGATGGTTCCGTTTTGTCCGCCGAAGCCGAAGGAATTGGACATTCCTATAGGGGCGTTGGTCGCGAGCGGTTCATTGGGGATGTAGTGCAGATCGCAGTCAGGATCGGGAAAATCGAGATTAATGGTTGGAGGCAAAATGCGATTCTTCAGTGCGAGCGCGGTGAGGATAATTTCAATTCCACCTGCCGCGCAGACCAGATGCCCGAGTTGGGACTTGGTAGAGCTGATGGGAACGGTGTGCGCGTATTCGCCAAAAGCGCGCTTGATGGCCAGAGTTTCCACGCGGTCATTCTGGGGAGTCGAGGTGCCATGGGCGTTGATATAGCCCACGTCTTCCGGCTGGATGCCGGCGTCCTGCAAAGCGGCTTGCATGCAGTTGGCAGGTCCGAGGCCCTCGGGGTGTATGTCGGTGAAACGGTAGCCGTCAGAGGACGAGCCGTACCCGATGACTTCTGCGTGAATGCTGGCGTTGCGGCGCAGAGCATGTTCCAGTTCTTCAAAGATGACAACTCCGGCGCCCTCGCCAATGAGGAATCCATCGCGTTTCAAGTCGAAAGGGCGGGAAGCCTTAGTGGGTCGGTCGTTCTGTTGAGTAAGCGCACCGAGCAGAGTAAATCCGGTCACGCAAATCACCGACATCATGCTATCCGTGCCGCCCGTGACCATTAAATCGACATCGCCTCTTCTGACTGCGTGCAATGCTTCGCCCGCAGCCTGGGTGGCGGAGGTGCAAGCGCTCTGCACCGTGCAGCTAGGTCCGCGCAACTTCTGGCGGTATGACAATAATGTCGAGATGGAAGGAATATCGCGTTGCGCCAGGAGCGCGGGGTGCTCCCGGCAAAGCGTGAGATAGGCATCGGCACTGTAGCGATCGCCTTCGAGCAGGAGATCGGGGCTAGGTAAGCTGCCCTCAACCACCGGAAACGTTGAAGCGCCAATGGCGACGCCGGCCCGGCTGCGGTCGATGTCAGCGTGGTTTAGTCCGGCGTCATCCCAGGCGCGATCCATAGCCCAGAGTCCAAATAAGGCGGCGCGGCTAAGAAATCGATCGAGCGCGCTAGTGCTTTTCAGTGGAATGGCCCCCGCATCCACTTCACTGCCGATATGCACAGGGAAGGAACGACTGTCGAACTGGCGAATGGGCGCGGCACCGGATCGGCCGTTCAGCACCGCATCCCAGATTTCCGGAATCTCCAGGCCCAGCGAACAGGCCGCTCCCATCCCGGTCACAACGACGCGGCGTCTCATAGTCCCGATGTTCCTCGAATCATGCGATAAAGAGCACGAGCATCTTCCGGAGACTGGAAGGCCGCCGCCGGTTCGGTCCGCATTTCCAGTCGTGCGGAAGCGGCAACGTGATCCTGACAGCGAGCCTCGCCGCGAATCTGGAAGAGGTCGTTTTCACGACCCGTAATCCGGACATCCAACAGCAACTGGTCTCCGGGCCGCACCAGGTGATGGAATTTGACCATTTCGATGCGGGACGGAAATGCTATGCAGTTGAAGTCGCTATTTTCGCGCAGCAGCCAATCCGAAAGTTGCACCAGGCACTCGGTGATGAGAGCGCCGGGCATGATGGGCTGGGTGGGAAAATGATGGGTAAAGAAGTCTTCGCTGAGCGTGACGTTCTTCAAGCCCGTTGCGCGTGATCCGCTTTCCAGGTCGGTAATTCGATCGATGAGCAGGAACCGCATTACGAAGCTCCGGCACGCGAGTTTCGGGCCTCCTGCTCCACCGCCAGCAAGTGGCGAAAGAGGACGTCATCTCCAGAAGGCACCGGCACGACGGTGTTGCAGGCTTTGCAGATGAACTCGGGCAGCGCATTGGACTCCGTCATCTCGGTCTTGCAGTTGGGGCACAAGCGATCCATCTGCGCCTTGCTCTCGAGTAACTGGCGGACCACTCGGATGAAAGTCGCCACGGTAAACATTTTCTGCAACTCGGCGACACGGAGGCCGGACTTGAGCTTTGCAGAATCGATCTCCGGCATTCCCAGGGCGAGCAACTGCAAACCGAAGGGAGTAACCACGCCATCTTTCAGCAGGTTTTCTTCGCCAAAGTGATCGCTGGCGCGCTGCAGGAAATCGGTGCGGGGGAACTGAATGCGGAACTCGCGCTCGAGTGAGAACGCGATATCGAGAAAGTCGAGAGACTGGGCTCCCAAATCCTCTTCCAGGGAAGACTCGGGGGTGACGTCGGAAACGGGACGGTCCATGGCTCGAGCTATGACGGCCAAGACGCGGGCCTCAACATCATCGTGCGCGTGCGGCGCTGCGGGGCTCATGATTGCACCTTCGTGTATTCCTTCATCACACTCCAAATCCTCCGGTTACGTGCAACACTTGTCCGGTGATGTAACTGGCTTCGGCAGAGGCTAGAAACCGGACGGCCGAAGCCACTTCCTCGGGCCGGCCATAACGGCCCATCGGGATTGCCGCCTTTAACTCCTGGTCGGCAAAGGAACGTATACGATGGGTCATTTCGGTGAGAATGATGCCGGGAGCGACGGCATTCACGCGTATGCCACGCGGGGCAAGCTCAACCGCCAGAGATCGAGTCATCGCGTTAATACCACCCTTAGACGCCGCATAGTTCGCATGGCCCCGGCTACCGCGATCGGCAGCGATCGACGACAAGGCAATGATCGCTCCCGAACGTTGGTGTAACATACACGGCAGCACTTCGCGAACGCAAAGAAAAACTCCACGCAGATTGGTGGCGATAACGGTTTCCCAGTCGTCGAGCTTCATAGAGCCCGTAAGGGAGTCGCGGACAATGCCCGCGTTGCATACCAGAATGTCGATCTTCTGGAAACGACGCAAAGCAAATTGCACCATGGAACGGACATCAGCTTCGCTGGAGGCATCCGCGGCGAAGGCTTCAGCCTGCCCGCCGGCGGCGCGAATTTGCTCGACAACACTTTCCGCCTCGGCCAGACGCGAGCGGCAATTGACGATGACGCCGGATCCGGCGCGGGCAAGTTCCAGCGCGATCTCGCGGCCGATTCCCCGGGAGGCACCGGTCACGAGCGCAAATTGACCTTCCAGTGAAGCCCCACTCATCCGGTCCCGTCCCCCACTACAACATCAAAGAAAAGCCGCCGTCGGCAATGATCGTTTGCCCGCGTACCCACTCCGACTCTGGCGAAGACAGAAAGGCGACGACGCCAGCCAAATCTTCCGGCTGTCCGAGGCGACCGGCAGGAGTCCGAGCCGGAATCATCCTTGTCAGCATATCGTACTCGGGAATCATTTTCATGCTTTCGGTGTCGACAAATCCGCCGCAGACGACGTTCACGTTGATTTTGTCGCGAGCCAGTTCCACGGCCAGATAGCGGGCCAAATTTTCAATCACAGCCTTCGCCGCGCCGAGGGCAGCGTAATTGGGAGTGTAATATCGCGAGCCCAGGCTACTAAGGCCGATGATGCGGCCCCCCCCGTTGCGGCGCATAATTGCGGCGGCGCACTGCGATCCTACGAGGAACGCTTCGGCATTCAACTCCTGGGTGCGACGCCAGCTTCGCAGGTCCATGGCGACGGCAGAGCGGAAGGTGGTGCGGGCGGCGTTGGCGACGAAAACGTCGAGACGGCCAAACTGCTCTTCGACGCGCGCGAACATCTGGCGCTGGAGTTCTTCGTTCCCCACATCGCAGACGGTGACCGATGCTTGCACCCCTAAGGCCTGTACGTCGTGAAGGGTGCGGCGTGCCGCCTCCGCATTCATACAGAACGCAATCACAACGTGCGCCGGATTCTCTCGCGCCAGACGCAAGGAAATCGCGCGGCCGATGCCGCGGCTTCCCCCGGTGACCAGGACGACTTTGCCAGACAGAAAACCTGGGCGATCAGCCGGCATAGACGCACCGAGCGAGTTGGGCGGCAATTTTGGTCTCGCTGAAGTGCTCACTTGCCCAACGCGGGCCGCGGCACCGGAGCGCGTTCGAAAGCGCGGGATCTTGGAGCAGTGGGAGGGCAGCCTGCAACCAATTTTCTGGATGATGAGAGTCGACAAGAACAGCGCCGGACCCCGGGGCCGCAGTCTCGGTTAATCCGCCCGTGTTCGCCGCGAGCACGGGTACACCCATCCGCATCGCCTCGAGCGCCATCAACCCGAAAGGTTCATACACACTGGGTACGAGGACGAGGCTGGAACGTGCGAGCAGACGCTCCAGATCGTTAGGTCTAAGCCAAGGCGTGATCTGGCATGCACTAGTCATTTGTGAAGCCAGTTTCTTCACCATATCGCAGCTTTCGATGTCACCGTGGCCGCCCACAAGTATAAACAAGCCGCGCCATTTGTGGTGTAAGAGGGGCAAAAGGCCGCACAGGGTTGCGATGCCTTTGGTTCGAGCAAAGCGGCCGGCGAAGACGACCGGGCCGTCGTGGCTGGGAGCGATCGCGTTGATCGGGTCCTTAACTGCATTGCCCACAACGAACGAGTGTGCCGACAACTCGGGCAAGATGCGCAGTGCGGCCTCTCGCTCGGAGCGGCTCAAAAAAACAACTGCGTCGCAAATCCTCATGAGCTGATTTTGCGCCTCAATCAACCGAGCTGCGCCGTCGACGTGTGCCAACTCCAGGGCCAGAATCGAGTGCGCCGTATAGGCAAGAGGAGTGCGCGTGCGCCGTCGTATCTCCAAAGCCAGTTCAGCAAGCCCGAGCGAGTGCAGATGGATCCAGTCAAAGCCATGCGGGTCGATCGGAAAGAACCGAGTGTGCAGATTGTGGAGGCGTGGGCCGGGAGCGCCTTGGCCGCGAAATTCGCTCGTGCGCGGCGCAGCATAGAGAACGTGCACTTCGGCACCGATGCGGCTGAGTCCGCAGGCCTGTCGTTGCACAGCGTGGCCAATGCCAGACCAGTTGTCTGGAGGATAGTCGGCGGTAAGCAACATTAGACGCATGGCAAATCCCTTACAGGGCCGGACGGCGGCACACCACGGCCAACTCTCCGGCATCGCTTGCCCCCAACTTGCGCAGCAGGCGCATCCAACGCGGGGCAATCTCTTCGCGAACCGGTTCGTGATCCACCCGCTCAATGTCGATGAACAAAGAGTCTTTGAGCAGCCGGGTCAATGTGGATTCCTGAAAATACTGAAAGTGAGCGAGCGGTGAGATGGCGTCCCATTTTTTGCCAAACAACTGGAACTGAACCGACTCCAGATCGGGGACCGCGACATACAGAACCCCATCCGGATTCATCGCCCTAAACACGGTGCCGAGGAACTCATCTGGCCTTTCCAGATGTTCGAGAACGTGACTGATCACAACCGCGTCGAAACCGGTCCATGGCAGTGTCGGGTCTTCCATCATAATCTGGTGCAACCGGTTGCCAAACTGCGGGCGCAAGCTTTCCACCTGGGAAGGGGAAGTGTCGGTGCCATAGACTTCGAATCCATACGACTTGGCAAGCTGCAAAATGTATCCTTTGCCAAACCCCAGGTCGACCAATCGATGCCCGGGAGCGCGTGCGCGCAAAAGATGGCAGATGGGGGCGGCGTAGAACTTCTGCACCTCCATCAGTTCGGTGTCGTAGTCCCGGCGATCCAACTCCAGTCCCATGCGATAGGCATCGGAGCCTTTGATTCGTGGACTGACGTAGACGTGTCCGCAATCGCTACAGCGGTGATAGTGAAATCCCTGCTTCTCGAAAAGATGCTTGCGGTCCCCGCTCTTGCAGACCGCGCATGCAGTCTCAACCAGAGCGTCAGGCCCAAGTTTCGCGAGCACATCTTCTAACGTCGAATACCATTCAAGGCCCAGCGAGGTCCGCGGAGCGGGGGCCGGTCCCGGAGATGGTCCCCCAAACAGTCCCATGCGCAACGCCTCGGCAAGGCTTTCGCCGAGCTTGAGGCGCGCAATCACCTGCTCAGGCTCTGAGAGATCGTCGGCCATGCGCCCGAGTGCAAAGCAATCCTCGGCAATCGCTTCTTCCGCTCCCGCCGGAATCACAGAGTTGTGGGGGCGGTTGTTGGATATCGGGGGCTGCTTCGCCAAATAGAGAGAGAGCAGGTTGGGCTGCGACCGCCGTTCGTCCTCGGGAAAATCTCCGACATCATTCAGTTTCTGTGCCAACGCGTAATACCGTCTTAAAAACGGCAGCAAAGGAGAATCATTGTGAGGATCGATGCCAGAATACAACGTTTCCCAGAACGCAACATTCTTCAATTGAATCAAGCGCTCGTAATACTCTTCGCTCCACGCTTCTCGAGGGCTAAGCTCGGCGATAGCTCCTATCGTGCAGTGTTGCAACATTTCCAGACAGCGGCCCAGCATCTGCACGGGAACGGGGTCGGTACTTCCCGCTAACTCTCTTAATCCGCTGAAACAGACCAGCAGGCCAGCGAGGACGGTTAACCCTTCGGCTCGCTGGTTGCCAAGGCGCTCCTTCTCAAACAAGGAAAGTAAAGTATCGTGCCTGCCCTTGTAGGTGAAGTGACGGTCGACCGCATCATCGACGATGCGCAGGCTGAGGTAGGCCATGCCGCAACTTCTCACGCCTTTTTGCAAACGCTCGACCGGCAACCGCAGGGCACAGGCGTAGTAAGGAAGGTCCCAGAAGGTCCATTGCAGCCAGTCGATATACTGGCCTGCTTTCTCCACCAGAGTGTCACAGACGAGGTTGTTTCCGGCAACGTGGCCGACTGTCTGACGCAAATCGGAAACAAAAGTTTGCACCGCCGCTGCGATTGCCTGCCGATAGTTTGCAATCTCTGTGCCGTAATCAGTATCGAATCTGCTCTTCGCGGCTTTGCAGTCGTCTGCCAGCATCCTTATCTTTTCGTCGCGGGTCATGGCAGGACCGCCGACGAAGTTCGGCCGCGTGCAACCGCAGCCATCGTGAAAGCTGCGGTCAGCGCAGGCGAGCCGCAGAGGGATGTGCAGAAGGTTTCGAACTTACGGTTCAGTGGAGAATCCCACCAAGCAAGGAGTTTTAAGACGGCTGAATCGATCTCCGGCTCGGGCGCACCGAGATCGGTCAAGACCAGGACAGTTAACGCAGCGCTGAGCGGCCCTTTGGAACTATGCGACTGTTCGAGTGCGAGTGGAAGCAGACACGAAGCGAGAGTTGAACGGGAAGCCAGCATTCCATGACGCCAAGCCCTGGCCGCGGCGTAGTGCAGAGGTAACGCACCGTCCATCGCGGCAACGCCGGAAGTGAGTGCGTCCAATATCGCCGATTCGAGGACTTCGGTCTCACCTCCGGCGAGAGCGAGGTAGCGGAGGGCGTTACAGTTGGCTATCCAAAACAGGACCGGGCTTGGATGTCCTTCGTCGCGGGAACCCACACTCCGGAATATTCCATCGGGAGTGCGGAAGCGCTCCAGGTCCAAAATGCGCCTCTCGGTTGCGGGACTGAGAGGAGAGTTATTGGGATCGATAAGAACTGTTGCAGCGCAGGCTGTTAAATCCAGATCAGGCGGCAGGCCGCTGCCTTGGCCGAAGAATCGCCAGCACCCGGTGGACGACTCTTGCCATGCGAGAAAACGCCGGATTTTCTGGCGAATACGCGCCACCGACCGCAAGAAAAGGAAACGGCGGACTTTTTCGGAGCGCTCTACGGCATACGGCTCAAATCTGCCCGACAGGGGGTCAAAGCAACTCAGCTCATCATACATATAGGTCGAAATCAGGGGACTGAAGCAATATTGCCAGCTTTCGTCGGGCATGCACTGATAGTTGGGGATCTCGCCATTGCTCAATTGTTCATCCGCGATGATTCGCAGGCCCTGGCGCAGTAGATGAGGAGTCGAAGATTGCGAGGTCACCTCTGTTGAGGGAGTCATCCGGCTTCGCCCAGAGCCGCCCCAGCGGCAACGCCGTTGCTAACCAGGCTCGCGAAACGGCATACATTTGTCAGTTCCCAGCGGCGAAGTTCCAGCCGCAGGTGGTCGATGACTTCGCGGCCCCGCAGATCTGTCTCGGAATGATTCAGTTCCCGCCATGTTCGCGCGAGACTCTCGTCATGCAACAGACCCCGAAGATCGGGCGGCCAGCTTGGGACGGTTTCGATCAAGGCGCGTTGAGACTCCAAAAAGCGGCGGCGCGCGGCGTTGATTTGTTCCGGTCGGACCGGACATGAGAGTTCGAGGGCGGCCTTGAATTCCCGGGCATGAACATGCAGACGCGCTGCCATAGCCTCAAACGAGAATGACGGCTGCGCGCGATCCAGCATTCCGCCATGGGCTGCGAAAAGAACCTCGCGCATGGCAGTCACCATTTCATCGACGGGTTGTTCGAGATCAAAATAGAAACTTTTTGGCCAAGGCGTTCTCCAGTTCTCTAGGCCGACGCGGGCAATGACTAGCGTCGTGCAACCATAATGGGGTGCAGCATGAGCGGCGAAAGAGTCGGCGCAGAGGACTGCGTGCGCACGCTCCATTTCCGAAAAGGCTCCAGCGAGCGAGAGGGTACGTGCGCCACAATCGCGCGCAATCGAGAAGGACACACCGGGAACCGCGCGCACGGACGCCGAAGCCAAGACCGCTGTAGCGAATCGCTCTGTCGAGAAACTTGCGCCGGGATCGAGCACAAATTCCACGGCACAGCCGGGAGATGACGAAAACATCGACGCCAGAATTCGACTCCAGTAAATCGGCGATGGATCGTACTTCGAGGTAAATGGACTGACGAAGATGCGTAAGGCGCCGCTGGAAGGCCCTGCTGACTGTCGAACAGCGCCGTGATAGCGTCCTTGCAATGTGGGCGTTAGGCCAATCCATTCGGTCAACCATTGAAAGGCTTCGTAATAATTCAGTCGGGCGTCGAGCGGAGCATTCACGGTCCAGACGCGCCGCGAGTTGCGGTTCACCACGGCAGCATATTGACCTCCCAGTGACAACTCGACATAAGTTGAATTTGCGGGCTCGGCGGCCATGAGAGGAACTAGTCCCGGTTTTTCAAAATCCGCGAGCAAGACGAGGGCGCCATCGGCCCGAAGCGCTTCTAACAACTCGCTGTGGGTGCGGTAATGAAGAACATCGCACACACCCTCCACGCCCTTCCATAACCCGGCATAGCCGGATACAACCGAGATCTCCGCGCCAGCGTTCGCGGACTTGATAAGGGATGGCAGGGGAAAAAGGATGATCTCATCGCCAATGCCGATGGCCGGGCCTGTAATGATTACGATTTTCCCCGCTCCTTCGAACGGCGAGATCGACGGGCGATCGACGGACACGATGAAATCTGGAGGGACGGACGCATCCGATACGAGTGGCAGCAACCGGAATTGCAAATCTCGGGCCGTCTGTACAAAATTGGCGACCTGCAGTCTTCGAAGACTCCTGGCGATTGCCCGCAGCGGGGGCGTATCTCCGGTTTCAATGAGAGGAACGAGCGACCGAAACCCACGCAACCTCTGCTCCAGGTAATGGACGTTACTTCCGCTGATCGGACGCCGGAGCAGAAAAAAAAGATAGGAGGACAGGAGGCCCAAGGCGAGCCTCAAACTCGCTGGCGTGGATGAATGGGGCTTCGGGGCAGAAACCATGTCTTAACCTCGAACCTTGCCGAGCGCAACTATTCTCCACTGTTCATCAGCATGACGCTGAAGCAACACCAAACGCTTGTCGAGAACATTTTTCTTGGCCTTGGTCTGGGGGTGCACCCCGTCCATTTGTATTTCCACCGACATCACCACTCCGTAAGGATGAAGCAGGGGCTCGGGCACCGTTGTAAGGCTCACCTCGATGTCATAACCATGCATGGAATCGAGAAGTGCCTCTAAGCGGCTGCGTAAGTGGGTGCGGTCCAGTTCGCGGTCATCTTCAAAGGTGTGATAGTCATCGGCGATGTATCGCATCGCGGTATCTATCTCGCGGCGGCCGATCGCGTGCAGGAACTCGTAAAAGGTTTCGGTCGCGCGGTCGGCATCGTCGCTGGCCAGTTCGTTTTCCTCGACCGGCAACAACGCTCGAATTGCTGCGCGCGAAACCGGGTCGGCAGGAGCGGGGTTGGGATGATGGGACGGTGGCGCTTTCGGAGACTCCTGTAGCGGCGCACCCTCGGTGAAATACGCGTCCCACGGATTCTGGCTTGCGGTCGGCGGACGAAACCACCAGCTAAGAAGATCGGTCGCACTGAGCTTGCTTCCAGGATCGATCGGGGGCATCGACGGCTGGTACCAGCCGCGGTCCGACTCATCTTCTTCTTCCTGGGGAGCCAACTCTTGCCGCAGGAGCCCGTAGATTTGCTCCAGACGCTCGTCGGAAATCCACCTGCCTGCCGGCATAATCAACAGAGTATATATTAATATCGCACCCTGAATCCCCCATCATCGGGTTGAGGTAGAGAATCACGTGCGCATCCTATTTGTCGCCTATTGCATGATCAATAATGAGAATGGCGACTCTCTGATCGGCGTTTACAAACGGTCTCTGAGAATCGCCATGGAGATGGTACGGCGTGGGCACGAAGTATGGATGTTTTGCACTGGCCGCCAGGATTATCGGGATGAACTTACTACTCAGGCCCAAGGGAGAATCCATTTTCTCGACTTTCCGCACCGATTACTGTTTTCCCGTTCGGAAGCGCTGAAGCGGCGTTTTTATCGAAGCACTTTTCATCGCATGAAGCTGGATCTTGTGGTCGCGGGCGAAGCTCCATTGGCGGGAACCATTCTGGAAGCTACCTTGAGCGCAGTCAGCCTCGGCGTTCCAGTTGCTGTGCTCGACAATGCATACTGCCCCGAACTGGCGCAGGCTTTCGTGAACTTCCACGGGCCGATGGTGGATGGCCTCGTTCTAACCGGCCCGAGTTCATTTCAGTTGCACAACCCACCCGCGTTCTATTGCGCCGCGCCTCCATACATCCAGGGAACTCCAGGTGAAGCGGTGGAATTTCTAAGGCAATTGGGACTCGACGGCGGACCACTGATCACCATTCTGGGTTACGAGAAGAAGGCCGAACAACTTGCGCTAGCTCTGATGGTCGAACTACGGGACGACTGCCGTGCAGTCCTGCTTTCGCCGTCTCCGGAAAGATCCAGTCAAAATGTCGAGGCGCTTTCAGAATCAGTGCGTGCCCGTATCCGTGTGCTGCCTCCTCCCGGGGAAAACCTTCTGTTTGGATTACTCCACGCCTCCAATCTGGTCATCGGCAAGAGCGGGTTCATGCAGGTCAGCGAGTGCCTGGCACTCGGTACGCCTTTCATCGGGATCGAATATCGCGGTTGCATGCATCCTCAAGTTCTGCATCGCGAAGCGGCCATGTTCGTGCACACCACCTCCTCCGTCTTGCCGGACCAAGCCACGAAGGAAGCCGCAGTGCGGTTTTTGCAGGTCCCGAAGGAAAGCATGCGTCACCTCCACGACCAGCGGTTTGGTGCTTCCTCGGTCGTGGCCGATTTTCTGGAACGCTTACCGAAACAACCGCGGCCCGAGACCCTGAAAGAATCCGAGCGGCTGGGTTACTCGCGAGAAGTGCTACGAAAGGCGCTAGCGGTCAGGCATCCGGGAGCAACGATTTCCGTCGAGAATATCCGATGCAGCCGCCTGCGCAACCTGAATTGGGGCTCGATTGACTCTGTCGCCGTCCTTTACCGCGGATTCGGCAGTGCACGGACCGCCTTCCTTTGGGGTCGGCGCTATGCCTCGGAGAGCGTCGCCCAGGAGGACATCTGCGCTGCCCAACGAACAGGATCCGGACGCCAGGTACTGCTGGTTGACCGGGAGCGACAGTTAATGATTGAGGAAGACGCGGGCGAGCCGTTCCTGCCGCCCATTACCATCTGATCGGCCGCCCACCCCGTCAGCTTGTGTGCGCCGAGGCTATGTCGCTTACACCGCGCGCGACCTTGGCGCCGCCTCAGCCACGCTGGCGTTAGTTGTCGTACGATTTGGCATTTTGCCCAACGGACAATTGGGAGACAGGTAGCTCGCCTTGCGCAGGATGATCTCTTGGGAATACTTGCCGAGATAGTGCGCGATTGTTTCCACGCGGATCTTGATTCCGCCTCCCGGCTTGGTTGAATCGAGGTCTCCGAACTTGAAATACAGAGTACCCGTCGCCTCGACAATCTTCTGTGTTGCCGTGTAGGTGGGCTGGTCCATCCCGCACTCATAACTTGAAAATCGCACTACACAAGTGATCCATGGACAACGGGCAGCGTATTTGGCTCCCCACATGATTTCGTTGGTATTGCTGCTGTACGAAGACGTCCACACGTCGGAAATGTCGAACGGGCTCTTGATGCGTCCGACACTTAGGTCACTTTCGAAAAGCCAATGCATCAAGTCTATGTCGACGGGAAGGTATTGCAGCCAAAGAATTGGATATCCGCACGCCTGAACGTCTGCCTCGATATCGTGCCCGATACCGGTGTCCATGTGGTAGGGCCGGGCCAGGATCAGGACGCATGGTTTCTGGTTCTGCGCGCACCAGGTGAGAATTTCGCGGCCGCGCCTGCGGATGCGAGCGGTCACGTTATCAAGCGCGGTAAAGCCCGCGTCGACGGCGCGCTCCGTTTCCTCTTGGTCAAGATCGAAAACATTCTTGAGGGCGGGATAAAGCTGACCCGTTACCATGTCGCGGTCGCCCAGGCTGACGAACGGCGAGGCGTAGACGATCCCATTTTCTGCGAATAGGTCGCGCTCCTTGAGAAAGCCGGCCTTGATGTTTTCAGGGCCGGCCATCACCCGGGTACAGGTTACGGTGTCGAGCACGTGCCCGTGCAGCATGGAAGGGAGAGAATGAATCATCGGGCTAAGCAGGATATTGATTTTTTTCTTTTGCCCGAAAATCAGCTCACCGTAGTGGCCGCTCATGCACTTTACCGGGTGACAGCAATCGACCGTGCCGCGTCCCTTGCCATACTCCCGAGTCTGCTCCTCCGTGGTATCGGAACTGAAAACGATATTTTCCGAGGCAATACCCAGTTCTCTCAGAAAGCCTACCCAGAATTGGTGGGTCGACCAGATGTTGAGGACTTTCGGGATGCCGACACGCAGTTGCGAGCGATCCTTGGACTGGCGTCGGGCGTTCTCAGTTTCGCCGGAAGCCTTCTTGCCGAACCATGTCCGCGATATTCGGATAGGCATTCTTGGTTTTCTCGATTTCCGCTTTGATGACTCTCATTTCGCTTAAGTCTTCGACCAATCCTTTGGGGCACGAGTTGTTGACGATCACACGCTCCCATCCCGCGGCCAGAGGAACCTTGCTCCAGGGACGGCCCTGAGCTTCCAGCAATTTGACGTCGATGAAGCTGCGCTGACAATTCACCGGGCACCAATGACATACGGTATCCACCGAAGTGGACGTTGTATACGACAAGGCCTCAATGGAATCGAAGCCGCGAAACACGGTCTGTCCGCCATTCTTCCACCAGTCGAGGGCAACCAGGGCAGCGCCGATCGCGCCGGCCTCGCCAGAATAAGGATGCACGACCACCTCGGCGTCTGGAACCTTACTCAGGATGAAGTCGACTTGCGTCTTCACCACCGCGAGGTTGCGATGGGTTCCACCCTGGAGGATGTATTTCTTTCCGGCTTGCCGCAGGTTGTTCAGACCGCCAGCGTAAATCCAGACGTTAAGCGGCAAGATCGCGCAGAGACCGGCGATAATTTCTTCCGCCTGCCATCCCTTGCGCTGCTGATTGACGATATCGCTCTGCAGGAATACGCCACATCCCATGGAGAGTCGTGGGATAGCTTCTGCCTTAAAGGCTCCGTCAGCCATGTCACCCATGGGGATGTTGAACCGCTCGGCAACACCTTGCAGGAAAGCTCCGTTCCCGGACGAACACTGCGAGTTGAGGCGAAAGTCGGTGACGGTGCCGTTGTGAAGGATCATGATCTTTACGTCCACGCCTCCCACATCGCATATGCAATCAGCATCTGGGAAGAAATGAAGACCCGCGGAGGCGTGGGCAATGGTCTCGACAACGGGGCAATCCGCGCCGAGGATCCCTTTCAGCAGGTCCTTGCCATATCCCGTAAGCGCAAGGCCGAGGATGTCGTGGTCTTTCACGACCTGACGAATCTGACGGAACAAAGCCTTGGCATCTTCGATGGGATTGCCTTTACTCAAGGCGTAGCAGGAGAAGAGCAACTCTTTCTCCGGAGAAACGAGGACGGCCTTTGAGGTCGTCGATCCGAAGTCGCACCCCAGAAGAACGGGGCCAAGATTTTTGCCGGCGCCGTGAGTGGGTGCGGTGACGGGCTGGTGGACCTCGTATTTAGCTTTGAAGCTCGCCAGGTCTTGAATATCTTTGGAAAGTCCTTTTCGTCCCAATTTCTTTTTCTCTTCAGTTTGGCCTGTTTCGACCCAGTGTTTGAGCTTGTCGGCGCCGGTGTAGAGACCGGCTACGCGATTCTCGCGCAAGGCCACTTCCACGCATCCGAGGGCCGCGTAATAAAGTGCGTTGTCAGGAACGCGGATCAGCGAAGCAGGATCGGCGTCGGAAACCGGCACTTTGCGCTCTTTCCAGACCTTTCCCAAGTGGAAACGCCACGCTTCCTGCAGGCCCTTAAAGAAAAGATTGGGACCGCCGAGCAGAAGGATCTCCGGCATCGGAGTATTTCCCCGAGTGAGCGTCGCCAGGTTCTGATACACCACTGCCTCGAACAAGGAAGCGATAATCTCTTCGATCGGGACCCCAGCTTTCAGGAGTGTATTGGCGTCCGCTTCGGCAAAAATTCCACACTTGCTGCTGATCTTATGCAGCGGCCATCCCACATAGCCCATCTTCGAAAGCGTCTCCGCCGGAATCTCGAACTTGCGGGCGGTCTTCTCAATGAAAGTGCCGGTGCCGCCGGAGCACGCGCTCTGCATAAGCACTTGCTTACTGCGGGTAGCTCCGTCGCCCTGGAAGAAAATGGTCTTCATATCTTCCCCGCCGATTTCACTGACGAAACGAACTTNNAAACGAACTTGGGGATGAAGTTTCTCAACAGCCGCGGCAACGGCCACGACTTCCTGCACTATTTTTCCGCCAACCAGCGGAGCCACCAAGCCCGCGCCTGAACCGGTAAAGAAAACGCGGTCTCGCCCCGGTTGGAAACCGTGTTTCGACTCCAGCAGGTTGAGGAAGAGAAGAACTTTCTCCGCCTGGCGGGTGTCGTGGCGTTCGTAGGCCTGTGCCAAAAGATCGCCTCGCGGCGTCGCCAGGACATACTTGCACGTTGTGCTTCCGACATCGAGGCCGCAGAGTAGACTTTCGCCCTCGAAAACCGCAGGCGATGGCGACGGAAACAGAGGCGCGTCCGGCGTCCCTTGCAGTTCTTCAATATGGACGAATGCCTTTCCCAAGTCTCCCCTTTTCAACTCTGTTTGTGCGCCAGCTTAAGTGAGGCTCAGGCCGGCGCCAATTGACGATCGTACGCGAGATGCAGAACGTAATTCGCGGAGGTCCCCGAATACCCCTTGTGCGGAACCTTGTAAGTGGCGCGGCGCAACTCAGGATGCTCTCTTTCGTACTCGCGAATCCTCTGGACCGTGAGCCCGGTCTTTGCCAGAACTTCTTCGAACTCGGACTGCGCGCGTTTCTTGGCTTCGGTGAGAATCATCTGGCAACGCGAGAGCGCATGCACTTCCGCATCACCCTTGACTTCGATCGGCGCGTAGAGCAGATCGGGGTGCTTTCCTATCACATTGGCCATCGATCCGATCGACATGCTGTTTGGCATGCACGAGTAAGGAGAAAGCTCGCAGACCATGTGGGCTTTCTTGTGGTGATAGGCATAGAGGGCCTTCCCAATCAGCATGTGGCCTTCGCCGCCGCGCAGTTCGAAGTGGTAGAACGGTTCGGCCAGATTTTTCAGCTCCATCTGGTCGGGAAGTTCATTGGGAATATCCGCGAGCGCTTTGCGAAAACGGTTGTAGGTGGCGACATACAGGCGTTCAGCCACCTTCAGCAAGAATTCATCGCGCTTGGGATGCTTGCTTTTTGAGTGCCGATGCTCAAGCTTCCGGATCAAAGGATGCATGAGGTAGTGCAGCCACACTGCGACAGGAGGCGGGAGCACCTCCGAGTCCTCCTGCTCCAGCCATCTCTTGATGTTGTAATTGCCCTCGCCTTCATGGGTCTGAAGCCAGAACTCGCCGGTAATCTTGACGCGAGCTTTTGCGCGCGTGCGATCGACTTCGATTGCATCCCATTTCTTGCGGACTTCGCGAAGCGCTTTGGTGAAGTAGCCGCTGGTGAGGTGCCAGGCAATTGTCGCGAGTTTCTTGCCCTGCTGCGGCCGGCGGTTAAAAACAGAATACATGTACTCGATGGAATCCTTGAGGACGGCGTTGGTCTGTCCCGGATTCACTTCAAAGGGCCGGGTCGCATATTCCAGGTCGGAGATCACGTCGCCGCACAAAATCGCCCAAATCAAGCCCATGCTGAGAGGCAAGTCGATGTCAATGCCTCCGCCGCCGGTCGCACCCTGGTCAAGCTCATCCTGGGCCAGCAGGAAAACGCGGAAATCTCTCAGACCCAGTCCATCCAGGGCCATCGCATACGACTCGTGATACTGCCCGAAGCGGCACGGACCGCAAGCGCCCGCTGTGAGATACACGTACTTCTGGTTCACAGCGTCAGTCCCGTGGACAGTGACCTGCTGCTTCAGGAAGTTCACCAGGCTTCCGGTAGTGAAGATCGTCGGGCAGCAGGCACCTACGTCGATCAACTCTTTGCCGGCGTCAAGATCTTCGCGCGCGATGTTCGGCAAGGGCTCTGCTTTGTATTTCAGATTATGTAAGGCGCCTTGCATGAGGCGTTCATGCTTCCAGGTAAGCCCACCGAAAAGGACAGTCGTATTTTCACGCTGCTCGCGGGTGAAAGGGCGGGGTCGATAAGCCTGGTAGTGTTGCACGGCAGGTCGTAAAGTCTTGCTGGCGATGTCCGAATCAATTGTCACCAACTGTCCCATCTCGTGCGCTCCTTCCGTTGAAGTTCGGGAACCTAACCCCGGAGACCCGCAAACAACGGCCCTTGGGCCACGGGCAAAAAACTGACAAAGGCTACATTAGGGCCGATAAGCGCCTCCGGTAACCACCGGGCGGAACGCAACTCGAGACCAAGAGACATCTCATTACCTGCCCCAGAAAGAGCAACAAGACTCGTTGCGGAGTTCAAGAACCACGAATATCGCTGGCGCACAGCGCACCGAACGATCCCAAATGAGCGCCGTCCCCACAGACAAACGCTGCCGATGACCAACAGCATACTCAAGAGCAACCCCAAAGGCAACAAACTAAGACGGCGAAGATTGAGAGTCTTCCTGCCGTCGGTCATTTGCCGGGAAAAGGCGTGCGGAAGCAATACGAGGTACGAGCACTTCGGACGGAGCGTCGTCCGCACAGTCGTAGGACAGGGGCGACTCCGGAAGCCAGCAGCGCATCGGCCCGAGGTCCTCACGCGCTTTGCGTGTCATCCATTCCGGGACCTTTTGGCTGGCACCCTCGATGAAATCCCGCAGTTCAATGTCGGCTTCCAGACGCTGCCGAAAGTAAGCCAACTGTGCTACTCGTCCGCGCCCTTCCGCGGAAAGCGCGCGTATCAAATGAATAGTCTGCACGCTGCTACCGCGAACGGCCTGCGCTCTGCGGCGAACCATGCGCCAGGAAAACGCGTGTTGAAGGAGAGATTCCATGGCACGATAGAAGGCCGGCCACGAGTAGTTGAGCGGCTTCACGTTGGAAATGAACCCGCTGTACAGAAAAGGGAAAGGCACGGGAGTTACTCGACCTTGTTGCGATAAGCGTCGGCTGAGCGGAGCGCTCTGGCCGTAAGACGTAAGCAAGGCGCAGGCGGGAAAGACTCCCGGCACTGACTCGATGAATTGCTTTGTCAGTTCGAAAGGCTCCTCGCCCTCGTCCGAGTCCAAACCAAACACGAAATTGGTTTGTACATACGGAATTTGCGAAAGGATCAGTTGCACGCGCTTGGTCACGTCCTGCATCTTTCGCAAACCCGCAGATTTTCCGCTGCCCGACTTGTTGCCCAGTTCATACCAGGATTCGATACCGGGAAGGACCGCCTTGAAGCCATTGCGCTTCAACCGCGGTAGGCGGGACTCGGAGAGAAGCGACAAACTACTCTCGGCAATGAATTCGATTGAACCGGGCGGGACCGCCTCTTCGATGAGATCAAGATACCTATCAAACTGCACGCCAAAATTGGGATCATGCCAGACCACGCGGGGACGCCGCATATGGCGCTGAAGGAAGCGCAGGTCTTCCTTCATGCTGTCGAACTCCAGGGTTTGATAGGGAATTTCTGCATCCACGCAAAAGCTGCAGGTGTAAGGGCATCCCAGGCTGCCGAGAATTGCGGTGGACGGCAAAATGGTCCGCGAATGAAGATACTTCACGTACTTCCAGCGATCGCGCACCCCCGGCAAATTTGGCGGCTGCTTTTTCGCAGACAATTGCAACCCCAGAGGCCGGTGCTTTTGACAATCCTGCAGGATGGAACCGAGCAGATCCTCGTCGGTCAAACCCAACACGTAATCGAAGTATTTTCGCGCATGGTTGGGAAAGGCCCGTGCGTGCGGCCCCCCGAGCACCGTCACCGCTCCCTTGGACCGGTAAAGAGAACTCGTCGCATACGCCATGTAGGCAGCATGCGTGAACGCGCAGACGAAAAGCATGTCCAGGTCTCCAGGCAACAAGCACGAGATGTCATCCGATCCGGTGTAACACGCGAACCGAACGTCATGGCCGGCGCGCTCGCACCATACCGCAATTGCCTGCGGCATAATACTGGCAAAGTTAGGAAACAGCACACGAGCATACAACGACCGGCTCGGAACCCCGGCAACGAGATCAACGATGCCAATACGCAATCTACGCATTTTCTTAAACGGGTCGCTCGGACCCAATCCTAATTTGCAAGAGATGGGTTCCAAGACCCCACCGCAGATTTGGGAAACAAAAGCGCATTCCCGCTAGGAACGCGAGCCCGCCACACAAAGCCGTATGTTACTATGAACTTGGTTACTACCCGGAAAATCTGTGGCTCGTCTANNTTCCTCACTGTGCCCGGGTCCATTTCCCGTGAACTTCGCAGCGCGAGCCAAAAACCAAGAATGGGCCGAGATTTTTCGGCGATTTTTCCATGAGTAACAACATTTCACAGCCGGGTCACAGCAAACGTTGGTATTTGTTCGTCCTTTCCGCGGCTATTGTGCTGTTTGACAGGTGGGCGAAGTGGTCCATCGTAAAGCATCTTCCGATGTACGACAGAGTCGTCGTAATTCCAGGTTTTCTTAACATAACTCACAGCGAAAATCCAGGTGCCGCGTTTGACATCCTTCGCTACTCTACCGCCCCGTGGAAGCAACCGGCACTCATCGGTTTGTCACTTATCGCGATGTTCATTTTAGTTGTGATTCTCTGGAAGAACAGCTGTACCTTTCGAGCCGCAAGCATTGGACTCGCGCTGATCCTGGGGGGCGCAGCCGGCAATTTCTGGGACCGAGTGTCCAGCGGTTCCGTCGTCGACTTTCTCGATCTATTTGTCGGAAGGTATCACTGGCCTGTATTCAATATTGCAGACAGCTCGATTGTGACTGGAGCAACCGTGCTGGTACTAGCAATGCTGACCCCTACGTCCAGCCGGCACCCCGAATCTATGTCCAGATGACCGAATGTCTCAAATCGCGGTTCGAGACGCCACAAACATGTTTTCGTTGTAGCCGAGCACAGAGTAGCCATTTTCTAACAGGAACATCACCCGGTCGCCGTCGATGGCAAGTCGGCACAAAACGCAGTCCACAGAGTGCTGTGCGCAGCGCAACATACCGGCGGAGTCGAGTTCTCCACGCGTGGTGTGGCTCAGAGGGTAGCTTTCGATAGCGGCGCTCGCGTCGAAATAATAGCCGAACCGACTGGCGCAATACTCATAGACTATGTTCTTCAATCGATGCCCGGCATTCCACATTGTTAAAGCGCGGGTACTCATCTCCAGGTTGCCGCCGATATTTTCGTGACAGCATGCCCTTCCCACAACAAACTCGGCTTTCGCTTGGACTGCAAGCCGCAGCGCAGCATCCGTAAGCGAACCGCAGCCGCCAAAAAAACATACCGCCAATGGCGTTCGAGGAATATGCAATTTGTAAATACTGTCGATGTGGAAGGAAAAATTGGCAGGCTCTCTTCGCAGCGTTGCCGCCGTGAGCAGCCCAGACAAGGACTGCCATGTCGAGTCGATGTCACTGGCCGCTACCGTCGTCATCGGCAACCTGGACGCAATGTCCCGGGCGTGTCTGGCAAATACGCAACAAGGATTTACAATCAGCCCTTCGCGCCCATCACAAAGCCTTTCAATTATGTTCTTAAGCAGGGCGTCCTTGACTCTTCGCACCAAAACTTTGTGCCGGAGATCTGATTTCGAAACCTCAAGTTCCGCTTGGAGAGGAAAGCACCCGCTCAACTGCACACATTCGGGCAACTCGGCGAGATCGCGAAGCGGTTTATGGGGAACTGCGGCCCGCGCTGCAACCTGCGCCAGCGTGGCCCGGGCGCGCTCGGTCATAACAGCACTCCGTGAAGATTCTCGGTCACGATCTCAGATTACCTTGCTTTCAGCGGCTGGGACACGGCTGTCATCATTCCGCCGAAGTGCTTGCCTGAGGCCGGTCTAACAGCTAGACTCCTGCATCGGGGACGACCCGTGTCCCCTACTTACTACGGATTCGCGGGTGAAAGCACCATGAATTATATGGGTATCTCCGCGAGCACGCACGACGCTGCGGTAGCGGTGGTCAACGCTGCCGGTGAAGTTGTGTTCGCGGAAGCCAGCGAGCGGCATCTGCAAAACAAACGCGCTCCAAACTGCATTCCCGATGCGGACGCTTATATCGATTCCGTCGTGAATGACTATTGCGATCCCAGTCAGCCTTTGGTGATCGCACTCAACTGGAGTCGGGTCCATTACACGAAAGTCCAATTCGCGACCTCCTTGCACATGTTGTTATCGCCGCTGTTTGCCAATAGCAAGATATTCGGCTCCTTCGTGGAGCGCTATCGCTACATGCTAAGAGCACAGCAGAGCAGTCTGGCTTTCTCGGGGGAGACTATACGCTATCGCTTCCGGAACAAGGGATCGCCTTACTCGCGGCATCTTGAGAAATACGACCGTTCGTGGCGACTGCGGGAGGTCGCAAAGGGCTCGAGGCCCGTCCGGGGGCAGGTCTTCATTCGTCATTACAATCACCATCTGACGCACGCGGCGGCGGCATGTTTTGGCAGTCCATTCTCCGAAGCGGTTTGCGCCGTTGTGGATGGGTTTGGCGAGACCACCAGCACTGGTTATTACAAGTACGACGGCGGCCAGATCACTCGTCTCCCGGCTGTGCAAAGAAGCACGAATAGCCTCGGCTTTTTTTACGCTGGCTTGTGTATGGCCTGTGGATTCGATCCTGACCATGGCGAAGAATGGAAGGTCATGGGCCTGGCATCCTATGGCAAGGTGAACCGTGACGCCTACGATACGCTTGGCAAAACAATTCGCGTCGAGGGGCTTCGGCTTACAGGGGTTAGGAATTTTTATGACGCTCATATCTGGGCATATTGTCAGAACCTGGATCCGGCTGATCTGGCGTGTACGGGGCAGGCGCTGTTTGAGGACCTTCTCACCGAACTGCTGCGCAACCTGAGCCGACTGGGAGTCTCTGAGAACCTGGTGTTTACTGGGGGCTGCGCGCTGAATTCGAGCTTCAATGGGAAGATCGTAGAACGTACGGCGTTCAAACGTTTGTATGTTTTCCCCGCTCCCGGCGACGACGGCACTGCAGCCGGAGCCGCATTGCTTGCGCATCGCGAAGATCATCCCGAAGAATGCCGCGTCCGACGGGAAGTCATGCTTCCTTATCTCGGCTGCTCAATGTCAGAAGTGGTTCTGAGGAATTGCGCGGCGCTGGGTCTTGAGAGTAAGATTTCGCACCATCCGGGGACAATCGACGCGGTTGCAGGGAAGCTGTTAAGCAAAGGCAAGATCCTCGGGTGGGTGCAGGGCAGAGCAGAATTCGGCCCGCGCGCACTCGGGAATAGGTCGATACTTGCGGACCCGCGGCGTCCGGAAATCAAAGACGAACTGAATCGTCGGGTCAAGTTTCGCGAACAGTTTCGCCCTTTCGCGCCTGCGATCCTCCACGAGTTCCGGGCAGACTACTTTGAGGACTACCAAGAATCTCCCTACATGGAGCGGACCTTACGCTTTAAAACAAATGTCCGTGCGAGAATTCCCGGTGTGGTACATGTGGATGGTACAGGAAGGGTACAAAGCGTGCGGCGGGAATGGAACAGCCGCTTCTATGACTTGATCCAAGATTTTTTTGCCCGTACCGGAATTCCGTTGGTTCTTAACACCAGTTTCAACGTGATGGGACGGCCGATCATGCATTCCGTCGAAGACGCGATCTCGTTGTTTTTCACGACTGGTTTGGACGCGCTCATCATGGGGGATTACCTACTTACGAAATAGTGCGATGCGCTTTCGGTTACTCTGGTGCCCGGCGGGAGTCGCCATCGATACACGTGGATAACGAGCTAGCAATATGGCGCATTTGATCGAGACATATGCGGATTTCAGGCGCGGCGACTTCGTGGTCAATCATTGGCTTCGATCTTTAAAAGAGAACGTGGATTTGCGTGATGTAGACATCCTGGTGCATGACTATGGACTGACCGACGCGCAGGTGAAGCAACTCCGTGAACTTGGGGCAAGGGTGGAGCGTGGTGTTCGCGACGGCCGCATGTCCAACATCCATTACCGTGACTTGGCCGACTTTCTGCGTAAATATGAATATGATCAAGTCCTCTACTCCGATGGGGGCGACATCATATTTCAATCGGATATTCGTCCGCTGTTTGAGAATCACAAAGACAGCTACCGCGGAGTCTGCGAGGACGTGTTTACTTTGCCCATGCATCAGTGGACCTTGGGGGTCGGCGACATTAAGGGCGACAGCTATCCGACCATAAAGCGCCTCTTGTATAAGAAGCCCATGATCAACGGCGGATTTGTGCTCGGACCTGCGAGGAAAATGGTGCATTGTTGGGACGAATACCTCTCATTATGCCGCGACCACCGGCGGCACGGTACCGACCAGATCATTATGTCCTACCTGATGTATCGTGACGGATTCGTCCGGTTGCCGGAGAAATACAATTTCGTGCTCATTACCACGAAGTCTCGATTCAGCATTACCCGAGGGAGATTCTATGACTCTGCAGGCGAACTTATCCCCGTCGTCCACAACGCCGGACGTTACGATTGGGCGCGCAGCGTCTCGAGATTCGGATACGGAGAAGATCGGAACAAACTCATGAGCGCAACTCACTATTCGATGTCGGCATTTTATTCTGCGTTGAACTGGCTTACGCGGCGTATACGGGATTGACGGGATCGTCGGCAAATAGGAGAGAACGGCGTTGGAAAAGCAAATTGGAATTGTAGTCACGACGATCTCCGACGGCGCGTTTGTCGATACCTACCGGTCCGCAGCTGGGAGTTACCCCTGCAGCCAAGACATCTCAATGTATGTAATCGGAGACGTGAATACCCCGCCGGAATGCCAGCGGCGGATTGAGCAGGCACGCGATCACGGCATCTTAGTCAAGTACGTCGACGTGCCGGAGCAGGAGGAATTCCTGAGGCCGTTTCCGAAAATGGCACGGCTCATTCCGCTTCGTTCGGATCAGCGCAGAAACATCGGCTTTTTGATGGCTCTCCACGACCATTGCGATGTTCTCATCTCAGTGGATGACGACAACTTCCCGAGTTTCGAGAGTCCATTTTTCGAGCACCACGCTGTAGTCGGGACAGATCAGGCTTTTGTATCAACGCGCAGCCGGAATCACTGGTTCAACACCGCGTCGCTGCTTGAAGTCAGCGACGGCAGCGGCCACGCTTGCACTATCTACCCGCGCGGTTACCCACACTCCCGACGGTTTAATGATGCGAGTTCAGTGGACGGAGAATCTGTTGCGGGACGAGTCGCTGTGAACGTCGGCCTGTGGACTGGGGATCCCGATGTGGATGCTGCCACACGTTTAGTGACGGCATGCACTTCCCGCGCTAGTAATCAACGGCGTTACATGCTTGGCAGTCGCCAGCGGGCGCCGATCAACAGTCAGAACACATCATTACTTTGGCATGCCATCCCTGCTTATTATTTCGTGCTGATGCGTCAGGACATCGCAGGCATGCAGATGGACCGCTTCGGTGATATTTTCAGCGGCTACTTTCTTCAATTGTGCGTTGAGGCGACGGGACATCGGATTTGCCTGGGGCCGCCCTATGTTCATCAGGACCGGAATGTGCACAACATTCTGCGAGACCTTCGGCTTGAAGTGCCGGGGATGATGCTGATTGACGCCATGACCGATTTCTTGGAAGAAGCTCTTCCCCGAGCTACAAGTTACTCCGAAGCGTATCTTTGCCTGGCCGACCGCTTGCTTGAGTGGTCGCAGAAACAGCAGGGCGATCTGTGGACATCTTCGACGCGACAGTTTTTTATTGCCCTTAACGGCGCAATGCGGGAATGGATCGCAACCTGCGTGTCACTGGCTGGGGGCCAATCTGCCTTAAAGGTCTAAACCGCTTGCGGTGGAGGTCAGCAATTGCGGAAAGCTTCCCAATCGGGCGAATACCCGCAGTGCCAAAACATCACTGGGTTGCCGTGCGCGAGGTTCGCGGATGACGCATATTCTTCCATGGCGCTCCACGATTTGGCTCCATAGATAGGATCGATGACTAAGTTGTAAGTATCTTGCACCCGGGCGCAAACTGCCTCCAAGTAATTGTCGAAGCGGCCATAGCTAAGATTACGAGGGACGCGCAAGACGCCGTAATCAGGCAAAGGCATGCGCATTCTGAGTCCAAGAGTTCGTTGGGCGGAATACAAAAGAAGCGGCAGCCAATTCTCCACGCGATAAGGCACAACCGGCACCGCCATCACGCGTATGTTCGCGACCCCCGCCGCCCTCAGCACCGAAGAGGCCAGAATAAACCCGGCAACCGTCGTCCCGGCAGCTGACGATATGAACACCAAGCACGGCAGAGCCTGTCCCGAGGCTTGGCACTGCTGCACAACCTCGATCAACCCGCGAGCGGCACCGATGACCGCACTTGGATGCGCTGGACTAGGCAACACCGCGATGGAACGTACGCCTGACATTTTCGCTTGCAGGGCCGCCGCGGCGAGGCGAATGGTTCCCGCAGCATGGCTTGGCCCGAGAAACTCGACCGTTGCCGCCACGTTACGAAATAGGTGTTCGCGTTGACTCTGGCCGAGTACCGGGTCATTCACGATGAGCAGTCGAGTCCGAACACTAAGGTTTGTCAGGGCGGGTATGATGTCGTGCCCTAAATTGGTCATGTTAGCCAGAAGAATCATCACCTGCTGGTAGCGGTTTCGTGAGACATGAGCAAGGAATCCCTCGAGCTTTCGAGCCTTTACGCCGCTGGTTCCCCCGCGTCCAAAGCGGGCTAGGTCATCACGTTTGACGAGTAACTGTCCGAGGCGGGAATGCTGAACAATCTGGATTGGAGTGGGCCAAACCCCTAGATTCACGACCGGCCAATTGGCAATCAGCGAGATAGCACGGAGCGACTCGTTGTGTACTCTTTCCGAATAGGAGTGGGGCATGCCGTTCGTTCTCCAACAAGCGATCGCGCGAGTTGCTAACCCGCGATGAGCCGTCATCTGAGCCATCCGCCTCGCCTCAGGTTAATAGAAAGTGGAACCAAAGCCAATCTTGTGGCACACTACTGGGCAATCTTCGGTTGCTTGGGAGTCGCGACGTGACGGTTCGGGGTGAAGCTGTCGTAGCGGTGGACCGCAAGGGCTCAATTATCGAACGTTTGGCTGATTTCCATAATTGCACGATAGCTTTCTGGGTGGGCCCCTGGGTCGTGACCACCTATGCGTTTTTCGCCGGTGCGGCGTTCTTTGCGGGCTGCATAGTTTTCCTTTGGTTCTGCTCGATGGCAGGGTGCGACCCAGTACGAATGGCGCGGCTGCAGATTCTCATCACCCTGCCGTTGGCGCTGATTGGCTTGCGAGTGTTTTCCGTCCTTACCGAAATACGAAAACTTCTGGAACGGCCGCTGCAGACCATCGTGCATCCGGGATATATGCTGCACGGCGGCATTGCCGGTGGCACGCTGGCCATGGCCGTCATTGCCCATCGCACGGGTCAGTCCTTTCTCCTCTACATGGACGGAGCGGTGATGGCGATTACGCTCGGAGAGGCGATTGCGAGGGTTGGATGTCACGTCTACGGTTGCTGCTGGGGCCGTCCGACGCGCTGGCTCATCGGCATTCGGTACTCGAGCAAACATGCCAGTGTGCTACGAAATGAGCCCCACCTCGCCCACGTCAAATTGCATCCGGCCCAGTTATATTCCGCCGTGTTTGCTTTTCTGCTGTGGGTCGCCATCATGCTTGCGTATCCCCATAGGAGCTTCGACGGGATGTTGACGATAATTTATTGTCTGATCCACCCCATCGGCCGTTTCGGCCTGGAACGGTTGCGCCAGGACAATCGTGGGAGGTTATGGGGCGAGTGGACACACACACATTTGTACTCGCTGGCCATCTTTGTTTTTGGACTCGTCGTCTGGATTCGCGCGGCGTCGCTGACTCTCACGCCCCTCCATCTCGACGTTGGCTGGGCAGACGTTCTCAGCAACGTGGGCGTTTTAGAGTGGGTCCTGCCGTTCAGCATGATCTTTTTCTTTGCGTACGGAGTGCACTATAAGGCTGTAGGCTCCTGGATCCATTCCACCGAGGAAACATGAAGTCCGCCGTGCTGTCCGCAGCTACGCGCCGGTACCCTCTCTTCGATGCTTATCCTGATTTACAAGACCGATTACCCCGCGAACCCTTTTCCGCTGACTTCGCTCCAGTCCATGAACTCAGGCACTTGCCTGAGGCTAACATCTGGATCAAACGCGACGATCGAACGTCTTTGATCTACGGTGGAACTAAGGTGCGGAAGCTGGAACTCCTGTTGGGCGAGGCTCGTGCCCTACGAAAATCAAAGATCGTGAGCATGGGGGCGGCGGGATCTCATTTTCTCCTCAGCACGGCCGTCTTCGCAAGAGAACTTGATCTCGCGTTCGAGGCCATCCTGTGCGATCAGCACATGAGTGATGGCGTCCGCCGTAATGTGCTAACGCTCTTTGATCAGTCTACGATTCTGCGCTACGGAGGCAGCCAGTTGAGTGCCGCCGCGTATTTTGGTTCCCGCCTCTTGCAAAAAAGAAAGGAGGAGCACTTTCTTGCTCCCGGAGGTTCGTCTCCGCTCGGAACGATTGGCGTGGTCAACGCGGCATTTGAACTGAAGGCGCAAATTGCCGAAGGACTGTTGCCCCCGCCCGCGATAATCGTATGCGCTCTCGGATCGGGAGGAACACTCGCTGGGCTGGCTCTTGGAGCGCGCATGGCCCGGTTGAAATCTGAGGTGGTGGGAGTTCGCGTGTATCCCGGTTGGGTCGGCCCATTCCCGGTAGTCACGCGGGCGCGGGTATGTCGACTGATGAAAGCTACGTTGCATTTGCTTAAGCAATTCTGTCCCAGTATTCCCAATTTTTCGATGCCAGTACCACGAATTTTGGACGACTACATGGGTCGAGGCTACGCCATCCCAAACGGTTCAGGGGAAGTTGCTAAACAGTTGCTTGCTGATCGGGAAGGCATCGAACTCGATTCGACCTACACCGCTAAGACATTTGCGGCGGTCCTGGACCTTCAGCGAGACCGTTCTAAAACTTCGGACGTGCTCTACTGGCACACCTTCGCGGGCGAATTCGCGAAAGGCGTTCAGAAGTTGGAAAGCCATCGAAAACTTCCCGCAGCGTTGCAATTTATGTTTTAAGCGGGCGAGCGCTTTTGCGAACGGAGGCGTGCCGCGTGACTACGGAGTGCCAGCACGGTTCTTGAGAATGAGATCAGGATTGCGGAACTGACCACAGCCAGACCAATGCAGGCTTCGGGATAGCGGAACACCGCAATGATCGCCGCCCCAGCCGTAATCGTTCCGATAACTCCTTCGAAGATCAACGGACCGGTGTGTCGCGAAAGCCACTTCTCGCGGCTGCCTTCCACAACCCCGACTTCGCCTCCTTTCGGCGTGGCCGTAAACTCAGCCCGAGGCCGAAAAACGAAGTCCAGCAAGCCAAACACGAAGGAAACTGCCATGCCGATCGAATCCGGCAATGCGCGCATCAGATACCACGCTCGTCTGTGCCAGTCTGCGTGAAACGAGCGCTGCACCAGGACCAGCGTGATCATTCCTGGCGACAACAGCACCGCAGCAGCGAAAGCCAACTGAAATGCGATCCAGTCGGTAGTGCGCTCCACACCTGAAACTACTGCCAGAGCAGACACCAACGCCGCGGCCAGCAGCACGCTGGGCATGCTGTGAGTCATGAGCATGCTGAACTCCAGCAGCTTCGCCCACAGCGGCAAACGGGCTCTCGCAATCGCAGGAAAATTGTCATAGCCCACCTGCAGCAACGATCGCGCCCATCGTCGCTGTTGCGCGCGAAAAACCAGCAGATCCTCAATGGCAGTATTGCTGGCCAAAACCTCAGGATGATACAGAATTTTCCAGCCCGCCAGGGCGGCGCGATAGGCAAGATCCAGGTCTTCGCAGGTCAGGGGCTCTTCTTTCCAGCCACCGAGTTCTGTGATTGCCTCCCTCCTCCAAATTGCAGCCGTGCCCATATAGAAGACTGGCATGCCCAACTTCGCTCTCGGCGAAATTTCGAACCGGAACAACCACTCGAAAATCGCGCCTTGCATTTGGGTAAGTGGAGAATGCAGAGCTTCGGGATAGTCCCACCTCGCTTGCACCGCAGCTACGCGCGGGTCCGCGAAATACGGGACAAGATGGGTCAGAAACGCGCTTCCCGGCAGGCAATCGGCGTCGAAAAAAGCAATCAGTTCAGAGGTCGTAAGCGTCAACCCATGGTTCAGTGCTCCCGCTTTGAACCCGTGGCGGGTCCCCCGATTGATATACGCGACTTGCGCTCCGCGCGCTTCAAACTCCTCTACCACGCTCCTGGTTTCCGCAGCTTCAGTGCCGGTGGAGTCGTCCAGAACTTGGACCCTAACGGCATCGCGCGGCGCATCGAGGTCAATTACTGCGTCGAGCAATCTCCTCAACACCTTATGTTCGCGATAAACCGGGAGCTGAATTGTGATTTCTGGCCAGTTCGAGATGTTATGACGATCCTGCAGCACTTCCGTCAAGCTGCAATCGATCCATACCAGCAATAAAAAACGGAGTTGGCACACCCAGTACAAAATAACGAGTAGTCCGACGGCGATCAGCAGCATTCGATTGCGACCATTCTAGAGATCTCCCACGTGAGTATAGCCGCCCAAGAGAAGCAGGGTGCATGGGTGAAGCCTCCGGTGAGTCGTAGTCCGACTATCGTGCCGACGCCAAATGCAGCACCCATCTTGTAACTGTTGTCGTACACGACGTACCCGAGAATGGCAGCGGAGATGACCGCAACCAATTGGACGGCGTTCCAGAACGCTCTCCACTGTTTGTTCTTGTCGCGGAGTGTCGTGTCTTTGCTCAATTTCCCTACACCTTTCGGCGGCGATATTGAGCAAAATCCGGGGGATAGCCAGACGCGCCAATGAGATAGTGTTTCGTTCACTGCCTTGGGCGCAGGGGGTCCGCGGTTCAATTTCGCTTCTTCTTTTCAGCAGTTTGTGGGTGTACCCATCCTTCACTTTCGAACTCAAAGACAGTTCAACAAGTGTAAACTTCGTAATTTGATCTTGCATCCAGTAATATTCCTTTTATAACGGTTGCCGCTGTGAAGAGATTCTTGATCGCCGCTACCTGCTCTGTATGCGGACTCATCCTACTGGGAGTCGGCTCGGCAAACGTTTTCCCAGACCAGACTTGGAAAGTGCTTGCCTCCATTGAGAACATTTCCTCGAACCTTGCCTCAACGCTCAAAGCTGTCCCAACTGGAACGCAACGCGAGATGGAGGAGAAGGAAATCTATGAGGCAGTTTTTCGAGACCTCATCGATTCAAACCATTTGAAACTCCCGGTATTCCTTAGTATCGATAGTCGGGACCCCACCGATGAATTCATTGCTCGGTTTGCTACGTCCGGCGCACCTGTGAAGAAAATGTCGGCGGCATATTTCGATTCCAGGACACTAAGCGGCCCGATCGACCCGACTACAGGGCAGCGAGGGATCATACTGTCAATTAGATCGATCAAGTGGCTGTTTGGAGATCGTGTTGACGTGAGTGCTGGTTACAACTGCGGCTCTCTTTGCGGAGAAGGCGGCGACTTCCAACTCGCAAAAAGAAGAGGACGATGGATGGTTAAGTCTTATACACACCGTTGGTCTGCGTAATAGCTGAAAAGCCGTCGTGACACCTATTGACTAAGGACGAAAATCAAAGCCGTGTCGTAATCGGCTGAAAAATCGGCGCGGAGACGCAGGTCGTCGTCAGGAAAGTTCGAAAATCGTCTCCTAGGGCCGACCAGTTTCACACTGGATTTCCCTTTACTTGCCCGGTCCTGCCGGTTTCAGCACCGCCGTATTCCGCTCGTCGGTGGCGATTGCGCGATAGAACCTTTTCAGCTCGTCCATTTTGCTGACCGGCACGCTCAGTTCCTTAATTTCCACGCTGCGCGTGTAGTGCAAGACGTTCCCGCTCGCTTCGGTCTTGCTGTGATAGCTGCCAAAGCTGTAGTCCACATCCATCGGAGGCGGTAACTCGTCCACTTCATAGCCAGCTGGCACCGCGATCTCGAAACTGTCGGTATCGCGTAAAGGACCGTCAAACTCGAGCGGAAACCTTCGCGGCTCTTTCGTCTCCAGGATTCCCGACGACTTGCTTCCCAGTACACGGGGCCGCACCAGCAGCAGATTGCCGGCGTTCTTGGCGTAGTTTTCGGACTGAAAACTGTAATTGAATCCGAAAGGCTGGTCGGTCTGTTCGTAGTTGATGAGGCTTGCTCGCACAATTCGAAAGTTCGGAAGCGATCCCGCCAGCAGGCTTTCGATCGGCTTGATCCGATCAGAGTCCTTGGTTACCAGCCGCAAGCGCCAGCGTTCCGATGAGGCTTGCTCTCCCAGTCGCGTTTCCTTGACATCGCCCTTCAACATTCCGTCGGCGTCGAGTGTCAGCTTGCCCACACGCTGGATACTGTTCATCGCCGATGGCTGTTGCGGCAACTCCACCAGTTCGCCACCTTCCGGAGTTACCAATAAGCCATAGTTCGATTGCAAGTAGCCGCCGATTTGGCCGAATGGGATCATCACGTCATAGGTCGGATCGAAGAACAGAATCCTTCCCAGCTTAGGATGCTGCATCACCGCGATCAGCGACGGATCCTTCACGTCATCCGGCAGCTTGATGGCGAGGATCACATGGTCAAATGCGTTGTGAGCGGGCGTCTCGCGAGTGACCGAACCCCGCTCCGTGTTGATCACCACCTGGTAGGAGTCCACGCCAATCTGGCGCAGCATGGTGCGCAACAGCGTCGCTTTGTCTTTGCAATCGCCGTACCGATGCGCGAATACATCCGGTGCGGCATGCGGTTGAAACCCACCGATGCCCAGTTCGATCGCGACGTTGCGAATGTCGCGCTGCACGAAGGCGGCGATGGCTTGTATCTTGGCCAGGGTCGTAGTCTTCCCCGCAACCAGGGCATTGACCTCCTGTTTGATCGGTTCGGACGCGTCCATGCGTGTGCTAATGAGGTTTCCGTACCAAGTCCCCATGCCATCCCAGTTTGCTAACTCATTTTTCCGCGAGGTTCCGCCGCTCGGGAAAAATGACACGATCATCTGACCTGCCACGCCCCTCCATGGTGGCATTTCCGGCTCAGGCCTGATCCCTGTCACATCGCTGACCTTCCATTGCAGTACATTGCCGTTGTTTTCGTCCGGCTTCACCTCCGGATGAAAAAGCCATGAGGTTTTGAACACCCAGCCGGGAGGCAGTTGCAGCGAAAAGTGGCTCTCGCGCACGGGATCGATTCCCTGGAATTCCCAGACGTCCTGCAGCCAGAAGGGTTGCTGCTCGACTTCGTATTCATAGCCCACGATGTTCCCGGGATCGGGCGCCGGAACACGCAGCACCCTGCGCTTTACGTCGTCGATCAACTCGCCTCCTTCGGCTGGCGCAGCAACATCGATTGCGTCCTTCTCCTTAACCTCGTAGTCCTTGCCTTGTGCCGGGATGCACCAGCCATGCAGACTTGTGATTTTCGTGGTTGGATTGAAATAGACATATACCATTCCGCGCTCCCGCCCTTCGGGCCGCAGAATCTTGTAAGCCTTGCGTACGTGGGTCCGGATTTTATTTTCCGACAAAACGGTTACGTTGGTCTCGGAATACAACAACACTGCGTCGGTCTTCTCGTCATAAGAGGGCAACGGGACCCCGACCAGCCCGTGCATCCACTGGGGAGCATCGCTGCTGGCAGCCGCTCGCGGCACCATGACTCCAATGCAGATGGCGATCCAAAAGAAACACAGCAGCACCCGCCGCTCAGTTACTCGCATGGATTTCCCCCGGCTGCAGGACAATCTGCTCCCCATCGCCGGTCCTCACCACTTGAAAGAACTTACGCAATGATGCGTAGTACTTCTGCTCTAACAGCAAAAGGTCGATGGTCAATTTCCTCGTCAGCCGCAGTGTTCCCGGGCTCTGGTCGACTTTCAAAGTGTAGACAACAATATGCGCATCTTGATTCTGCGCCGCAGGGACACTGCTCACTTGCCATCCCGGCGGAAGCTCGACGGTCACGTCATCCGCCTTCTGGTGCGGATACTCAAAATAGATAGGATGAACCCGGTTGGCATGTTCGAAAACCCCTTTTTCAGCGGCCGTGAAGATCGCGGCTGGAACCACCACCCGCCTGCCGGCATTCGAGGCCCAGCCAGGAATTTTCAAGTTAAATTCTGCTACCAGCGGTGTTTCCGAACTGGTCCAGTCCGGTTTGTTGGTCAGTTCCGCCTCCGCCGCGACCCCGATTTGTGACGTCACCCACTCCTCCAGGGCCTTCTTGCGCGCCACTTCGTCCGCGTTTCGCTCCTCCACCCGGTGATACATGGCTTCCAATCCGACGTAGGTGACGGTCAACTTCCCTTCCAGATCACCCGTGTCGGAAAGCTTCAGTTTCCCCATCCGCTCGATCCGCGACTCCGAAGCTTCCGGAAGGGTGGTCTGAATCCAGCTTCCGCCATCCTTGTCCAACCGTAACCCTTGAACCCCGGTTTCCGCCCATTCCAGCAACCCGAACGGCGTGAAGGCTCCTCCTGGATCAAAATAGAGATCTTTCCCATTCAGTTTGACGAGCACGACATTCGAGTTCAACTTCGCGCTTTGCATCATGACCGGACTGAAAAGATAATTCCTGCGATCCGAAACCCAGCATCCGTAGGCTTCAAATCCCGCCGCTCGCGCCAGGCCGAGGAACAACCAGGTCAGCTGCACGCCGTCACCATAGCCTCGCTTCCAAACTTCCTCTACGTTTTCTGGCGGCTTTTCTTTGGCGCGCTTTTCCTCCTGCTCCGTCTTTTGCACTTCGTACGTGGTGTTGCGGATCTGCTGCACCCGGTCGTAGATCTTGCGAAGTTTCACATCCTGCGAGTCGCTCGGCGAGACAATTTGCGCCACCGCCTGCTCCATCGCCTTGCGCTTGCCGATGAAGCTTTCCAGTTGCCCGTTGCGCTCCTTCCCGAAGTGCTTCCAGAAACTGGCCTGGTCTTTCTCGACCAAGTTCGACTCGTAGATAAAATCCACCCGCGACTTCAATTCGTTCGGAGGGGGCATGTAATCTTCCGTCTGGAATGCCGGTATGTTGCTGGCTTCCATTCGGACAATGCGGTCTGGCCCTTGTGCAGGAGGAGCCGCGCCAGCAGGCAGAGTGCTCCAACTCCAGCGCAAGTAGAAAGTCGAGTAAGAAGAACTATAGGGCTTCAACGAAAATTGTGCTTTCTTTGTGAAGAGCTCATCGCTCAAGATCCAGTGGGAGTCAAAAATGTATTGCTCCTTCAGATCCACCGTATAGAAATACTCGATGATGCCCCCAACCTGTACGTCCGGCAGAGTAAAGGTCTTCGCCAGATACTTCACTCCCCTGCCCTTGACCAGCTCCTTTTCGAAGACTTTACCCTCGAAGTTTACGATCGACCCATCCGGCCTGATGGTCCGACCCCTAACATTCGCTACATTCTCATTTCCCTTGAAGAAGGGGATCTCGATATCGGCATGCTTGCGCCCCTCTTCGGTCAGGATCTTGATCCGAAAGTAATTGTCTTCGTGCGAAGTGCGGCTATTGTCGTCCCGGTCCACCTGCCGGTACAAAATGATCGCGGGCGCTCCCGGCGCCAGCGGCTCGCTGGTCATCTTCAGCTCATCGGACGAAACCGGCTGGAATCCGATACCCGCCTTCGCCTCCTGCGCTCCCAGAATCCAGATGCCAATTGCCGCGACTAACGCCCACTTGCCGGACCGGAACATAGTGATCCCTCCAGGTAAATGCAGGTTCAACTGAAGTGTCGAGAAACAAGATCGGGTGCAGGCAGGAACCGCGAACTCCAGGGGGACGAGCAGCGAACTCCGCGGCGACAGCATTCCGCCTCCTCCGAATTCCGCGCCCCCTCAAGCGGGAATCCGGTACCGAATTGAACGCTTGAGTATAGCCAGTGGGGGCCATCCGTCAAGGACGGAAATCACAGTGGTCTGCGAGGTAACCTGACGGCAGGAATCTCTGAGGGTTCCCCACTCATCGCGGTCTTTGCCATGAATGGGATTCCACGGGTGCCCCACTCATCGCGCCCTTTGCGATGAGTGGGATTCCACAGCGGCCGACGGAGAGGCTCCAACCCCTTTTTCATCACAAACGTTTAGTGTGCCTCATCACAGACTTCCAATCGGCCGTGCGCGACAATGTCCCATGATCTGTCGCAGCCAAGGTGTGCCGTCCCAATCAAGGCCACGAAGACTGCGATAGCCCAATCGTTAGTAACACTTTGGTAAACACAACTGGAGGCAATCAGGGGCGTAGGCAAACTGTAAAAACTATGAATTTCAAGAGAATTCGGCAAGAAATGAAGCTAAGTCCTTATTCCGGAATATTTTAAAAAATAACTCCTTTGCGCTCTAGATTTTGCCCGCTTGACACCCCATAAACCCATCATTCTATTAGGGAGGGGGGAGGGGGGTAGTGGTAAACACGGGTAAATACCTTAAGAGTAAATGTGAAACAGAAATGGGCTGTGAGGGAGAGTTCCCTCAGACGTGCTCTTGCACCAGCGGAAACCGCAGAGGGACGCGAACAGGTTTTGCTGAGAGCTGACGGCTGATAGCTGAGAGCTGAACTTTACAGCTCGTACTTCTTCATCAAGTGGCGGAAAGACCGGTAGGAAATGCCGAGCACGTCCGCAGCCCGGACTTGCACGCCATTGGTTTGCGACAGCGCGGACTGCAGCAGCGCGCGCTCAATCTGCGCGACGTAGTTCTCCATGTTTACGCCCTCGGGAAGGACTGAGCCCGCGGCGATGGTCATGGTCGTACTAACTGCGGTTTCCGCGCCGGCGGCCACGGCGCGGGCTTTCGGACGCTCCGCCGGCAACTCGACGTGCAACTCGCTGGTTGTTTCTAGCGCCACCGCGCGTTCGATCGTGTTCTCCAGTTGGCGAACGTTGCCCGGCCAATCGTAACCGGCGAGAGCTTCAAGCGATGCCGCGGCGACGCCGTGAATGCTCTTCCCGGCTCCGGGCGCATATTTTTTCAGGAAGTGATTCGCCAGGAGCGGTACATCCTCGCGGCGCTCGCGCAAGTCGGGCACGCGAATAGGAATCACGTTCAGGCGATAGTAGAGGTCTTCGCGGAATGTGCCCTCGGTGACTTGGCGGTCGAGATCGCGGTTGGTGGCGGCGANNCGGCGATGACGCGCACGTCCACCGGAATTTCGCTGGTGCCGCCCACCGGACGCACCGTGCGCTCCTGCAGCACGCGCAGCAGTTTGACTTGCATGGGCATGGTCATGTCGCCGATCTCGTCGAGAAAAATCGTGCCCTGGTCGGCGACTTCGAACAATCCGCGGCGGTTCTGGTTGGCTCCAGTGAAGGCGCCCTTGACGTAGCCGAAGAGTTCGCTTTCGAGCAGCGTTTCCGGGAAGGCGCCGCAGTTGACCGACACGAAAGCTTCGCCGGCTCGCGGCGAGCAGGTATGCACGGCGCGGGCGACGAGTTCTTTGCCGGTTCCGCTTTCTCCGTAGACCAGAATCGTGCTGCTGGTGGTGGCGACGGTGCGGATGGTGTGCTTCAGTTTTTCGAGCGCCGGGCTGGCGCCGACGATGTTGTCGAGCGAGTTGCGCGTGGCGGCGTCGCGGCGCAGGGCAAAGTTCTGACGGCTGAGCGAAACTTTCGTCAGCGAGCGGGCAATGGCGAGTTTAACCTCGTCCACCAATCCCGGACTCTTGCGGATGTAATCGGTCGCGCCGCCCGCCTTGACCGCCTGCACGGCGGCTTCGTAATCGTCAACCGCAGTCATAAGAATGACAGCGGAATCGGGCGAGATCTGGTGCGCGTGACGCAGCACTTCAACGCCATCGACGTTCGGCATCTTGATGTCGGTAACAATCACGTCGAAGAGCGCGCTGTCGATCTTGTGCTTGGCCGCTTCGCCGCCGGTAACGGTTTCGACTTTGTGGCCATCGCGGCGCAGGGCGATGTCAAGCAGTTCGCAGATGGAGCGTTCGTCGTCGCAGACGAGAATGTTACCCACGCGCGCCCCCTTTTGCTCCTGCTCCCGCTGCCGCCGCTGCCAGCACCGCTCCCGCGGATGCCGATGCGGAGGACGTTCCCCCAGCGGCGCCCTGCTCCATGCGCCGCAGCCGCACTACGAAGCTCGTGCCCCTGCCGACCTCCGAGCGCGCCCACACCTTGCCCTCATGCGCCTGCACGATCTGGTACACGATGGCCAGGCCGAGGCCGGTTCCACCTTCAAAGTTCGACTGGAAGGGCTCGAAGATCTTTTCCGTCTGCTGCGGGTTGATGCCGGGGCCGGTGTCGGCAAAGCTCATCTCCCAATCCGGGCCGCGTTCGGCCAGGGACACGGTCAGGGTTCCACCTTTGTTCGTCGTCTTGATTGCGCGCACCGCATTTTCGCAGAAATTCCAGAACACCTGTTTGAGCTTGTCGCCATCGGCCAGCACCCAGGCTTCGGACTTGGCGAAGCTGCGCTCGAGTTCGATGCCCGCGTTCTCGGCGGCAAGGCGGTGTTCGAGCAGAGTGAGCGTGTCCTCGAGCAACGGAACCAGATTCACGCGCTCGAAGCGATATTGCTTGCCCCGCGAGTAGGCCAGAAAATCGGTAATGATGTTGTTGAGGCGATCGGACTCGCGGATCACAATCTGCAAAAGCGCCCGCTCTTCGGAATTCAACGCGGGCGCATCCGACAACATGCTGACCGAGCCGGCGATGGAGGTCAGGGGATTACGGATTTCATGCGCGATGGCAGCGGCCAGGCGGCCCACCGCAGCCAGGCGATCCTGCATACGGACCTCCCGCTCGAGGCGGCGAATTTCGGTGAGGTCGTCAAAGGAATAAACAAAACCCAGGTCGCCGCGCGCGCTCAGGTTGAGGGCAGAAACCATCACGCGAAAAGTCTTGCGGAAACCGTTGCCGGCGGCGTAGCGAACTTCAGCGTCGGCCCGGGCCACGCCGAAGTGGGGCAAGGGATCCTGAAACAAGTCGGCCACGGAGCGTCCGCACAATTCGGTTTCGGAGATCTCGAGCAGTTGCTGGGCCGCCCGGTTGACCAGCGTGATGCGTCCGTCGAGCCCGGTCGTGATCACGCCGCCGCTCATGGACTGCACGATACTTTCGTGGAGGGCCTGCAGATTTTCGAGCGCGCCGCTGGCGTCCTTGAGTTGCACATCCACTTGGCGGAGCTTACTCATCAGCAAGCCGGCCAGATAGGCGATGGCGAAGTAGGCAAACAGGTTGACGAAGATGACGACCTGCAGCGCCTTCAGCTTGGGATGCGAACTCGCATACGAGGGAATGACCAAGTAGTAATCGAGCTCGAGGACGGTGCCGAACAGGATGAAAGCCAGGGCCGCGCTGAGATATCCCCAGGCTCGCGGCAGCAGCATGCAAGCGACAACGATGACCAGGGGATAAAGGAAATTCAGCGAGCTGTCGATGCCGCCGGTGACGTGGACGACGAGCGTGACCATGGCCAGATCGGCGAGCACCTGCAGAATGGCCTGCAGGCGGTGTTCGTTCCATACCGAGACCAGAAAGAGAAAGAACAGCGAGAGCACGAACCACAGCACCATCCCGGTGAGAAAGGGCAAGATGGGCAGTGGGCTGGGCGTAAGGCGGATAACAGCGAGTTCGATGGCGAGCAGGACCAGCAGGATCAGGACGCGAACCTTCACCAGCCAAGTCAGCCAGTTCCGCTCATCGGAGATGGAGTGCATGAGATTCGTCGTTAGTCTTTCGTCGTTCGCTGTTCGTGGATGGCCGTTCGCTATCCGCTGTTCGCTCATCGTTGTCTGCCGGGCGAACCGCGAACGACGAAGAGCGAACAGCGTCGGTTTTTCTATCCCGACAATTTTGCGATCATCGAGAACAACGGCATGTACAGAGAAATCACAATGCCGCCGATGGAGACACCGAGGATACCGATGATGACCGGCTCCAGCATGGCCAGCATGTCTTTGGTGGCGGAATCGACTTCGTCTTCGTAGAAGTCTGCGATCTTCTGCAGCATGGAGTCCATGGCGCCGGTAGCTTCGCCCACGCCGATCATCTGGGTCACCATGTTGGGGAAAACGCCGCATTCGCGCAGGGGATCGACGATGGTGCGGCCCTCTTCGATCGCCTTGCGCACTTTCATCAGCGCTTCTTCCAGCACGGCGTTGCCCGAGGTGCGGGCGGTGATGGCCAAGCCTTCGAGAATCGGAACGCCGGAGGTGATGAGCGTGCCCAGGGTTCGAGTAAAGCGGGCGACTGCGATCTTGCGCAGCAGCATGCCGAGGACAGGCAGCTTGAGCAGCATGGCATCGAAGTAATAGCGGCCACGCGGGTGCTTCCGAATCTGCCTGGTACCGAACACGGCGGCGATGGTGCCTACGATGAAGAACCACCAGAACTGGCCGACGAAGTCACTGAGGCCGATGACGATGCGGGTGGGCAGCGGAAGCGCGACTCCCAATCCGACAAAGAGGTTGGCGAAGATCGGCACCACCCACTTGAGCAGCGCGCCGACGATCAGCACGGCGAGGGAGACGACAGCCACCGGGTAGATCAACGCGGACTTGATGGCCGCACGCAGCTTGACCGCCTTTTCCACATAGATGGCCATGCGCTGGAGAATGATGTCGAGGATACCGCCAGTCTCGCCGGCCTCGACCATGTTGGTCGTCAGATCATCGAAAACGACGGGAAACTGGCGCATGGCATTGGCCAGCGTGGCGCCACCTTCGACCGTGGTCCGCACCCCGAGCAGGGTTTTCTGAAAGGCGGGGTTCTCCTGGTTGGCGCCCAGAATCTCCAGGCACTGCACCAGCGGCAGGCCGGCGTCAATCATGACGGAGAACTGGCGGAAGAACACCGCCACTTCCTTGACCTTGACCTTGCCGCTGCCAAAAGTGGGCAACGAAAATTCCTTGCCCTTCTCCCGGATACGGCCAGGCGTGATGCGCTCCTTCCGAAGCTGCGTGGCCAATCCGTCCTTAGTGGAGGCGACGCGCTCGCCCTGAACTTTCTCGCCCGAAGCGGTCTTTCCTGAAAATGTGAAAACCGGCATGGTTGCTCTCTCCTTATGAACCAGGTGTCAGGTCTCAGGTCTTTGGTCTCAGGAAAACCTGACACCATAATCTGCAACTTCTGACGCCTTTCTTACCTAACATCTCGGTCTAACTAAGAACCTAAGACCTGACACCTGATCTCACCGCTTTGCCGGCGCAGCCCCCTTGGCAAGTGGAGCCGTGCCGCTGCGGTTCACAAAGGTGGCGCCGCGCGCGATCATTTCCTGCAG
>PMMJ01000536.1 GCA_003162255.1 Acidobacteriaceae bacterium | reverse complement strand
AAACTCATCCCATCTGTTTACGTCAACAATCAAAATCTCCCGAGTCAGATCCACTCTCTGCGCCTCATGAAATTGTAGACCTTCATCGCCGGAACGATAATCGGCATTGCGTACCAGTATTTCTTGCGAATGAAATTCACATTAAGTTTTCCAGCCCACCTATCGGCCACGTCTTCTTTTTCAGCATGTTCAGGCCGAATTGTTCGATGGATATGGTGTCCTACCTCATGGAAGAGAACGTGGCCAAACACAATCTCTCGTAGGATGGGGACCCACAGGAAGGGCAGCCAGTTTGTTTCGTCTTCTGTCGTTGTCATCAACGGGCAGACCCTGAGCACCACGGTTGTCAGCAGTCAGGAGTTGCAAGTCCCAATTACGACCGGTTTGATCTCTGGTCCGGGAGACTTTAACGTGTTTGTGCAAACTCCGGGCGGCAACTCCGGGGACATTGGCTGCGCAACCGGTGGCAGCAGCAGCGTACTCGTATTGACCATCCCTTAAGCTAGAACCATCATTCGGCCCCCGGAGGGAGCCCAGGGCGTGAAGGTGGATGCACGCAGCGTTCGTGTAACTCTTGAAATATCGCGCTTACACTCACAACCCGGCCCAGTTGGGGGTTCTGAGTGAAATCGCCAGTTCTCAGCAGTTGAACGAACGCTGGTGACCTTCGTCATTTGCAGGCTGGTGTCCATTTGGAGAAGACTCTCTCAGTGACATTAGGATTTTCCGAAAACTCGGAACATAACCAGGGTAATGTCTCGGTGCTTCGTCGAGCCTGGGTCTCGGCAGTCGGAACTCTTGAGAAGGGGGGCTAATCATGACACCTGTGGTAGCAGCCAAGAAACTCAGCAAATTCGATCCCAAGACATTCCTTTCGACCATCAACGGCGGTAGAAAGATCGCGTTGTTTCCCAAAAAGCAGACGATCTTTGTTCAGGGCGACTCGTCCGATGCTGTTTTTTATATACAGAAAGGTAAGGTGAGACTCACCGTTGTGTCGCAGAGCGGGAAGGAAGCCACAATAGGGATTCTGAACCAGGGCGATTTCTTCGGAGAAGGTTGCCTTAAAGGGCAGCCTCTCCGCATGTGCTCCGCAACCGCAATGACCGATTGCTCCGTGATGAAAATTGGCAAACAGTCCATGATCGAAGTGCTTCACAGGGAACACGCGTTTTCCGATATGTTCGTGGCATATTTGCTGACTAAGAACATCCGATACGAAGAGGATTTGGTTGACCAGCTTTTCAATTCCAGTGAAAAAAGACTGGCCCGGATGTTGCTATTGCTGGCTCATTTCGGCAAGGAAGGCGCAGCCGAGATTGTAATCCCCAAGATCAGTCAGGAGACCCTCGCAGAGATGGTGGGCACAACCCGTTCGCGAGTCAGCTTTTTCATGAACAGGTTCAGGAAGTTAGGCTTCATTGATTATGACGGCGGGAGTGGGTTTCAAGTTCACAGTTCACTTCTCAACATCGTTCTCCACGACTAGAACTTCATTCCGACAAAACGGGACTCTATCGTGAAGGCAGTCCTGGCGGTCGGTTATGCAACGCTCCTTATTGGAACCCCCAATCGCTTTAATCAACTACCTTAATCGGGCGTGGCGCAGAGTTGGCACGGTCCCCAATACAACCGTCTACGTGATTTGGCTCAGTCTGGAAAGCATTGCTGCCGTGGGTTTTCTCGGGTTGCTGGCGTACTTGGCCATCGTGTTTGCCGCCACACGTCTACGATAGTTGGCGAAAAATCCCCTTTACACTCACAACCCGGCCTAGGTGGGGTTCTGAGTGAAATCGGCTGTTTGAAACAGTTAAGCTGAAATCTTCGTTGAAAAAGCCCGGCATGGCACCGGGCCCTTGTCCTGTGCTTCCTGCCTACTTCTTTGCTGCGGGCTTGGCCTTGGTCATTTTTTGCTCGAACCACGGCACCCAAGTCTTACCGTCGGCGGAGAGTTCCGACTTCCCATCGACGGTGGTCCAGTCGGCCGAATAAACCCAGGTTGCCCTGTTGTCATACTGCTTGCCTCCGATGAAGAACTTTCCCTCACTGGTCTGAGTGGTTCCCTTGACCTCGAACGTACCCGAGTAGGTGGTCCCATCGTTCTGGTAGCCACTAAAGGCGAACTTCTTGCTCTCGGGGTCATAGCGGTCGACCTCTAGGCCCTCCAACGCTCCGTTGGCAGCTTTCTCGGTCCACTGAACCTTCACGAAGAAGCCACCCAGGATTATCTGGTTGGTGGCTTCGCCGGTGGTTTTGCTGGCCGGGCCGAGCGGCGTGGCCTGGTATTCGCAAGTGTAGGTCCAGTGGCCGAGAAGTCCGTGCAACTGCTTGAGTGCGGGATCGGGCTTAGGCGCGGTGGTTTGGGCTTGTGTTGCGGTGGCGAAGCAAACGATGAGAAGAGATAACAGAAGCGTGATTCGTTGCATGACAGCCCTCCTTGTGCTGCATACATCGGCTTGTTCAGTAAGAATGTTCAAACCCGGTTGATTCGCCTCTGTGGGTGTTGCATCCGGTGATGGAGGTGCTCTTCGAGGAGGCGAGAGAATTTACGAGCCGGATTATACTCCTACTCGAACGGGGTGATGCATGACCTAAACATGGGCTGGCATTAGTTGGCGTAACATCCCCTTTAGACTCATCGACCCTCCGACCGGGGTTGTGAGCGCTATCGCCTGTGGCTGTTGAAAAACTCCCTTTNNTGGGGCTTCCTGACGCGATTTTAATTTTGCGAATTTCGCGGGTAGGAGTTTTTCAACACCCACGCCTGTTAACAGAAGTTACGGTGCGAGCACGGTTTTCTGAGCCATAATCGTGCAGGTCGGTGCTCGGAGCAAAGAGATGGACTGGTGGCTCGTTCTCCTGCGATTGATTTGGTGCTTGCCTTTCGTGGTTGTGCTTTGCGTGTGGGTGAAACTCTACTGGACGCGACACGCGCAGCCGTTGCACCCGGCTCCATTGATTGTCCTCGCGTGTGTCAATGTCCCGGCAGTTCTGGCTGCTGGTGGTTTGATCTACTTCACGCTCTGGCCCTCGCCCTTATCGCCTTGGCCGCCGTCATACTACGGGCTGTACGGTTTGGTTATGCTGCTGTCGTTCCTCGGCTGCGTTGTCGGCGCTATATTGTGGCGCTCGTCTCCGAGGTGGCTGCTTGGCGTCGAGATAGCGGTGTCAGTATGCCTCTTTGTGATGTCGCTTTTGGCGGGTTCGACGATTTGAAGTGAATAGGGACGAAGCGTTAACTGTCGCAAAATCAATTACACTCAAAACCGCCGGGTGCCGTTATGAGGTGGATTCCAGTCTGGCGATCATCCACTGGCTGGCCCCGTATTCCTTAGCCAACTGTCGCACGCTTTTCCCCTGTGATCTCAGCAATCCGATCTTTTCAATTTCAGCTCGACCCAGCCTGCGTCGCGCTGGTCTTCCAATATGTTTTCCAACTCGCCGGGCCTGATTCATCCCGGCCTTGACGCGTTCCCGCAACAGCTCTCTTTCAAATTCTGCGACTGCCCCAAGAACCTGAAAAGTCAGCGGACCGGCTGGCAATGTCGTGTCGAGGTTCTGTTTCAGCGAAACGAGGTTAACCCCCAACGCTTTGCACTCCTCGTAATTATCAGCAACTGCCGCAGTGATCGCGCTAGCCGGTTCGCCACTGACCGGAGAATCTCCCGAAAACTGAAAAACTGGCAAAACTGAAAAGGTGATGGAATCACGATCGTCGGTGAGTTCCACGTCCAAGGAAATTCCATCCAGCAGGTGTACCGCCCAACTGTGCATAAAGTGTGAGTGACAGATCTCTGCAAGACCTCACGGAACCACACATTCCTCGCAGTTCGAATTTGTGAAGTGATTGCAAAGGTTAGCTTTTAGGCGACTTAGCCGAACTGGCCTCTCTGACTCAAAATCCGCCGGGCTTCGGCCCTTGGGGGTTCGACTCCCCCTCCCGGCACCANNAGGTGCAGGTGTGCGCAAACTGTGAGTATTCTGGAGAAGACGCCAAAATTCTGACGGCCTCCTTCCGCTCACTGCCATTCTCTAAATCCATAGTCGAAAAACTCTAAAGCCACAAAACTGAAATCTCTTTCGCGTGGGCGGGGAACACAAGAGGCAGGCCCTCTGGCGTTTATTCACTCACTTGGTAATTGGCCTTTTGTTGACCAGGATTATTGAATCAGCAGATCGCTGCGGACTNNGGTCCAACTGCCAAGTAGGTGATTTGGCCAAAGCCAGGATCGCCCACACTCGTGTTCGGCGTGCCAAAGACAGGATGATTGAACGCATTCTGCGCCTCCAGGCGCAATTCGAGCTTCATCGCTTCATGTTTGTTTGAAAGGCCGAACTCCTTGCCGATCGAGAGGTTGGCGGTTGCGGAAGCTGGCGAGCGTACCCCGATAGCCCTCGGCATGTTGCCCAAGGTATATGGGTCCGGCATTTGCAGCACGTCGGGATTAGCAATGTAGTTGTTCACCCAGTTCAACTCGGATCCACCACTAACTTCGGGTTTTCCGGTCATGTTGGGACGCTGCGCGCCATAGGTGGGAATCGGAGTTCCTCCATTCGAGACGGAGAAGGAGAGAGGGCGTCCATCCTGGAACGTCCACACCCCGTTCGTTTTCCAACCGCCAATGATGATGTCCAGAGCCCGCGGCATATTGTTCAGGAGCGCGCGCCCTCGCCCCACGGGGAGATCGTAGCTGTAATTGATCTTCAACACCGACGCCAGATCGAATGTCGAGAGACTCCGTTCCAGCCACGGCTTGTTGGGGTCCTGCAAACTTGTGAAGCTTCCGAGCCAGGTCAGATTGTCGTCGTACACCGAGGAATCGTCGATTGATTTCGACCACGTGTAGTTCGCCGAAAGCTGCAAGCCATTGGAATAGCGCTTTTCGACCACAATCTGCAGGGCGTGGTAGGTGGAGTTGGCCATTGGCAGCACATCGGTTGTCACATTCGTGAACTGCAGATTGGGAAGCTCCAGTTGATATCCGTACACATTCGGGAGTGACAGGGTGCTNNCTGCGTGGCGCCGCTGAAGTATAAGTGCGTGCCTTTTTTCCCGACGTATTGCAGATCCAGCCGCGTGCCCCAGCCGACATCCTGCTGAATGCCGAAGCTCCAGCTCTGCTCGTAAGGAGTGCGGTCGGCGCTGCTGGTGCGGATCGGGCCGCTGGCGAAATAGCCCACATCGTTCAGTGGCCCGAGCGTGCCGGGCTTGGCCGGTTGAACCAGTCCGTTGGGGAAGGGATTGTTCATGCGCAGATATGGGGTTGCTCCATCGTTCTGATACGAAGCGATCATCTGGGTCCACTGGTTGTACCCCTGCGAACCATAGCTCAGAAGACCGTTCGCGCCCGAACGGTTTTGCCCGAAGTAGATGCCGTAGCCGCCGCGGAGTACGGTCTTCGGCGTAATCTGATAGGCAAAGCCAAAACGCGGCTGAATATCTTTCCAGTCTGTCACCCAGTTCGTACGATGGCTCGCATTGTTGAAGACCTCCTCACCAACCAGTGCGCGCGTCACAACCTGGTCGCTGACTGGATCTGTGAAGGTAAGGCTTCCGCCGTTCAGTGGATTCGTAGCCGTGGGGTCATACGAGTTCATGCGATTGTGGCGTTCGGTCCGGGGGAGATTCACGTCATAACGGAGTCCCAAGTTCAAAGTGAGCTTAGGCTTGATCTTCCAGTTGTCCTGGACGAACCAGGCATATTGGAAACTTTCCGTCGCCGGCGCGAATTGGATCTGATAGCCTCCACCTCCGAAGATGCCCATCATGAAGCTAGCCATGCCGTCGCCACCGCAGACGGTCATGTCGGAGTCGGGACACTGCGAAGAACCAAGGTTGTCGAAGCCGAAGGTGCCCAAGGGGGCGTTGGTGCCGAAAAGGTTCTGTTGATGGAGGCGTCCTTCGAATCCAAACTTGAAGCCATGCTTGCCGCGAACGAGGTTAAGAAGCGTGCCTAACTGCCCCGTGTCCTGCCCCTGCACGGCGTTGCCGTAAGGGTCGTCGCCAGTGCTGGTAGAGCCTGCGGAGTAGTAGCCTCCCCCGATGTAAATCGCGGGCACACCGTTAACACCGTTGGACTTTAGATACGACGGGAAACCCAAAGTGCCGAGAGGATCGGCGCCGTGCGCGGGATTGTATTGAGAGTTGCGAAACGCGCNNTCAAAGTGACTCCAATCTTGCGAATACTTGACGCTCAGCAGGTTCTTTTCGCTGAAACGGTGGTCGATTTTGATATCGAACTTGTCGTCCTTCCAGAGGTTTGGTCCCGAAGCCGCCCAATTGTAATAGGGGCTTCCGCTCGAATAGTTGGGCGATGGAAACAGGTTCATCATCTTCTGGGCCACGCCATCGATCAAGTTCCCGGGGACCTGCTGCAATTGGAGACCTTTATCCCCTGGGCTCGTGTAATTGGCGATGTTGTTGTAGGGAATGAAAGCACCGCGGTATGCGCCGGCAGGTGGCTGGGTGCTGGGGTCAGGACAAAGGGAAGATACTCCGGGGCAGTAAACGCTGGTGAAGGCGTCCCATATCTGGCCGGCCGGAACCAGTGTGTTNNGGCACGCCCGCTTCAAAGACACCTTGCGAGCTCTCGCGTGTGCCATCCCAATCAAAAAAGAAGAACGTCTTGTTCTTGAGAATCGGCCCGCCAATGGTGCCGCCGTAATTGTTACGATGCAACCCCGGAATCGGCTGGCCCGCCTCGTTGGCGAACCAGTTGTTGGAGTCGGTGATCACATTGCGAATGAAGTCGTAGCCGCTGCCATGGAAGGCGTTTTCTCCCGAGCGCGTGACCATGTTCACAACCGAAGCGCCCGTGAAGCCGTACTCGGCGCTGAAATTCGTTTGCTGAACCTTGAATTCCTCCACCGCCTCCGCTGACGGCGTGTAGGTCGCCTGGGTGATGCCGCCGTTGGGCTCGAAGTTGGTCATCGAAGCGCCATCCATCAGGATGTCGGCGCTGGCGCCGCGGCTGCCGTTGGAGACGAAGTTCGTTCCCGTGTCACCCACGTGGTTCGAGTCGCTCATGTCGGTAACGCCGGGTGCAAGGTATGTGAGATCCATCACATAGCGGTCGAGCAGCGGCAGATCATTGATGAACCGGCGGTTGACGACCTCGCCGGTGACTGCGTCCTCCGTCGCCATGGTCTGAGCCTGGGCATTCACCTGCACCGTCTGGGTCGCACTGGCCATCTTCAGAACGAAGTTCACCGACACGTTTTCAGTGACGTTCAGTTTGACGTTGGTACGTACCGCCTTTTCGAATCCGTTCACCTCGGCGGAGACGGAATAGAGGCCGGGCGGAATCGTCGTGAACAGATAGCGTCCGCCATTGTCGGACGTGGCCTTGAAGGTGTAGCCCTTGGCCTGGTCGGTCAGGACCACTTTGGCTCCCGGCACCACCGCGCCGCTCGGGTCTGTCACTTCGCCACTCACCGTTCCGAAGTAGCTCTGACCGGGCATGACGACAGGTACAAATAGCAAGGCCGCAAAGACCAAGAAGAGCGAAATCCGGCGGACGAACTTCGGACGAGAACAAACGTTTGGCGAGAGCATGAGGTTCTCCTTCTGGACCGGCAATCTGTTTCGGGCAGTGGGCCGGAATCCGTGGGCGTCAACTAGGACTGCTTAATCTAGTTGAAACGATTCAAATAAGCAAATACTTCACTTGGTTAGAGCGGCAGAGCGGCCCGTCACACACACCTGTGGTTCGAATCGAAAGGTTCGGCCGTGCAGATTCCCCCACCTTCGGCCGTTTCTTCAAGCGGGGCGCTCTTTGCATAATGCATTGACGATGCGAATCACTGTTCTTCGCCCACTTCGCCGTAAGCAAAGGCAAAGCCTCATAAGCTAGCATCTTCTTGTTCTCCTTCCTTCGGTACCGAGGGTTCACCAAAGAGACCAACAAAAAGAGGGCCGGAAGGATTGCCGCTTTGCGGTTCTCAAGGACTGCGGTTTTTCATGCGGTAACAATGACGCCAGTGCACGGACTTCTGCTAGCACGGTGATAGCTGTGACGCACCCCCGAATCAAAGTACACGGCGTCCCCTGATTCGAGGTTGAACGTCTCGGAGCCGATCGTGAGGTCCAGTTCTCCAGAGATGAGATAAAGCAATTCCACGCCCGAATGCTGGTGAGGCCGGGACTTGTCAGAGGCAATGGGTTCAAATTCCGCGTAGAAAGCATTTAGCTTGCGTTCTGTAGCCTTGAAGTCCAGACTCTCGAAGTTGTACGCGATGCTCCCTTCGCTCGGACTGTCCGGAAACCGCAAGCGTTCTTTCTTGCGTGCGATCGCCACCACATGACGCTTGCGCTCGTCGGTGAAGAAATACTCCAGCCCCACCCCGAACACCAGGGCGATTCGCAGCAGCGTGGGCAGTGTAGGAAACAGCTTGCCACGTTCCAATTTTGAGAGCATCGCCGCTGAAAGGCCGGTGTGCTTTCCCAATTCCACCAGGCCCATGCTCTTTCGCAGCCGCAGGGTCCGGAGCTTCTCACCCAGAGCATAGGGCCGAAGCCCTTCGACAATTGTTTTATTGACCACTCGACACTCCTCTTTTCCCACCAGTAGAACGACGGGTCGGACTTTTGACTGGCACTCACACGAATTGCAGCATTTCGTTGTTTTTCGTGTTGCGCAAATACTTGTTCTCTATAGTTAATACAGCAAACGGCAAGAGTGCAACAGAAAACAGATAGAACAAGAAAATGAAAAGAAGGAGAGACAACGTGAAAGCAGCGAGTTTTGCATTGATTCTCAGCGTCCTGGCAACTGCGATGCCGGCGGTAGCCGGCTCCAGGCAACAGGACATCGTTGACACCGCGGTCGCCGCAGGCAGCTTCAAAACGCTGGCCACCGCACTTCAAGCAGCCGGCCTGGCTGACACCCTGAAAGGCAAAGGACCCTTCACTGTGTTTGCTCCGACCGACGAGGCCTTCAGCAAGCTGCCGGCGGGCACAGTCGAATCGCTTCTCAAGCCCGAGAACAAGGACAAGTTGAAGGCCATCCTGCTCTACCACGTGGTATCGGGCGACGTGACAGCGGCGCAGGTGGTGAAACTCTCTTCGGCGAAAACCGTCAATGGCCAGGACGTGAAAATCACGGTCAATGACGGCACCGTCATGGTCGATGACGCCAAGGTGGTGAAGGCCGATGTTTTGGCTTCTAACGGCGTGATCCACGTAATCGACACCGTGCTTCTACCCAAAGACTAAAGAAGAATGGAGGAAAACAATGAAAACGTTAGATGTGATCGCAGCGGTACTTTTGGTGGTTGGCGGACTGAACTGGGGTCTGGTGAGCGTTGCGCACTTCGACTTGGTGGCCGCTATTTTCGGAATGAAATTCGGCGAAACTTCAGCACTCAGTTCCGTCGTCTACGCTCTGGTTGGCCTGGCGGCGTTGTACCAAGCCGTCTCTTTCAAGGCCATTCAGCATCGATGGGGACACGAGTCGGCGGCGGCTCGCGCCCGCTAAAGTGAGGACACGGAAGACGGGGGAGAGCACCTGTGCGTTCTCCTCCACTTCACTTGTATGGAAATCAAAGCTATCAGGCTCAATCCCCGCGTCACCGTGCGGAAATCCGGAGCGCCAAATCCAGAGGGAGCGTGCGTGGTCTACTGGATGCAGCGCGCCCAGAGAGCATTGGACAACTCCGCTCTGGACGTGGCGATTGAGCTTGGTAACGAACTTAGCAAGCCGGTCGTTGCTTTCTTTGCTCCAGTGCCTTTTTATCCGCGTGCCAATCTGCGTCACTACCACTTTCTAGCGTCGGGAGTTCCAGACATCGCCGAGGGACTCTCTAAACGCAATGTCGGCTTTGTCCTGCGGGCCTACCCCGATCACAGTCTGATAAAGTTTTGCGAACAGGTCAGCCCGGCCATCGTAATTGGCGACGAAAATCCTTTGCGTGAACCGGAGCAGTGGCGAGTCCGCGCCGCCCGACAATTGAAGGTACCTTTCTGGACCGTTGATGCCGACGTCGTGGTGCCCTCGCGGCTGCTGGGTAAGGAGCACTATGGCGCCCGCACGATCCGCCCGCGCCTCCAGGCACTGTTGCCCCAGTTCCTTATTCCAACGAAGGTCGTCAAGGCGCGAACCCCATGGAACAAGCCACGAGATCTGCTTTCACTTTCGCCGCATGAGGATTTCACGGCAGGCTGGTCGCTTGATCGCTCCGTTTCGCCGGTGGAGAACTGGCAGGGCGGAACCAGGCGTGCCGTCAGCATACTCGCTGACTTTGCTAAGAGCGGCTTGCGAAATTATCCCAAAGACCGGAATCATCCGGAACTTTCTGGAACCAGCCGCCTCTCGCCGTACCTGCACTTTGGCCACATCGGCCCGCTCACTATCGCGCACGCGGTGCAGGCAGCTTCGGCGCCGGCAGCCGCAAAACAGGCCTTTCTAGAGCAATTGATAGTCCGACGGGAACTATCGGTGAATTTCGTCCGTTACAACTCGTACTATGATTCCTTCGAGTGCCTCGAGCCCTGGGCGGATCGCTCTTTTGCCCGACACTCGGGCGACCGTCGCCCTATTGTTTACGACGAGGAGCAGCTCGAGCAGGCTGAAACTCACGATCCTCTGTGGAACGCTGCTCAGAAACAAATGGTCCTGACGGGCTGGATGCACAACTACATGCGGATGTACTGGGCCAAGAAAATCCTGGAGTGGAGTCCGTCGGTTGCTACCGCTTACCAACGTGCGGTTTGGCTCAATGACCGTTATGAGCTTGACGGTCGCGACCCCAACGGCTACGCGGGCATTGCGTGGGCGATCGTAGGCAAGCACGATCGCCCTTGGTTCGAGCGCCCAGTGTTTGGACAGGTGCGATATATGTCAGTTGCCAGCACCGGACGGAAGTTCGACTCAATGAGTTACATTGCGCAGATCGGCAAGCGGGAGCCGGCACATGTCTAGGGACTGGATCGCGCTCCTGATCTTTTTCGGGATTTGTTTCGCGGTGGCTGCGAGCGGATCGGTATTCACGGCAAGGTCGGTGAAGACATGGTATCCCGATCTGCTCAAGCCCGCGGGCACTCCGCCGCCGTGGGTCTTCGGTCCAGTCTGGTCAATCCTTTACCTGCTGATGACGACGGCTGCCTGGCTGGTGTGGCGCCAGCGAATTCACGAAGATGTGTGGCTGGTATTGGCCCTGTTCATGGCGCAATTGATCCTCAATGGACTTTGGTCTTTTGTCTTCTTCGGTCTGCGAAGGCCCGGAGCGGCCCTGGTCGAGATCATCGTCCTGTTGGCCGCCATCGCCATGACCGCCATGCGATTCGCGGAATTCTCACGCTTAGCATTTTGGCTGATGACACCCTACGGCGCCTGGGTCCTATATGCTTCCTACCTGAACTTCGGAATCTGGCGCCTGAATAAAGGCACAGCATGAAGGTCCTGGTTACTGGTGCGTCCGGCTACATCGGCCGGCAACTGGCGGAAAAACTCTCGGCAGCGGGTCACGACGTCACCTGTATGGTGCGTAATGCCGCGCGGGCCCCCAAACTTCACTGCCCGCAAATCAAGTTCGTCGAGGCGGATGCGTTGCAAGCCGGNNCGAGACACTTCCAACGGCGCTAAACGGAATCGATGTAGCCTACTACCTCATTCACTCGATGTCCGGGCGAGTTGAAGGGTTTGAATTGCGCGACCGGCAGGCTGCCCACAACTTCGCCATAGCAGCGAAGCAGTGCGGGGTGCGGCGTGTGATCTACCTCGGTGGACTGGCGGCGACTGGAGCCTCGGTTTCAGCGCATCTCAAGAGCCGGCACGAAACGGGCGCGGTGTTGCGAGAATTTGGGCCGCCTCTGGTCGAACTACGGGCCGGCATTATTGTTGGTAATGGCAGTACGTCTTTTGAAATCATTCGCTGCCTGACAGAACGGCTGCCGGTCATGATCTGCCCTCGTTGGGTAGTAACAAAAACTCAGCCGATAGCGGTTAGCGACGTACTCGACTACCTCGAAGCTGCGCTTGACATGCGCGAGGTGGTGGAAGAGCCCATCGAGGTCGGGGGTTCGACAATCGAGACCTATCGCAGCATGATGCTTGCGTATGCGCGGCATCGTGGGCTCCGCCGATTGATGATGCGCGTGCCGGTGCTGACCCCGCGGTTGTCCTCCTATTGGCTGGACTTCGTTACGCCGGTGCCGCCAGCCGTATCTCGCCCGCTCATCGAAGGTCTCCGAAGCGAATCCGTTTGTACCAATGCGCTGGCCGCCAGACTGTTTCCTTCGATCCGTCCGATCTCGTACGCCGCCGCCGTCCAAAGAGCACTGGAGAGGCCCGCACCTTTGATGCCGCTACCGAGCATGGGAGAAGCGTCGCACCGGACATTTCGCGCCGAGGGGATCATCTGCGACGTAAGGGAAACGATCGTCGACGCTCCACCCGAACGCGTGTTTGAGTTGATCGGGAACGTCGGAGGGAAGAACGGGTGGTTCTACGCGAACTTTCTGTGGTCTGTACGGGGTTGGATCGATCGACTCATCGGCGGCGTAGGCATGAAACGTGGTCGGCCACGAGCGTCCGGTATCGCAACCGGCGATGTCATCGACTTCTGGCAGGTCGAACGCGCCGACGCGGCGAGCGCTGTGCTGCTCCGGGCAGAAATGAAGCTGCCCGGCGAAGCATGGCTGCAATTCAACCTCACACCCCAACACCATAACCGCACCCTTCTGCGGTGCTGCGCCTGGTTCCAGCCGCGCGGCTTGGCAGGAGAGATCTATTGGTGTGGGTTGTACCCAGTTCACGCGATAATCTTTTCCGGCATGCTTCGGACGATCAGGAGCCACGCGGAACAGAGCTCATAGGCGGGGGGCGCAGTCGGTTCGTAGAGCGGAATCCCGCACGTGGTCACTTAGCCGCAAGACTTTTTTAGGGGTAAGAACCGGGGCATCTTTGTGGGCCGGATTCCTTTGCAAACGAGTGGTCGGCCAGCCTTACCTTACAGGATTATGGAAGAGTTGCCCGTTAATCACGCGCTGGGGCCCNNCCCCACTCGTGGATCAATTGACTCTTACGGACAGCTTCACTAAGATGCGTCCACCATTCGATCTTCGATTCCACAATTCAAACCCAGGCAGTCACGTCGGAAGGAGTTCGGGATGGCGGCACGAAGCTACGACATCATTACGGTGGGGGGCGGGATTGCCGCGTCCACCTTGGCCAAAGCGATGGCCGGTCGAGGCGCCAAGGTGCTGCTGTTGGAGCGAGAAAAGCAATTCAAAGACCGTGTGCGCGGAGAGGCTGTTGTGCCTTGGGGCGTGGCCGAAGCTAATGAACTCGGACTTTGCAGCCTGCTCAAGGAAAAGTGCGCCCATGAAGTGCCTCACGTTGAGGCTGGTTCGGGGCTACGAGACCTCAGAACGACGCGGGAAGTATCCAGAAACGGGCTTCGCGGAGATCGGCAGAGCGAACAG
>PMMJ01000505.1 GCA_003162255.1 Acidobacteriaceae bacterium | reverse complement strand
TCGCGAACGACCAACGACCATCGACTGACGGCTAACGAACTGTTCCCGATGCTGTCAAGCCAGCGCTCGTTTGGGCGAAGTGGGGAGGTCCTATTTTTTTCATACACTCTTCACAAATCGCTGTGTTAAATTTGCCGGTCAGGCCAACTTAAAATTTCCTGGAGGGAACTGAATTGGGCAAGGACATGGTCCCCAAGAAAATCTTCTTCACTAAAGGTGTGGGGAAGCACAAGGAGCGCCTCACCTCCTTCGAGCTCGCCTTGCGCGATGCTGGTATTGCGGCGCAAAACCTGGTACGTGTCTCTTCCATCTTTCCGCCCAACTGCAAACTGATCCCCCGCTCACAGGGACTCACGTACCTGCATCCCGGAGAAGTTGTATTTGCGGTGGTGGCCGAGAACTCCACCCACGAGCCGCACCGCCTGCTGGCCTCTTCGATTGGCGTCGCCATCCCCGCCGATCGCAACACTTATGGGTACCTGAGCGAGCATCACTCGTTCGGCGAGACTGAAGACTCGGCCGGAGATTACGCCGAAGAACTCGCCGCCGAAATGCTGGCCACGACGCTCAATGTGGAGTTCGATTCCGACCGGTCGTGGGACGAGAAAAAAGAAATCTACCGCATCTCGAACAAGATCGTCAGAACCGCCAACGTGACGCAATCGGCGGTGGGCGATAAACGCGGGCTGTGGACGACGGTGATCGCCTCGGCTATCTTCATCTTCGACTGATCAAGATGGTGGTGTAGAGACGCGGCAAGCCGTGTCTCTACTTTTTTCCTGCGATTTGCTTGACTGTCTTTTTCGCGGCCGGTTTCTTGTTCAGCCGCTCCAGGACGGCGGCTACGATCAGCGGCAAGCCTACCGTAGCATCCACAAAAACTTCGCCAAACTTTCCGCCTTCGGCTGGAGGCACAAACTTGCCCCAGGAAACCGCCTCGCTATAGGGACTGCCCGAAAGGCCGCCCCAGTAGACCGGTTCCGGGCAGATGCGCAGCCCATAGTGATAGCGCTTCAGCGGCAGGTCTTCCCCGCCCCGGCGATGGCGCAATTCGATGAACGGGCCAAACTGCTGCGACCAGTTGCGCGGAACGCCGCCACCGATGGTGAAGATTCCGAGGCGCTTCTGACTGAGCAGAGTTGCGGCGAAGTGCTCCAGGTCTTCGAAGGGATCGAAGCGGAAGCGCGGTTTCGCTTGCTTGTCGCGCTCACGGTTGGTCAACGCGAAATCGAGGCCGAGTTCGGAATCGGAGAATGCGGGAACGAATACGGGAACATTTTTTCCATAGGCGGACTTCAGAATGCCGCGCTCTCCCTTGGCGCGCTTGGCGAGATGCGCTCCAATCGCGCGGTTCAGCTTGTATGAGCACATTACTTCGTCGGAGTCCCAGCCGCCGAACACCGCCGCCATCACGCGCTCCACGTCGTCGAGATTCTGCTCGGGCTCGAGCGTGTCGTAGACGCGGTTGTACCCGGCTTCGTAAAGTTGCTCGTCGCTGAACTCGGGATTATGACGAAAATGCGCACGGCCGGTAGCTTCTACCAGCCCATGCGCCATCAGCGCGCCGGTCGAAACGATGGCATTCACGATGCCGCGATCGATCAACTCGGCAACCACCAATCCCTGCTTGGCTACGGTCATCGCGCCGGCGAGCGTCATGACGACGAAGCATTCCTGGTCGCGCGCCATCGCCTCCAGCACGTCGGCGGCTTCGCCAAGCTGGCGGCCGGTGAAAGCCGTCTTGGACATCGCGCGCACCAGGTCGTCGATGGACTTGATCTTGCCGAGGTCGAGCGGCTCCAGCGGGATCAGACGGTCGGCCACCGGATCGTGCAACTGGCGGTCGATGCCTGCGCCTTCCTCATGATTGCCTTCCTGATGATGGCCGTGCTTCGCAACACTCTTCTGCTTCAAGGGACGAACCTCCAGAATAAAAATCGGTTTTGACCGAAGAAACAATTTACTAGAAGTAAGCGGAACGCGGCGACTTGCTTATATCTTGCTCCGCAATATTCACGCCGCATGTTGTACTTTGCTATTCTAGAGCGCGTATTGAAAATCAGGCTGGAGCGTTGCATCAGCAATGCTCTTCATGAATTGTCATTCGGAGCGGAGCGAGGGATCTGCAGTTCGCCGCAACATACAGATCCCTCGCTTCGCTCGGGATGACAAAATCTAAGGGATTGCAAAATCACGCGAACCTGGGAGAACACGTGCGAGACAAGTTCACCGTCGCTCTGATTCAGATGTCGTGTGGCCCCGAGCCTGCCGACAATCTGGCCAAGGCGCTTGACCGGGTTGCGGAGGCGGCGCGCAAAGGCGCCGACGTTGTCTGCCTGCCTGAGCTCTTCCAGACGCAGTATTTCTGCCAGCGCGAAGACGCCGCCCTGTTCGATNNATGCACATTCCCGACGACCCGCTCTACTACGAGAAATTTTATTTCACTCCCGGCGATCTCGGCTTCAAGGCCTTCGACACTTCCGCTGGAAAGCTGGGCACGCTCGTATGCTGGGACCAGTGGTATCCCGAAGCCGCGCGCCTCACCGCGCTGCAGGGAGCGAGCATTCTGTTCTATCCCACGGCCATCGGATGGCATCCGGCGGAGAAGGCTGAATTCGGCGTGGCGCAACACGACGCCTGGCGCACCATCCAGCGCTCGCACGCCATCGCCAACGGCCTGTANNTGGCCTTTTCTGCGCGACCGGCGTATTGACAGTTATGCACCGATCACCAGCCGCATGATTGACGAAACATGATTGACGAAAAGTGACCGAAACAAGCATGGCTAGACGATCGAGCACGCGCTCTAAACTTCTTCCCGCCGCACAGGGCTACCGCATGGCGGCCGAGTGGGAGCCGCACGAATCTACATGGCTGGCGTGGCCACATTTTCGCGGCGACTGGCCGGGCAAGTTCGAGGTCATCCCGTGGGCTTATGGCGAGATGATCCGCAAACTTTCCGCCGGCGAAAAA
>PMMJ01000438.1 GCA_003162255.1 Acidobacteriaceae bacterium | reverse complement strand
ACCTTCATGGCCGCCATTGTAGTCGGGCCGGGCGTCCATGACTGGGACCGGAAGTCTACGGATAAACTCAGCAAGGAACTCCCCGCAGCACGAGCCGATGGCTACGGACAAATTCCGCGCTCCTCTTCCAAAGTGTGTCAACACGAAAATCGAATACTAAGTCGGCATATTTTCTTTGTTTTCATGCAACTCTGCAAACCGAAGCTTCGGGTAGTAGCTTTTCAAATTTCGGACTTACAATTCCTTTGTTAGTCGTTCCGCGAACAACTGTGGATGCTCCTTGCAGGATCGAGAAGTGTGCGGAACGATCCTCGATCGAGCACCGTTGATCGCACCAATCGTGAGGCACAACTGGGAGAAGAATATGAATTCCAATCTCGATCAGATGCGACGACAAATCGAAGCAGACGACCGGGCATCACAGGCATTAAGGGACCTGCACAAACAAGGGCTGGACATCGAATCCGTGCTCAATGGCCTTTTCTTGTTCTGCGGCGGAAGTGCAGAAGAAGCGAGAGAGGGCCTTGCCACCGCCAAGGAATCGCGGGATAGATTTATTAATTGTGCAGACCGGGCGGAGCAATTGGCAAATGAAATGGAACGGAATCGGCCAGAGAGGGAAGCGCTGCTCGGCTACCAGTGTCATACACCCGACGATCTGCCTGCGCTCCTCAGGGCCGAAGCGGACTGGATTCGACGGATTGTGCGCGCGAAAGTGGGTCCCTATTTGGACGACGTCAGAATGGGAGGCAAGACCAAGCGTGCGAAGAAAGCCGGGGAAGCACCACTCGTGAGCAAAGTCAACATCACGGCTGGTCGCGATCAACATCTGGTGTATCTGGCGTACCTGGTAGGTTAAGTCTGAAATACTGTGGATACTTGGTGAGACCGGCTAACACCTCGCTCGTTACGAGGAACGTTGCGGCGTCGCACACAGCCACGCCCCGTGCAAACGAAACATTTAACCCAAGAGTATGGTGCGGGATTTCCATTCCTGTCAACGCTCACTTTGATTTGACCCTGACCTGCGCGTACAGCGAGACAATCTTGTCGTCGAAGCCCGTCCAGCGCGTCTGCCCCCTGGCCACGATCTTCGGTTCGAACGTGGCCTGGCGGAGTCGCCTTTCAAAGTCTTTTGGCTGTTGCCGTTGCGCGTGTTGCTCCGGTGCTGGCCCGCCGGATCGTGCTTCTCGTACCCTAGATGTGTCGTCAGTTCGGCTTGCAGCGCCCGTTCCGGTGGCATTCTCCGCCCGTCCCATTGAGTCGAAGATTTTATGAAGCCCTCAGTTCTGTGCTTCGACAACCAGTTTCTGGGCACGGTGAAAAAGGTCGAGCCGGCGCTGCTTCTGGGCTTCCAGTTCGGCGGGCGACATGGTGGCGGAGTGGCGTTCGACCAGGTCGGCGAGGCTCTCGTTGAAAGACACGTCCAAAGCAGCGACGGCAGCCTGCGCCTTGGGCAGGACCTCGTGGAAGTGCTCGATCTCTTCTACGGCGTGCTCCGGGTGGTAGCCGAGCCGGTTGCCGGATTGCATGGCGTCGACGAGCAGATCGGGCGAAGCGGAGACAGGCGAGGTCTGCTGGAGTGCGTCGTAGGCCGCGCGCAAGCGGGTCATGCGGCCGGTGAAACCCTCGAGTTCGCTGCGGCGCGCGGTGAGGCCGGCGGCGCGGCGAACTTCGATAGTGACTTTCGCCGCGACGTTTTGCGATGGCACCGGGATAATCGTGGTGAGGGTGTTGCCGATAAAAGACCATCCTCTCTCGCCGGGTGAGGCAGCGCGTTTCACCACTGCTCCATTCACGGTGACTGCAGCGGGCGGCCAATCCGCTGGCAGGCGCAGCTCATAGGCGCGCGCCAGCAGCATACCGGGGAAACTGCCTTGGACGGGACCGATCTCTACACGGAGCGTATCGCCTGATTGAGTGGCCTTGACGGGTGTGCGGGTGAAGGCGCCTCGCTGGTATTCAACGGCTACACCCGAGTCCTCGTAGACGGAATAGGTGGAGCTGGAGCCGGGCTGGAGCGGCCATACATTCACGATGAGCGGGTCGACGGGCTTTTCGCCGGTGTAGCGCATGGGCGGTTGCATGGGGACGATGGCACCCGCGCGGAGATAAACCGGAACCTGGTCCACCGAAAAGTTGCGGGAGAAGCTGCTGCCGGCTTCGTCCGCGACCGCGAAGTGTTTGCCGGTTGGCCACTCGATCCATTCGCCCTTGGGTAGCCAGACATTTTCGGCAGAGAGGCCGGTGATCTTGTCGGAGGCGGCGGCTACGGGCGCAGCCAGCATTTGATCGCCGAAAACATATTCGCCTTTGCTGCTGTAGGCCGCGTCGGCGTCGGGCCAGTCGTAGTAGAGCGGGCGGAAGAAGGCGATGCCGGTGTCGAAGGTTTTCCGGGCTTCGGTGTAGGTATAGGGCTCGAGGGCGTACCGAAGCTGGAAGGCGGAGCGGAGAATATCGGAGTAGGGTTCGGGATAGGCCCAGACGCGGCGCTCGGCATCGGGGTTCTTGGTGGTGTGGGTGCGAAGGATGGGACTGAATCCGCCGAACTGGACCCAGCGTGTGAAGAGCTCGGGATCGACGACTCCGGGAAGGTGACCGCCGATGTCGTGGCTCCAATAGGCGTACCCGACATTGGCCGCCGTGGCCGTAAACCAGAATTGGAAGCCGAGCTGCTCCCATGACGAGTTGGTGTCACCGGAAAAGCCGATCTGGTAGCGGTGGTTGCCTAGGCCACCCCAACGATGGAGGATCAGCGGGCGTTTGCCCTCGCGCTGCTGGTCGGTGAAGTGGACATAGTTTAGCCACCAGGTGGGCATAACGTCGGGTATGGAGCTATGCTGATTTGGTTGCCAGTCGCGCCACCACCAGTCCAGCCACCAGAAGTCCACGCCCTGCTTTTCCAGGGGATGGTGCAACAGATCCATGTAATTGACGGCGAATGTTTTGTCGGTCAGGTTGAAGGGAACGTATTTGCGGGTCGCGGGATCGATGCCCATGGCGCGTGCCATCTCGGGATAGGCCTTTTCCCACGGCTCAACCCCGGCCGCGGCATGCAGGATGAGTGTGACCTTCAGTCCTTCTTCATGGAGCTTCTTCAGAAATTGATCGGGGTCGGGAAAGAGGAAATTATTCCAGGTGTAGCCAGTCCAACCCAGCGGGTCACTCTGCCCCGATTGGTCCACCTCGCCGAGCGGCTTGAGTTGGGCTTCGCTGAGATGCCAGGCCGTGTCGAGGACGATGACGTCGAGCGGGACGTCACTCTCATGGAATCCCTTGACGAGTTCGTCGAGCTCCTGGTCCGAGTAGTCCCAGTACCGGGACCACCATGCGCCGAAGGCGTAGCGGGGCGGCAGCGGGATGCGGCCGGCCACGCGGACGTAGTCGCCCAGCGCCTTGCGATAGTCGTGGCCGTAGCCGAAGAAGTACCAGTCGGTATAGGAGCCAGGTTTCTGGTTGGCCGGGCGTTCGATGGCCCACGGCCACGGGCTTTTCTCGCCACCGCGGAAGGTGAAGTCGGTCGAGTCGAATAGCGGGCGGGTGGTGTCGTCGATCACGGCCCAGCCGGAGCGGGAGACCAGACCGGGTTCGAGAGGCTCACGGAGCTGGGTGCCGCGTGCGCCATCGAGGGTGCGGGCCGTGCCCAGCAAGTTGTCAGGGTCGGCCTGGCCGGGATGCCAGGTAACTTGTTTGTTCCCCATGGTGAGGCTGACTTCCAGAGTTTCGGCGGTGAAACCGGAGCCGCCCGGTGGAAGCGGTTTCCCATCGGGCATTGGCGTATAGGTCAGCTTCAGTGCATCCGTCACGATCGTCAGCGTGTTATGACCGTCGGTTGAAGATTTTTCGAACTTCGGCACCGGCAGACGCCGATTGAGGAAGACCAAGGAAGCGCGGTCTTCGAATTTTCCGTTGGTGGACCACTCCATCCGGATGAGTTGTGGCGTCAGGACGGTGAAGCGTGCGTTGCCGAGCTCGACGATCGCTTTGGGATCGGCGATTGGATTGTAGAGGCCCTCGGCCTCGGGAGCGTGAACCACAGACGCCGGGACGGCGGCCGGAGGTGCGGTTCGCGTAGTCTGAGCCGCTGTTGCCAGGTTCATTCCTACCAAGAATCCAATTACGACAAGAAAACGATGCGATTTAGGCACAGCTTTTTTTCATCTCCGCAAAATTCGCCCCGAGCGATCTTTCAGAAGAAGCGTTAGTATACGCTTGATTAGATGTTTGTCCTTCGCCTTGGCCGAGACTAAACGCTTGGAGAAACGATGCCCACGGCGCAGCTTGGGTCACCGGCAGGCTCTCGCGTCCGCGCCCATGGGGCGTAACGGTCTCCCGTTTCTTCCTCTCACCTCCGGGGCTGATGACAACCGGGCTCGGCTGATTTCCGTTTCTTGAGAACTATTCGACACCACCGATTCGCGCCCAGAAAACTCATGAGGCGAACCAGCGTTGTGCAATCCACCTGAAGGCAGCGCTTACGGCCACAAACTGGTGGGGATCACAGCCGATCTCATCGAGGATTACCTTCGACGTCGTCTTCGGCAGCGAGTTCGCAGAAAACTGACCGGGGGATACCGGGAACACGGAATCCTGAAGTCGAGCACGGTGCACCAGGAGTTTCGGGTGCTCCGTCGGATGTTGAGCGTGGCCGTGCAGAAAAAGCTGCTGCCGGCAAATCCCTGTTCGGGAGTGGAGTTTCCGGTTGCGGTCAAGGGTTTGTTCCGACCGAACTATGTAAGCTGGTCGGAACAGCGAACGATCGAAGTGCATGCTCCCGAGCATTTGCGCAACATTGTCAAGATTATTACCGAGACTGGGTTGCGTATTTATAAGGAGCTGATTCCCCTGAAGAAAGAACAGCTTGATTTCACAAACGCGACCGTTTGGATTCCGGATTCAAAGACTCCGAACGGTGTGGCCGAGGTGCCGCTGACGCCCTTGGCCGTGGATGCGTTTCGCGATCAGGTGCGATTGTCACCTTGTAGCCCGTATCTGTTTCCGAGCGATCAGAACCCGAGCGGACATAAAAGGACGCTGAAGACGACATGGGAGGCCACGTTGCGGCGCGCGAAAGTAATGTATTTTCGCATTTACGATCTTCGCTCGACCTACGCCACGCGACTCAGCGCCGGAGGCGTAGCGGACGAGTGGGCGGCACGGCTGGGTGCCGGCGAACTCGGTGCAATCGCGGTCGCTCATTTTCGTCGCGCCATGGTGGTGAGCAACGATGCTCAAGCACGAAATGCGGCAATTGACCATGGCATCGAGGTCTCAGGGAGCCTTGGCGTGTTGCAGTCAGCAGTTACGGCCGGGACGATTACTGCTGCCCGCGCAGTCCAGATAATGGAGAACATGGTTCTTGCCGGGGCCTGGTTCTCGGATGAACTGATTGAAATCTTTCGGAGCTCGGTATTGAAAAACCAGAGTTGGAATACACGTTATCGTTGCAGCGAAAGGGATCACTTGGTCGAGGTGTTTGGTCTATCACATGAACGATCACTGTGGACCACATCTGTATCGCCGAATCACTCCGTCCTTCTNNTGATGTTCTCACGAACTGCCGATGCCATGACCAACTTCGCTAGTTAAGGATTTTCTCCTCGAGCGGCAAAGAGGAGCACACTTCTCGCGCACTGCCCGCAACGGAGCCAGTCTTGATGATTCAGTTGGACGGAAAACGGCTGATCGGCCGCAAGTCAGATTGCCGTCTTTACGGATCTGGGATTGTCGGAAATCAGGCACACGATTCGCACACAGTCGAGTGAAGGCTTTCCAACTTCCGTATTGCCGACGATCAAGCGCCCCAAGGGCTGTAGTTCTGAAATTGTGGGGTTCTGAAATCGAAATTCTGTTGGCGTAGCGTGCTTCTTCCGCACTACTTCATATCAAGCAGCGCAGCCATCGTTTCGACCCCCTCCCACAGATTCTGCAAGCGCAGGTTCTCATTGGCGGCGTGTTGATTGTCATCATAGTTGGCGATGGGTACCGTGATGGTGCGAGTCTGCGCCGCGCGCTCCATCGCTCCCAGCGGCACGCTCCCTCCCATCGTGGGCAACAGCACTACATCTTTGCGCGCGCTCTTCACTGCTTCAATAACTTCCCGCGAAATGTGCAGATCCATCGGGGTGCGCACGGCATTGTAGCCTGCCTCATCGCGCACCACCAGTGCAACCCGAGAATGCTCCAGCAAGATTTGCTGCGTGGGTTCGCGATCCACAATGAAGTAGCCGCGGGAACGAATATAGTCGATGACGCGCTGCTGCTGCTCTTGCCAGTCGATGCCCACCACCAAGCGTAGATCCAGATCGGCGGTCGCGGCGGGCGGAATGACATTGACGGCGCTGGCTCCGGTTTGGCCCGAGGAGAATCCGTTGATGTTCAGTGAAGGCTGGTTGATCAGGTCAAGCAGATGCGCGCCTGCGCCGTCGACGTGCCCCAGCCAAAAGGCATTCATCAGCATGTGGTCGTTCACTGGCGCATGGGTTAGGGCTTCTTTCTCAGCAGCAGACAGCGGCTCAATTCCCTCATAGAAATGCGGTACCAGAATGTGGCCGTCTTCATCTTTCATTCCGGCGAGCAACTGCGCCAGCATCATTGCCGGGTTCGGCGCCCAGTTTCCGTAGTGGCCGCTATGCAACCCGTGGTGCGGCCCATAAACTGTGATCTCCAAATGCGCGTCGCCTCGCGCTCCAAAGACTAGCGTCTGTTGACCGCTTTGATCGATCGGTCCGTCACACACCAGCAACACATCGCCGTGGACCAGATCGCGGTTAGCATTGAAGATCTGTTCCAGATGCGGCGATCCTGCTTCCTCCTCGCCCTCCCACACAAAACGAAGGTTCGCTAGCAAGGCGATCCCGGCCGCGTTTAACGCATCGAGCGCCGTAAGCTGTGCGAAGATGGCCGCCTTATCGTCGCCGGCCGATCGGGCATAGATGCGCTGCTCGCCGTTTACTTCCCGCACAATCGGCGTGAAGGGCGAGCCGCCATCCCATTCCGACGGAGTGACCGGCTGACCGTCGTAGTGTGCATAGAAGACGATCGTATGTTGGGCACCCGGCACATCGATCTGCCCGAACACAACCGAAGGCGCGCCGGGAAGAGAGAGCAGCCGGGAATCGACGCCGCGTTTCCGGAGTTCTGCCGCAAGCAGATCAGCGTTGCGCTTCAGGTTTCCCGGATCGGCGGCAACATTCGGTATCGACAGCAATTCGCTAAACTGCTGCACGAGTTCCGCCCGATGTGCCGCGGTGTACTTGCGGGCCGCCTCCGGCGGCGTCTGCGCCGCAATCGCGGTTGCCAGACAAAAGAGAAACGCAGCCAGGTAGGGAAGTTTCATAGGCTCACTATACAAGGCGCTCGGGCAGAAATGTTCCTCCCGCCGTTCCTGTCGGACGCACCGCAACTTCGGCGCCAAGGCATCCGGAAACCTTCCTAAAGGCCGAACTTCTGGTTGCTAATCCTTTGTGTGCATTCACAATTAGTTCCGGTTCGCCGACAATCCGGGAGCTATCCGGGAGGCTCCACTTTCTATCAGTAGGGCGTTACGCGGTCAAAGTGAGGCCGTTGTTAGTCGATAACATACGTGGCTGTTGAAAAAGGAACCAAAGCAGTAATTTCAGGGGATTTCAGCGTGTTCGGCGAACGAACATTCAATAACTTACAAACGAATTTTGCTGTTGAAATTCCCTGAAAAGAGTTTTTCAACAGCCATGCCTGTTATCGACAGCCGTCCACAAACGCTCGGCTAGAATGTCTGCATGGCTGCTGGATTTCCGCTGTCAGCTGCCCGAGATAAGGAAAAAAAGCTCAGCGCCCAGCGGCCTTCGAGACCCAGGTTTCGCCCGTTCCAACCGTTACGAGTACCGTGCCTTTGACGGTGCCGTCCTCGACGAAATTGCGGACGGCCTTCATGAGGGCAGGCGAGACTTCATGGCCTTTGGCGGCGANNAGGGCAGCGACCATTTGGGCATCGTAGTCGATGGGACTCCGCCTAAGTGTCGACAGAGCCTCCTGTCGTTCCGTTCCGGTGCTGAGCAGACCGTCGAAAGCCAGGCTGACCTTCAACATCTGTGCCCCCCGNNCAAGCATCCGAGTTCGGAGAGCATGGCTGCGATTTCATATTGCCACGTATCGGAGAGGCAGAGCTTTCTTGCAATGTGGCGCACGTACTGGCAGATGCGAGCGCCTTTGTTGAACGCGACGGGATTGGCCAGGTGGAGCACCTCGCTGAGAACCCGGATCGTGCCGGTGAGAGTTTTCTCCAGCAGTTCTTTTTCGCGACGCATGAGGTCATATTGGGCAACACAGCCTCGGAGTGTCTGTGCCAAGTCTTCTCCGGTGACCGGCTTGTTGAGGAAACGGAAGATTCTGCCTTCATTGACGGCGCGCATGGCGGCTTCCGTGTCGGCACATCCGGTGAGCATGACGCGGATAGAGTCGGGAGCAATGTTGCGCACTCTGGAGAGGAACTCGGCGCCATCCATGACGGGCATGCGCATGTCGGAAATCACCACGATGTAGGGGCCATCATTCTTGATCTTCTCCAGTCCCGCTTCAGGCCCTTCGGCCAGGTCAGCTTTGAACTCGCGGTAGACAGATCGGGATAGCCCTTCGAGCGCAAGCGGGTCATCATCGACGAAAAGAATCTTGGGTTTGTCGTTCCGGGTAGGGACGACACCAGCTTCGGACGTCACTTCGAGCCTCCTGTAGCAGAATCGAACCGGAGTGGGATTCTGACAAAAAATGTCGTGCCTTTATCTAATTCGGTATCGAACCAGATGTTTCCGCGATGTTTTTGCACAACGATGTCGTGGCAAATAGCAAGTCCTTGGCCGGTGCCCTCTCCAACCTCTTTAGTCGTGAAGAACGGGTCGAAGACTCGGGCTTGGACAGCGAGCGGGATACCAGTCCCGTTGTCTTGGATTTCTATCTGAACATCTTTGCCGATTTGTCGGGTGCGAATGGTGAGCTTTCCACGGTCGCGGGCTTGTTTCTTCGAGGCCTCACGGATAGCGTGCGTAGCGTTTACGATGAGGTTCAGAAAAACCTGGTTCATCTCGTCGGCGTAGCATTCGAGGCGCGGCAGGTTGGGCTGATAGTCAGTTTCAACATCTGCGATATGCTTGATCTGGTTCTGGGCGATAGTGAGGGTTGCGTCGAGCGCTTCGTTGAGGTCGACCTGTTCTCGTTCTCCACCACCGGTGTGGGAGAAACGCCGCATGGCACCGAGGATCTTGCTCATGCGCCGGATCCCTTCGAGGGACTGTGAGATGGCCTTGGGAACTTGTTGCCGGAGCCAATCCCACTCCTCGGGAGGGCCAGGGGCAGCAACGGCTCCAGAGGGACGAGAGTCGGAAGCGACCGAGGCATGCGCCGGAGTCAGGCGGAGGGCCATGGCGGCGTCGAGCTGGTTCCACACGTCGCTGAGGAAGGTAATGTTGTCCGAGACATATTGGACCGGCGTATTGATTTCGTGGGCAATGCCGGCAGCGAGCTGTCCGATAGCGGTAAGCTTCTCATTCTGCATGGCCATCCGGCGATCGCTGACATCGCGAGCGGTGATGACGCTGGCCTCGATCTCGCCGTGAGAGTTACGGATGAAACTGCCATGAGATTCCAGGGTGGCGTAGGTTCCATCCTTTCGTTGCATTCGGTATTCGACTATCTGGCCAACGCCAGTCTCGAGAGCTTGCTGAGCAGCCTGGATCACCAGGGGCCGGTCGTCGGGGTGGATCTGCTGGAAAGAAATAGTGCTTTTCAGCTCTTCCTGGGTGTAGCCCAGCAGACGCTCATACGCGGGGTTGTTATAGATGCGGTGGCCGCTCTGGTCGACGACGGCAATCAGATCAGCGCTGTTCTCTGCGATGGAGCGGAACAATTGGTCAGAGTGGTGTTTCGTCTCTTCCGCCTGCTTGCGCTNNGCTTGCGCTCCGTGATATCACGACTGACGACGATCACTTTCTCGATCTGACCCTCTTTATCTGGAATCGCGGTGGCGGCTGATTCCAGAGTGCGCCACGTCCCATCCTTGTGGCGTACGCGGTATTCAATCTGCTCCCCTCGTCCGGTGAGTCGTTCATTCTCCGCCGCTACTAGTACCAGCTGCCGATCCTCGGGGTGGATTCGCTCCGTCGGCGAAGTCAACTGCAGTTCCTCCGGCGTATAGCCGAGAATTTTCTGGTACGCGGGGCTGCTATAGAGCAGATTCCCCGCNNGAAGGTCAGAGATGCGATCCCAGCCGTCAACACTAAGGTAACTGTGACGGCAGATCCCCACAGCGACCACTCGCGTACTTCAACCTGCCGCATCGGCCTAGCGCGGTATTGCTTGCGTTTTCCGTTATTCAAAGCCAACTCGACGAATGCAAACATCAGTGCTTACAGTGTGAGAACAATG
>PMMJ01000418.1 GCA_003162255.1 Acidobacteriaceae bacterium | reverse complement strand
ATCCGAAAAAGGCGAGCGCATGTTCGAAGACGGCTATGTAAAACGCATCGTCCTTGTCCAGCAACGGGATGACTGGCGCGGCGTGCGGCGCTATGGCCTTGCCGGGGCAAAGATTCGGCAAGCCGCGACAGGCTTGATGAAGGAAGCGGGTGGCATCTTCGGCGCAGGAGGTCATGCGGAACTGGCGCACATACACGGCGTTGATGGGCGTGAGGTAGACGCTGCCGCGCTCGCGGACCTGACGCAGCAGAGATTGACGATGGCCGGCGCTGAATCCTTTGCGCGATAGCAGGCGGCGCAGAAGCGCGTCGGAACTGCGCGAATAGACTTCGGGCATGAGATCAACCAGCAGCTTTGGCTGCGTTGTGTTGTGCTGAGAGTATTCATTGATGCCCAGAAAACGCACCATGCCTTCGATTAAGTTGTAGAGAGTTGGACCGAGATCGGGCGCGCCATGGTCGTCTCGTCCCCAGCGGTCGAGGCAGAGGCGGTAGTTTTCGTACTTTTCCAGCGGCGTGGCATTGAAGACGCAGAGTACATTTTCGCGGACGCCTTCGCGGACCTCTTTGCGTACTTCGACGGCTTCGACGTGCTCGAGGGCTTCTCCGGCGGCGCGCCAGTAGAGGGCGTCGACGTTTTGCAGAAGAGTGAGCATGGGTTCCGCGGGAAGCCGCTGCTGGACCAGGGCGGGCAGGTGCTGGGGCGCGAGGTGCGACTCGCCGAACAACACGGCGATAAGTGCGTCGGGATGCTGGCGGCGGAGTTCGGCAATCTTGTCGGCGGCGTGGCGGTCACGAGCTCCGATCTTGCGCAGATCTTCGCGCGGCATGCAATCGAGCCCGTAGACCGGTGCGCCGCGGCTGCGAGCGGCGGAGAGCAGTTCATAAAACGAAGGCCAGTCGTATCCCCAGTCGAGTTCGAAGCGTATGCGCTGGCGCAGTTCGTCTTCGTCAATCTCGCCGCGGAACCATTCGTCGAGAATGTGCTGGTCGTGGGAAAAAATGGTTTCGACTCCCAGCACTACGGGACGCCGGTGGAGTTCGGGATCGTGGAGGAGCGAGGCTAAATAGCGCTGCGAGTTGGGTAGCGCGTGGTAGTCGGCAACCAAGACGATTCCGGCCTTGGCGATTTCTTCGCGGACATCGCTCGGTGTGAGAACTTTCTGGTAAGAACGGTAGGCCTCGCGAAAGTCGCGAAGATATTTGCGCCCGGCGGCGCGATCAATGGCGCGAATCTCACGCTCGACGCTGGCGATGGCGTGGAGTTGGGCGGCACTGCGCCGCGATCGTAGGATGCCGGTGGTGGCCATAAATTCGTCGGTCGTCGTTCGCTATTCGCTGAGCTGACTACAGATCCCTCGCTCCGCTCGGGATGACAAATTGTTTAGTATTCCGACGGCTTCTTCGCCACCTTGACTTGCCCATCGTGCGTCCCTATCCTCAGTTTTTCGAGGACCGCGAACTAGGTTCGGCCTCGTGGAGCGCCAACCTTGCCTCTGCTTCCGCCTGAGAACCTGACTGTTGCCACTACCGGCGCCAGTGGGTCGTTATTTCTAAAGCACTTTCTGCTCACCGTGGAACGCGATCCGCGGGTGAAGACGGTGAACTTCATCGCTTCTGACAGCGGCCTGCGCGTCATGGCCGAGGAACTCGGTATCGAAGGCCGTTCCGAGCTCCTACAGCAAATTATCGGCGCGCCTTCGACAAAGATTCAGCAGCAGGCCAACAGCGACATCGGGGCCAACGTGGCCAGCGGATCGTACCCTTCGGATGCGATGGTCGTGATCCCGTGCAGCGTCGGCACCCTCGGCCGCATTGCCAATGGCACCGCCTCGCGTTTGATCGAGCGCGCCGCCGATGTGAGCCTCAAGGAGCGTCGGCCAGTCGTGCTGTGCGTGCGCGAGACGCCGCTGAACAAAATCCACATCCGCAACATGTCGCTGGCGGCGGACGCTGGGGCGACTATCTTCCCGCTGATCCCCACGTTTTATAACCATCCGTCGAATGCCGACGCCATGGCGCAGGAATTCGCGAACCGAGTGCTCGCGCATATAGGATTGGCCCAACAAGGGGCGTTTCGCTGGAAGGGATGAAGCGGTTACCAGCACCCAGTACCCGGCATCCAGTACTCAGAGCACAACTCTTGGGTTCCTTATGGTTCTATTGAAAGATCTTTGACTTGGGGGCAAGCCTTTCCTGCTTTGCAGGGATGCTTTCAGTCTAGGGAAGGGGCAGTTACGAAGGTAGGTATCTGGCGGGCATGTACTGCGAGTGCCTGCGATCTTGGCGCGGCCGAGTTCAGGGATGAGGGCTTGCCGGTTCTTTTTCGATTTTCTGCAATTCCGCCGTGGCTGGGGCGTTATCCGGGTGCTGGGTCAACTCTGTTTTGAAAGCCGTGATCGCGGCCTTCGTGTCGCCTTGTGATTCACAGATCAGTCCGAGAATGAAGTAGTAACCGCGAGCTTGCGGGTTTCTGGCGATTGCCTGGCGGGCGTTGTCGGCGGCTTCAGGGAGTTTTTTCAGTTGGAGTTCGACGAGCGCCAGGTAGATGTACTGATCGGAGTCGCTGTTGTCGATCATGATGGCCCGTTGCAAGGATTCCCCGGCGGCAGCGAAGTTTCCGGTCTTGTAATAGGCGAATCCCAGGTTGTAGTTTGAGCGCCAGAAATTCGGGTTCCGTTTGAGGACATCGAGATAAAGCGGGATGGCGCGCTGGGGTTGGTTCGCGCCCAGCAGGGCGTTGGCGAGGTTGTCGCGCACAGTCAGATTGTCCGGGGCCGATTCGGCGCCGCGCGTGTAGAGCAGGATGTCGTTGGCCCATTGCGTTTGCTCAGTAAGAGTGAGGGCTGCGAAAAGCAGAGCGACGACGCCAGTGAGCGCTGCGGGCACGATGATGCGTTGGCGTTCGGGTAGGCGCTGTCCCAAGGCGGCGATCGAAAGCGCGACCAGCAGCGCAAAACCGGCCGAGGGCAGGTACAGGTAGCGATCGTGCACGATGTCACCCACCGTAAGCGATCGCAGGTCGAGGACCGGCAACAGAGGCAGCACCATCAGCGCGACCGCAAACAAGGCGACTTGTTTTTGTGGGAGTGCGTGAATCCAGTAGTACAAGCCCACCGTGAGCGCGAGCAGAAAGAAAAGCGGCAACACGACCGAGCCGGCGGTGACGTGGTGCACGTAGTCGAGCGAATAAAATTCGCTGAGGCCGAATGGCAGAAGCAGATGCTTCGCGTAAAACCAGAGAACCGAAGGCCAGGTGCGGAACACCTCACTCCAGGGAATCGAGATCGTGGAATGCGCGAAGCCTCTTAACACACGGTAGCGAACGCCAATGTAGACCAGGGCCAGAAGGGCATAGGGCGCAACCTCTCGGATCGCCGTAGCCATCACAGACGGTGCGCCGTCGGCTTGCGTTCTGCTTTGTAGACGAAGCAACGAGAGCGCAAGAATCAGCAGCGGCAGGACGATGGCAGTTTCCTTCGAAAGCAACGCGAGCGCGAACCATCCCACTGACAAGACAAGCTGCAGCACTTTTCGCGACTCACGAAAACTTAAGAAAGCCGACAAACTCGCCAATACCAAACACGCCATCAGCGGATCGGTGACGCCTGAGATCCACGCGACATTTTCAATGTGCGCCGGGTGCAGTCCGAACAATAACGCGGCCACGAAGGCGATCATCCGGTCGCGTGTCAGTTGTTGCGCAAGCCGAAAAACCAGGTAGGTTGCTGCGACATGGCACAACACGCTGGCCGCGTGCCAACCGGCGGGTTCCGCGCCGAAAAGCGCATAGTTCAGCCTGAGCCACAGAAGAAACAGCGGTCGATAGTAATTTCCCACGCTGTGGGGATAGATCGCCGCCCACACGTGAGACGTAAAGTACTGGAGCACGTAACGCCAGTCCTGGATGGCCGGGTTCTTCAGAATTTGGGGTGTGTCGTCGTAGACGAATCCGAACCCAAGCGTGCCGAGATAGGCGAGCGCGGTGATGCCGCAGGCGATGATCTCCATAGTCCCGGGGCGCAGAAACAGAGGCGGCGTGGAGGGCACGGCTGCATGATTGCGGTCCATGTGTTTCCGGGTTCAGACGTTTCCGAAAGTGCGGCATCTGAGCCGTTTACGAAGAGACTAACGATTGGCAAGCGGCGAGACAAGTGACTGCAGTGTGTCCGGAGTGCAAGTTCGTCTAAGTGAAATTCTGCCGGTTGGGACGGTTTTTCCTGGTGATGCTGCCCACGGTCTGATACCACGCGACCACCCAGGGCACTAGCAGGGAAAATGCCAGGCGAGCGGCCAGGGTTCCCCTACGAGCTTTTCGGAGGTCGGTCCAGTCCAACCGAAAGGCAAAGTAGATTTCGAGCGCAAGCACGAATAACAGGGGAATGGGTGAGTAGACGAGCGCCAGGACGGCCAGAACTTCGGCGAGGCAGCGAGCCTGGTTACGCCACAGGCGGGCCGACCGTCCGCCCAAAACGCCGTCGGTTACGGAATAGCCGGCCATTTGCCGGAGAGCCGAGCGGAAAGTGTGGCGCGGTTGGTAAACCGCCTTGGCGCGTTCCGGGAAGGCGGGGGTCACAAGCTGGCGCACCTTGGAATCGAATACGGTGTCTTCTCCGAGGAAGACATTCTCGGGGAATCCGCCAACGCGTTGCCAGAGCTCTTTGCGGAAGGCCATGGAGCGGGCAGTGCAGGATTTGGTAGCCGCGTCGGCGTTCAACTTGACGCCGAAGAACGGCGCGGAGGCCACGTCCCACACAGTGGAGTTTGCTGGGTCAATGTACGATCCGCCGACGGCATACTGGGAGGCGCCATCGAAAATCGGGGCCGTGAGGTTGGCGAGCCAATCGGGAGGGTAGGCGCAGCCGGCATCGGCGCAGGCAATGACCTCCGAAGAGGCGGCGGCGATTCCGACGTTGCGGCCACGTGCGATCGGCCCCGGGGAACGTTGCAGGCTGCAGCTTTCATCGCGAATGGGAATCAGCGCTGGGTATTTTAATCGGGCGGATTCGAGACGCTCCCAGGTTCCGTCTGTGGAGCCGCCATCTACGATGATGACTTCGGCGGGAGCGAGGGTCTGCCGCATCAGACTCTCGACCAGTGCGTCGATGTCGTCGCGCTCGTTAAGGACGGTGGCTGCCACGCTCACGGCTGGCATGTTGAGTACAAGTGTACCCGCGACGGACAGTTCTCAGTTCCCAGTTCTCGGTTCTCAGTATCCAACCGCGCTTTTCACTGAGAACTGGAACTTAGAACTATTGCCTTTTCCGGCACACCACATCCGTGCCGTTGACGCCGGGCCGGCTTTTTTGTACTCTGCGATTACACCGGAGAGGAGGTGGTCGGATGACAAGTTCTGAAAGTGGCAGTACCAGTACCAGACCAGGTGAGGTGGCTGAGTCTTAGGGCGGTTGCTCTAAGCGGAGTTCTCGAGGAACCTTTGGTCGGGGGAATCGGGAACAATCTCTCGCAAACCATCCGTGAGTATGGGCTGATCCGCCGGGCACAGGCTGTGTCCGGCACCGGAGTGAGCGAGGGGCCACGAGAGTGACCACCTCAGTCAATCCCAAACAGTCCACCGGACAGCCCGCAGGCTGTAAAGCTTGCGGGCTGTTCTTTTTTCCCCGCACCGCTCCGTCGTCAATGTCCGACAGCATCGAGTATGGCATCGTTGATGGCGTAGGCCGTGCCATCGCCGCCGATCACCGTCGGCGTGTAGGCCTCGCCGACGCCGGTGGAAAGCGTAATTACTTCCGTAAACGAGTTGGAGGTCAGGTCCCAGCGATACAGTTTCCCATCTTCGCTGTTGGCGAGAATCGACTTGGTGAACGGATCGACAGCGGCAGTGTTGATGCACCATTCGCGAACTGCGCCGGGAAACTCCGGGAACTCCGGATCGGGCGTGACCCCGAGAATCGTGATGACCTCTTTCATCACGCGAGTCGTGGAAATCACTGGGTCTTTTTCGGTGGCGTTGGGGTCGAGGATCGCGATGCGGTTGTGCCCATCGCCGGTGCCGATGCCGGCGTAGTTGTTGTACTTCGTCATGAGCAGGTATTTCGATTTTCCGCGATAGCTGGGCACGAGCGCGGCGGGGACGATCGAAGCCGTGTCGTCCCAGCCAAAGCTGCCGGGAGTCTTGGTCTTCGACAGATCGCTGTTGAAGTGGAGCAACCAGCCGCGGTCATTGTGGTTGGGGAAGGGATTTTCGAGCACCCCGAAGTAGACATCGCCATCCGGCCCAACGGTGGGCGTGGCGGAGCTGCCGTCGTAGAGCCACGCGTCCAGCTTCGAGGACGGATCGGTCAAGCGCACGCGGTTTACGAGCGCGAGTGTCGTGCTGTTCAGAGCCAGCAGGTATCCGTAGCTGTCGTTGTCCACCGCGACATATAAAAGGCTGCCATCCGGCGAGAGCGCGGGCGCGCAGCTGATGGCGACCTGGGAAATGGCGGGGTCTCCGCTGACGGCTGCGGCTGAAACCCACGTTCCTGTGCCGTCGGGAGCAATTCGTGCCAGGCCGCTCTGCAGGTTGAGCGGAGTGGAGCCGAGCACCAGGAATCCGAAGTAGAGGTTGCCATTGGCGTCGGTAGTGAGCGGGGTGTCGATCTGCACGTTCTGCGCGTAGACCGCGGGGTCCTTCCGGTAGTTTTTTACGCCATAAAAGTAGAGGCGCGTGACCGTGCCTTTCGCTTGATCGGGATTCTGCCGCACTAGAACGCGACCGGCAATGTCGGGAACGAAAAGCTGGTTGCCCGAAATAGTTGGTCCGAGAGCGGGAATGAAACTCGCTCCCGGAGCCTGCCAGCCCGTGCTCTGCGTCCAGAGTCGGGCGCCGGTGGCGCCGTTAATCCCCTCGACGCGGAAACTATTCGCGCCCGTCTTCACCGGGACGACCACCGTATTCGCCTGGGTCACGAGCGGCGATCCGTAATGAATGAAAATTTCGCCATCCGGAGGATGCAGGTCCACGGGCACATGCCAATGAATCGTGTCGAGCGGTTGCGATTGAACGGTGGAGAGCGCAGTGTGCTGCTCGTCATGCGAGTGCGTCAACCAAGCGCCGGTTTGAGCGGATGCATTCAGCGTCAACATCGCCGTGCATGCGGCCATACAAAGCACGAAAAGAATCAGTCGAGACGGTGCCATCTTGATCACGTTATCCATCCATTCCGCCCGCCATGCAGCCAGGGGCAGAGGATCTCACTCCCAATCGAGGAGCAGCCTAGCAGTCGACGCGTTCGGAGTTGTCAACGGGATGTAAAAAGTGGCGTGCGTGCATACCGCAGTCGGGCACGAGATACGCGACTGAGAACTGAGAGCTATCCGACCGCGCCGTGGAAAAAAATGTCTGTGTACTGCCGGACGATTGCGTCTCCAGTCAGCGGACCGTCGGGTTTGTACCACTGATAGATCCAGTTGATCATNNTGCTCGACGAAGTGCAGGTAATCCTTCTTGCGTCCGTTGATTTTGCGCCGGAGCGCCGGCGGCAGCGGATGATTCTCGTGCAGCATGACCGTAATCTCACGGTCTTCGGAACTGATCACAACCTGGATGTGCAGCCGGATCAGCGTGCGCAGGCGTTCTTCGATTCCGGCAACACTGACTCCGTCGATGCGGCGCACCACATTGATGACCCGTTCCTCGGTGATGTCCATGGCATGCGACATGATGTGGAACAGGATTTCGTCTTTCGACTGGAAGTGGTGATAGAGGCCGCCCTTGGAAAGCTTGAGCGCGGCGGCGACATCGTTCATGGAAGTGGCATCGTATCCGCGCTCTTGAAAGAGGCGGGCGGCGGTGCGCAGGATTTCCTGGCGAGGTTCGACGGCAGCTTCGCGGAGCGTCACCCAGAGATGGTATCGCGGAATGGGGTCCGGGCTCTACCTGCCCACCTCAAATTTGCTATGCAGACTCCCTCGCAGTTGTCGTTCAGAAGCTTCAACTATAATGGCCCGCACAAATGCCCTCACCTTTGGTACGACGGCGCGGAGCCCTTCCCAGCGTTAGACGCCGGTCCCGCTGAACGACTTCGCCGGCAATCCATCATTCCAGGGCGGTATAGGACTGCATGAAGGAGGCTCCATGAAGGAATTGTCTGAATCCAGACGCCGGTTTTTAAAGATGGCGGGTCGAACAACCGGAGCGGTTTGGCTATCGTCCGGGAATGTCGCTGCTGAACCCGCCATAGCGTCGCCCAGCAGCGACTCATCCGCTGCGTCGCCGGAGTCCGGGGCCGCGGATTACACGCTGCACATCAAAACGTCTCCTGTTGAGATCGCCCCCGATCGGATCATCTCGGCCACTACATACAACGGGCAATTCCCAGGGCCACTGCTTCGCTTCAAAGAAGGCCAGCAGGCGACAGTCGACGTGTATAACGAAACCGACACTCCGGAGCAATTGCATTGGCACGGTCAAACGGTGGCCTCCGACGTAGACGGAGCATTCGAGGAAGGCACGCCGTCTATTCCTGCGCAAGGCAAACGGCGGATCGTGTTCACACCAAGGCCGGCGGCCTTGCGCTTTTATCACACGCATAACCGCGCGGGTGCAAACCTTTCGGCCGGACAATATAGCGGCGAAGTTGGGCCCGTGTACATCGAACCTAAGCACGAGCCGGGTAGATACGATCGCGAAGTGTTTCTCGTGCTCAAGGAGTTTGAGCCAACTTTCAGCCGTGGTGGCGACATGCCGCAGAATTTCCTGGCCCCAGCCAAAGTTAAGACCCTCGAAGAACAAGGCGAGTCTGCCATGAAAGCCTCGCTGGCCAAGGGTATGCCGCACGGTTATGAGGTCGGCTATGGGTCATTCACGATCAACGGACGGATGCTCGGCCATGGAGAACCGATCCGGGTCAAGCGGGGCGAGCGAGTTCTGTTTCACATCCTGAATGGAAGCGCGACCGAGATTCGCAGCCTTGCTCTGCCGGGACATTCCTTCCAGGTCGTGGCATTGGACGGAAATCCTGTGCCCAATCCGGTGACGGCGCCGGTGCTTTGGGTAGGCACGGCGGAGCGCGTTTCTGCCATGGTTGAAATGAAACGACCCGGTGTCTGGATCATGGGCGATCTGGCGGATGACGATCGTCACCACGGCATGGGAATCGTAGTCGAATACGCGGGGTTCAAGGGCAAAGCGCAATGGGTCGCCCCGCCACCCTACCGCTGGAACTATGCGCTCTTCGCCAAGCCTGGGGCTATCGCCGAGCCGCCGGACGAGACGTTGGAGATGATCTTTGCGAAAGACAATGCCGCCGAAGAGGGCTTCAATCGATGGACCATCAACGGGATGTCTTATCCGATGAGTAACCAGCCGATGCCTGCCTCGTTTCACTTGAAGCAAGGCAAGCGCTACCGAATTCGTATGCGTAACGCCAGCGATGACATACATCCCATCCATCTCCATCGACATAGCTTTGAACTCACGAAGCTGGCGGGGAAGCCTACATCCGGAATCTTGAAGGACGTGGTCATGCTGGGTGGCTACCAGGAGGCGGAAATCGACTTTNNTGCCACCAGCAACTGCACATGGATTTCGGGTTCATGACTTTATTCGACTACGCATGAATGCCAGCATGAAATAATGTCTACGGTTCAAATAGACATTCTGCCGTAAAATGAGAGTTGGGCCGTACTCAGGTGTGGTTCTAAAACTCGGAGACCTACAGAGATGAAAAGAACAATCTTGCTGGCGGTGGTGTTCGTGCTGGTGGCGATGCTGTCGCAGCCGCTCGTTGCCGGTTCCGACGCCAAAAGTCCCGACGATCAAGCTTCGTGGCAGCGCGATCTGCTCGCATGGCGCGCTCAGCGGGCGACCGCCCTCCAGGCTCCAGAAGGCTGGCTTTCTTTGATCGCNNGTGCGCCTGGAGAAAGGCGCGCTCCGCTTGCTTCCGCCGGCTGGAGGTTTCCCGAAGGAACTTCTGCTCGATGGTCAAGCCGCGAAAGAGCAGGCCCTGCTTGCCGACGATGCCGACAAGCCTTCGAAGCTCACCATCGGAACTCTCACCATTATCGTGATCCATCGCGACGACCAATTCGCGCTCCGCGTCAAAGATCTGCAAGCTCCGACGCGCGTCGGATTCCACGGATTGCGCTGGTATGCGCCGAACGCCAGCTACCGGGTGCATGCGCGCTGGATTCCGTACAACCCTCCCAAAGTTCTCAGTATTCCAACCGTCCTCGGTACAACGACCCACATGCCCGCGCCGGGCGTTGCCGAATTTACTCTCGATGGACAGGTTGTCCGGTTGGAGCCCGTGCTCGAAGATCCACAATCCACCGACCTTTTTTTTATTCTTCGTGACTCCACCAGCAAAACAACGACGTACGGTGCGGGACGTTTTCTGTATACCGAACTTCCCGACCACGGCGTCAGCCAGCCCGGCGAAGTCTGGCNNCGCGTTCACCGCTTATGCGACGTGTCCGCTGCCGCCGACGCAGAATCGCCTCAGCGTCCCGATTCCGGCCGGCGAGCAGCGTTACCACGATTGAGGGATGGAGACTGGGGGCCGCGTCCGTCCAGCCGGGCGGGGACGCCCGGCGCTCCATCGATATTGATCAGGGAAATTGTGGATAATATCTCTTTCAGGAATGCAAGCTAATTTACCTTGGTCTGGGAGTCCTGCATGAGATGGGTGCTGATTGTGCTTGCCGTGGTTGGTATCGTTGCTTCTTCATTAGCGTTGCGCGAACATTACCGCACTGACATTTCGCCTTGCAGCATCAATGAACGCTGGGACTGCGGCATCGTGAATCACAGCCCGTACGCCGTGTTTCATGGAGTTCCCGTGGCGGTCATTGGCATCGCCGGATATCTGCTGCTCGGCGTGCTTGCTTTCTGGAAAGCATACCCGTGGATGCTGCCGCTGGTGACGGGGGCCTTCGCATTTGCGGTCCACCTGGCGGATATCGAATCCATGGTGCTGGGCGTCTGGTGCATCTACTGCGTCATATCGCTGGGTGTGATTACTTTGATGACCGTGCTGGCGATCGGCAAAGTCATCGTAGATTCGATGTGGCAGGTGCGATAGGCCCTATTCACCCGCGCTCAGCTTCCACGCTATCTGGCGCAGCATTCCCAGCCATACCTCGGCGTCATTAGCTTTCAACTCCATGCGCCGGACCAGGCGGCGCAACTTTTCTTCCGCCGCTACTGCCCGCGGCTTTACGTATCCACTGGCTTGCAAAACCTCAAGCAGCACCTGCGTCAGCCGCTCCAGTTCTCCCGAGGTTGGGGACGTCTTCTCCTTTTTTTCGGACATGGCTTTTGCCGGCGATGCCTTCCGTCCTCGCACCAGTTCGTACAAGCAGACCGCGACGGCCTGCCCCAGATTCATCGAGCCGTGCTCTTCTCGCGTCGGAATCCGCATCACCCAATGGCAATGGCTCATCTCCTGATTTGATAGGCCATATCTTTCCGAGCCGAAGAGCAAGGCTACGCGCGCCGTCTTCAGTTGCCGTTTGATCGCTCGGGCGCCGTCATCCAGCCGAAGCAACCGATGTTGCAGGTCCCTACGGGGCCCGGCCACGGTCGTGCCGACCACCAACTTGCAGTCCGCGACTGCCTCCGCCACGCCGTCGTATTGTTCCGCCTTTGCCAGTAACCCCGACGCGCCCACCGCCGACCGCGCTTCGCGAAACGCGACTTCGTAAGGATTCACCACTCGCAATCGCCGGACCCCGAAATTGCTCATGGCTCGCGCCGCCGCCCCAATGTTCAGCGGATTCCGCGTCGCCACCAGCACCACTCGGAGATTATCGAGATCAGTCATTGGCTTTTCAGTCATTGATCAGACCTTCATTCTACGGCGCTTGCCCCTAAGTCTCTGACCGCGTGAATTTGCACTTGAAGTGTTGTGGTCTCCCAGGTCTCAAAATCGAGACCTGGGGACCCTCTCTGGGTACAAAAACCAGCGGTCAGACACCTGGTGCCACTTCGCCAGCTCTTGCGACTTCCATCCTTGCAGCGCATCCAATCAACAGTGCTAGGATAGAAGTTCCGCCCGGAGGAGACCACGCGGCCGACCTTGGCGGAACTGGCAGCTAAGCGAGAACTCTGGAGGATGAATGGCAAGCAACACCACCGTCGAAGTCACCGACGCTAATTTCGATTCCGATGTATTGAAGTCCGACAAGCCCGTTCTGATCGATTTCTGGGCGGCATGGTGTGGCCCCTGCCGCGCCATCGCTCCGATCGTCGAAGAACTTGCCGGCGAATATCAGGGCAAAATCACGTTTGGCAAAATGGACGTCGACCGCAACGCCGCCACGCCCATGCGTTACAAAGTCACCGGCATTCCCACCCTGCTCGTCTTCAAGAATGGACAGGTAGTGGAACAACTGGTCGGCTACCGCTCCAAAGACGACATTCAGAAAGCTCTGGATCGCCACCTGGTTTAAGCTGTCAGTTGCCAGCTACCGGTTGCCAGTCTTGGACAAAAAGCTCGGGCTAATCCCGGGCTTTTTGTCGCGGCGGAATTAGCGTGCTTTTGAGCCCCACTAGTAACTGACCACCGGCAACTGGCAACTGCTCTTCAGTACTTCCGCAACACGCCAATCACCCGTCCCTGAATTTCGACCGATGCCGCGGGCACGATGATCGGCTTCATTGCCGCGTTTGAAGGTTGCAGACGAATGTTGTCTCCCTCGCGGAAGAAGCGTTTCAGCGTGGCGTCCGACGAATCGATCAGCGCCACGACAATGTCCCCGTTGTGCGCCGTTTTTGTTTTCTCGACCAGCACGTAATCGCCGTCGAGAATCGCTTCGTCCTGCATGGATTCGCCGCGCAAGGCCGAGGCGCGGGACTCGCCCAGCACCCAGCGCAACGCGTCTATCACGTTGGATTNNCACCAGCGGAAGCACGACCGCCGTGTTTACCGCCATCGACTGCTTCAGCTTTCCCCGCGGCGGCAGCAGATCAATCGAGCGGCTGCGGTTGTAGTCCCGCGTAAGCAGTCCTTTTTTCTCCAGGTTGGTGACGTGCTTGTGCACCGTGGCCAGGGAACTCAGCCCCATGCCTTCCTTGATCTCTTCAAACGAAGGGGAGTAGCCGTGCTCCGCCACAAAGCGCGAAATGAAGTCATACAGCTCGCGTTGACGCCGAGTGATCGCCATGCCGGGAGCATAGGCGAATGGTTGGCGAATGTCAATATCCAGGTGGGAGCGTCAACTGCCCATCGACATCTAGCTTGCGGCGCCGAGCAATAACCCGGTTACCGATAACGCCGCATCGAGCGCTCGTCCGTGGTGGTCCGCTTCGGGATCGTAAGCAGCGATCCCGAGAGCTTTGATTCTCGCGGCTGATTGAATCCCTCTCACTGCGTCTTCCAAGGCTTCAAGCGTCAACCCGCCGGGCGGCGTCCATTGGTTCGCAACTGCTTGGGTCGGATCGAGTACGTCCAGATCGAAATGCAGGTAGAAACCGTCGACTTGGGGTGACAACGACGCAACTAGCGATCCGAGATGCTCGGTTCCCGACACGCGGGTGACTCCTGTCTGGTTCAGGAATGCGAACTCAGCGCTCTCAAGATCGCGAGCTCCCACCAGCAGAATGTGTCCTCCGGGAACCGCGCTGAAACCGGGAATAGAACGCGCCAGTGTGCCCCAGCATTGTCCGGTGAAAATGCTGATCCCCATGCCGTCCAAGAATCCTGAAGTGGTTGTGTCTGGAGTCGTCGATTCGCCGTGGGCATCGAACCAGGCAACGCCCGTGTTCTGACACCAGCATCCACTTATCGTTCCGATCGCGACATTGCAGTTGCCCGACAGCACGATGGGAAAGCAGCCTTCGCTTTGACATGCGCGAACTCGGTCGGCAACTATCCGGCAAAGCGCAAATGCAGTCTTGATTTCCGCCGAGTGCGAATCGGGAACTGTGATCTCTTCCCGGATGAAAATGTAACCCAAGCGAGTTAGCAACTGTTTCAGTCCGAACTCGAACAGCCGATCCGGACCGCATCCCATCCTTGCGCGGTAGTGACCAGAGTCGTAAGGAACCGTGAGAACGCGGATATTCATTGACCGTTCGTCTGGCAGAGCAGCCTTCTTACTCCACCATAACCCCCTTCAAGAACACGCAGTAAAAGTCTACGCCCCGGGGATGGAATGCAGGGTGGACGCAC
>PMMJ01000556.1 GCA_003162255.1 Acidobacteriaceae bacterium | reverse complement strand
AAAGCATTACGCCTTACGCTCGTCCTCGCCCTGCTGGCTGCTGTCTTGATGATGCCGTCGCCAAGGTTGCTCCTTGCGCAGTCTTCCAGCGCCGGCCAGACCCCGTCCGGAGAGCCGGCAGGCGTTACCAGCGGCGGCTACCTGGTTCACTCCTCGGTTGAGTTCGGCATCCGGGCCAACGACGTGACCGGCAGTAAAGATATGTACGATACCTTGGTGAATCAGCAGACCGGGTTCCGGATTTTCGACCAGACGCTCTCGATGCACGCGGTGGATCACCAAGGCATACTGTTCGACGATCTTGCCATCAACAGCTTTGGATGGGGAGGCGATCCCAACAACGCCTTGCGGATGCGGGCAGACAAAAATAAGTGGTACAACTTTCAAGCCAGTTTCCGGCGCGATCAGAGTTTCTCCGACTACGATTTGCTGGCGAATCCGCTGAACCCATCGACCTCCACTCCGACGATTCAGGAACAGAACTCGCCCCACCTTTTTGATACCGTGCGGCGTATGAGCGACGTCGACCTCACGCTGCTGCCGCAGTCCCGTGTGAGCTTTCGCCTGGGCTTTTCGCGCAACAACATGACCGGGCCCTCGTACAGCAGCATCCACGAGGGCACCGACGCCCTGCTCTTCCAGGACTGGAACACCACCATGGACTCCTACCGTTTTGGTGTGGATTGGAGAATCCTGCCGCGAACCGTCCTCAGTTACGACCAATTCTTCAATTACTACAAGGGAGATACGGACTATCAACTGGCTGCCTTTGCGCCGGCGCTCCTGTCCACCGGGACTCCGGTGGAGTTGGGCTTGTCGATCGACACTGTGAACAAGGAACCCTGTGCCGGGGCGCCCGCGGGAACGCCTCTGATTGTTGCCGGCGTCCTGACCAATAACAACTGCAGCGCCTACTTCAACTATGCGCGAAACCAGCGGATTCGCACTTCGACCCCCACCGAACGGATTCGTTTGCGCAGCAACTACTTTCAGCGGTTAGACCTGGTCGGCTCTTTCTCTTATAGCTCGGCCGATATGAACACGCCCTTGGACGAGTCTTTCGCCGGCTTGATCACGCGCACACACACCCTCGCCTTCACCGGCACCGGCACGGCCAGTGCGAACCGGATTTCCGACGTGCTCGATCTCGAGGCCACGCTGCGCCTGACCCAGCATTTGCGCCTGATTGAGAAATTTTATTTTTGGGCCTACCGCATTCCTCAGAATGGCAATTTCAACGAAGTCGACAGCGATTGCACTGTGACAGCTACCTGCACGCTGCTGACTCCGCTGAGCGCCACCACTCCGACGACGACACCCACCGTGACTCTGTCGTGCTTCAACCAGAGCTGGAAGAGAAATCAGACCGAACTGGCTTGGGACGTTTCGAAAAAAATGGGCGCCCGCATCGGCTACCGCTATGGCGATCGGAACTTCAACCACTTCAATGATTATCTGCCCGGAGATTTGGATCATTTCGTGGGCCTGGAGAAAACGGCGCTGCTCGGGCTCTGGGCACGGCCCACCCACGCCCTGCGATTGAATTTCGATCTGGAGCACACCAACTACAACAGCGTGTTTGTCCGCATGTCCCCGCGCAAGGAAGCGCGCTACCGCTTCCAGACGACCTACACCCCGCGCCCGTGGGCGGTCCTGGGCGGATCCATCAATATCCTGCAGCAATCCAACTCTGACATACAGACCCAGTACGTCGGCCACAACCAAAACTACGGGCTGACCGCGTCGCTCGCGCCGCGCGAACGCTTCGGGCTGGATTTGGCGTACAACTTCAACAGCGTGATCCAGAACGCGCTGATCTGCTTCAACGACACGCCGCCAGCCGGCGTGATCCTTCCCTTCGTAGCCGGTGCCGCTAACAATGATTGTGCCGGAAACGACACTTCCAACAACCTGCTGGCCAACTCGTACTATACCAACCACACTAATTTCGGAATGACCACAATCAGGTTCAAGCCCGAAAAGCGAGTCACGGCCAATCTTGGCTACAGCATCACCAGTGTCGAAGGCAGCGTGCCGCAGTTCAACATTCTCCAACCACTCGGCACGTTGCAGTACAAGTACTCTCAACCCGTGGCCAACCTGAGCGTGGATTTGGGCCATAGACTGGCTTGGAATCTAGGCTGGAATTATTACCAGTACAACGAGGGTTCGTTTGTCGGGCCCACGGCGCCACGCTATTTTCACGCTAACTCGGTAACCGAGTCCCTGCGTTACGCATTCTGATTAGCTGGCTCTGTTTTGGGGCTGGACTCCGCGTTATCTCCGTTCGTTCCAGACGAATGCGCCGATTGCAGGGTCGTTGCCTGGGTTACGAATTTCATGAAATCCGATTCCGCAAGGCGCGACGGATGCACCTCGGCGCCCAGCCCAAAAAATCGGCAGAAGCTCATAATCAGTGGGCGCCAGCGCACCGGATCGATATGGGGACGCGCGCTGTTGCCTGTCAGCAGTTCTTCGTCGACATGCAGCTTCACGATATGCACTTCGAACGCGTTCGCGCTGACGTTCTTGCCGAAGGGACGGAAATCGTGCACGACGCCCTCCATTTGCACCGGACACTCGCGCACACGCGGTGGCGCGACCGATAGCGACTCCATCGCAGTGAACCCCGCGACGCCAAATTTGTCCGGTTCATATTGGTAGCCCCACTGACGTTTCTTGTCCGGCACAGGATTCTTGCCGGTAGTAAGTGCCAGGCGATCGACATGACTCACCAGCTTTTCCGAAGGCAGGTTGATAACGCACTCGCGCGTGCGTATGAGGTTATCTGAGGTCTGTCCCATCTGGCCCAAGCCCAGCATGCAACTCCAGCCCAGCCACCACGCCGATGACATCGGGGCGAGGTTCGGCGAGCCGTCCGGGTTTAAGGTGCTGATTAACGCCACGGGCGTTCCGAAATAGAGGATGGTTGGGTCGATCGTCTTGTGCATGGCCGAACGATACCCGCATTAGCGCCGGCGGTGCTATCCGCATCTTGCGCTCAAACCAAAAGTTGCCCTGCCGTTTGCCCTGCCAGGTCTGGACCTCTCTTCACACTCGTTCCTGATATGCTAGAAACCTTCGCCACGAGGGGAAACTATGAAAATCAAGTCGTCGACCTTTCTGCTTGCGCTGTCATTCGCGATCTCCGCCGCAGCCCAAACCGCTCCTCACTTCGACGGCCAAACCTGGTGGAACCACATCAAATTCCTCGCTGACGACAAACTCGAAGGCCGCGACACCGGCAGCCGTGGAGAGCGCGCCGCGCAAGCCTACGCCATCGAGCAACTCAAGAACGCGGGTGCGGAGCCAGCGGGCGTTAACGGCTTCTACCAGCCCGTGAAGTTCGTCTCCCGCCAGATCGTCGAAAAAGATTGCAGTCTGACCCTCAGCCGCGACGGCAAGCACGAACCGCTCACGCTCGGCGAAGATGCCATCATTGGCACACGCGTCATGCCCGCGCCCGAGGTCGAAGCACCGCTGGTTTTCGTCGGCTATGGTCTCAAAGTTCCCGAAAACAATTATGACGATTTCGCCGGCGTCGACATTCTCGGCAAGATCATTGTGATCTTCTCGGGATCGCCCTCCGAGATTCCGGGCGCGCTCGCATCGCATTACCAGACGGCGGCCGAGCGCTGGAAAGTGCTGCGCGCGGCGGGCGCCGTCGGCATCGTTTCGTTGATCAACCCCGCGTCAATGGATATCCCCTGGTCCCGCATCGCGCTCAACCGCGCCCACCCCACCATGGATCTCGACTATCCCGAGTTCAACGAAACGGAAGGCGCAAAGCTCGCCGTCACCGTCAATCCCGTCAGCGCCGAGAAATTCTTTGCCGGCTCCGGCCACACCTTCGAAGAAATCGCCGCTCTTGGTAAAGATCGCAAGCCGTTGCCACACTTTCCTCTCGCCGTTTCGCTCGCAGCAAAAACGAGAGTTGACATTACGAAAATAGAATCGGCCAACCTCGTCGCCAAACTCCCTGGCAGCGATCCTGCGCTGAAAGATGAATACGTCGTGCTCTCCGCCCACCTCGATCACATCGGCATCGGAGAGCCCATCAATGGCGACCGCATTTACAACGGGGCGATGGACAATGGCTCCGGCAGCGCCCTCGTCCTGGACATGGCCGCCAGCTTCAAGAAAAATCCGGAGAAATTGCGCCGCTCCGTCCTCCTTGTCCTCGTCACTGGAGAAGAAAAGGGCCTGCTCGGCTCCAAGTATTTCGCCGCGCATCCGACGGTCGCGCCAAAATCCATTGTCGCCGACGTCAACGTTGACATGTTCTTGCCCATCGTGCCGCTCAAGCTGCTTACCGTGTGGGGCATCGATGAGTCCGATCTGGGTGATCGCGCGCGCGAGGTCGCGCAATCGCTCGGCATAAGAGTTCAGTCTGATCCCGAGCCGCTGCGCAACATTTTCGTCCGCAGCGATCAATACAACTTCATCCGCCACGGCGTACCTTCCGTGATGATGGGCGTGGCTCCCGAGCCCGGAACGCCCGAGGTAAAGATTTTCAAAGATTGGCTGACTCAGCGGTATCACGCGCCCTCCGACGACGTGGACCAACCGGTTGACCTCGCCGCTGCCGCGAAATACGAAGAGATCGTCAGAGCCCTGCTCATCAATATCGCCAACGGCGACCAACGCCCGCAGTGGAAGCCAGATAGTTTCTTCCGGCGCTACGCCGAACCTGTCAAAATGGAACAATGAATTTTCGTAGAGGCGGGGGTTTGCTTCATCTCGCATGAAACGCGGCCAGCCGCGTGTTTACATTGGAGGAAATACTTGAACGACTACGTGCTGTCGGTGCTGCTGGGAATTGTAGAAGGACTCACTGAGTTCCTGCCCGTAAGTTCCACCGCCCATCTCCGCATTTCCGAAGTTCTGCTGCAGGTACCGCTTTCGAGCGGCTACTGGAAGATGTATTCCATCGTCATCCAGCTCGGCGCGATCTTGGTTTTGCCCATTTATTTCCGCCACCACATCGCCAAGCTCTTCTCGACCTTTCCCGAGGGCGAGAGGAAAGACTGCGACTATCTGACCCATCCGTTGAGCCTAGTCATAATCGCCTTCGTCGTCACCGCGATCCCGTCGTTTCTGCTGACGAAAGTGATTGGCAAGAACCTCGAGAGTCTCTACGTGATGGGCGCGGCACTCTTGATCGGCGGCATCGTGATGTGGATCATCGACGCCATGAAAGCGCCCTGGGAAAAAGCCGGTCCGGGTGCACCGGGCTCTCCCATTCATACCTGGAAGATGGACGACGTCCACGGCGGGCAGGCGATCTGGATCGGCGCCTGCCAGATTCTCTCCGCCGTTTTTCCTGGAACCTCGCGCTCCATGTCCACGATTGCCGGAGGACAGCTGGCGGGAATGTCGCGCGCAGCGGCGCTCGAGTTTTCCTTCTTCCTCTCCATCCCCACCATGACGGTGGCCACGCTCTACACGCTACTAAAGTCGCTTACCGGCAAAGATGAAAATCCTATCGGCGTTCACGAAATCACCTCTCACCAATGGGTCATCCTCGGCATCGGCTTTGTCGTCTCCTTCATCGTCGCCTACGGAGCCGTCGCCTGGTTCATGGGCTACGTCCGCAAGCGCGGGTTTGCTCCGTTTGCCATGTACCGGATTGTGCTTGGAATTGCCGTACTGGCCTGGGCGGCGGGAATGATCGGACACTGATCTCCCCAACGCGCCTGTGGTACCTCGCGCTCCCCTCACAGCTTTCGGGGCCACCGGCGTGCGCCGTGCAGCAGACGCAACACGGTCAGCACATCTGCGGCGAAGCGATAGGCGACGATGTAAGGCGTTCCCGTAACCACTAACTCACGCGTGCCGCGGACGCGACCGGGACGGCCGAGTTCCGGGTAGATCGCCAGCAGAGTGGTTTGCTTTCGAATGTCATCGTGCACGCGGTAGGCGGCGACGGGGTTGTCGCTTGCGATGTAGGCCACCAACTCGGCCAGGTCGGCGCGCGCCAAAGGGTGCCAATCGACCCTCACGTACCTAAGCCTTCTCGGCTGCGATCCGGTCTTCGGCTACGATGCGATCAATGATGGCGCGGGTTTCATCCATCACCACGTCATGCGGGATGCCGGGGCGCGGATCGTCCATGGCTTCCTGCACCTTGGCGCGAAACCAGGCGTCATGTTCCCGCGCCTCGCGCTGGCGTTGGACGAACTCCCGCATAAATGCGCGAACCAACTCGGATGCCGGCCGGTGAGTCGCCGCCGCTTCGGCCGCGAAGGCGTCCCGCAAATCGGCTTCCAATTTGACGGTAAAGACGGCTTCCTTCGGCATAAGAAACTCCCCTGTAAGTACTTTGACTATACCATGTCAGTACGTGAATTGACACTCTGCGAACGTTTGCCATGTACCACATCGTGCTTGTAATTGCGGTGCTGACTTGGGCGCATCAATTGGACACTAATCTCCACGAACTCCGAACAATGACAACCGCGAAATGGCGGGTTAGAATCCTGATCGAGGGGCGACGGCAACATCCATGAGCATCAGCATCCATCCTTAACTGGAAACTAAGCTGCGCTCCCGTGCCCAAGCCGAGGGACTGAGCGTCGAAGCCTACTTGGAGCATCGGCATCCGGGGGCGCGTTGCCTACCGCGGACGCGACAGAACTCCTTCTTTCTAGAAGAGCCAATATCGAAGCCCAGAACAACGACGGCGACACTGCCCTGATTCTGGCCGCCTCGAAAGGCGGATACGAGGACGCTAGAATCGTCAGACTGCTACTGGACAAGGGTACTGATGTTGGCGCCACCGACAAGCACAGACACACTGCGCTGTCCTTGGCGCTCAAGAATCACCGTACTGAGGTCGTTGCTGTCCTAAGAAAGGCTATGGCATCAAAGCACTGAGCTTGCATTCGTTCCGCCCGAACCCAACTCGCCACCCCGTCGCTTTTCCCGCATTGCCCCAGCCTCCGCTTCTTGTCATAATTATTAAGCTCTGGCCACGTCACGGTGCTGTGGGGTAAGCTTCTCCGAAGCATCGCCGTCGCTGCCACATGACATTTTTCACCAAGATTTTTGCGCCCACCAAGAACCGGCGTCTGAACGAGCTTGCCGGATTCCTGTTGTGCGTCTCCGCCCTCCTCCTTTTTCTTGCGCTGGCGTCTTATTCGCCGCTTGATCCTTCGCTGAACAGCGCCTCCATCCTCACCGGATCGCACGCTGCCCGTAACTGGATCGGCATCTTCGGAGCCTATCTTTCCGACCTCATCCTGCAATTCTGGGGAGTCGGATCGTTCCTGCTGCCCCTCTTTCTGGCCATGCTCGGAGCGCGCTGGTTCCGCTCGCGCGCCGTGCAGACTCCAATCGCGAAGACGCTCGGCGGAATCTGGCTGCTCCTGTTCGTGCCCGCGCTGCTCGCCATCCTGCCCTGGCATCTGCGCTGGATGGGCGCCATCCCGATCGAAGGCCTAGTCGGCCGCATCGTCGGCGACGTCTTAATCCGTTACTTCAACGTTGCCGGTGCATACATTGTTTGCACGACGGTTTTGGCCGTCGCTCTCTACCTCACCACCGCTTTCTCGTTCTCTGCAATCGAGCTCTGGGCGCCCACCCGCTTCGCCTTCATCGTGGCGCTGCGAGATCGCTTTAAGGACTGGCAGGACGAGCGCGAGCGCAAGCGTCAACAAAAGGAACTTGAAAAACGCCGCGCCGATAAGCCGGTGGTCACGGCGCAGCTCGTGCCCGCGCGTCCGGCTGTACCTCGTTCTGAGGCCCCGCGCACCGAACAGAGAGACCAGCGAATCGACCAGGAAATCCAAGGCGTGCAGCCTACGGCATCATCCCCACGCACTGGCATCGAGCGCATGATGGCCGAGGAAGGCGAAGGTGCCTCCGCCCTAACCCCGCCGCAGACTCCGCCCGCTACCGCCGAAGTCGAAGTCACGGACCGCGCCGACGCTGAGCGTCGGCCCAAGACGATCCTCCCCAAGATCGCGGGCAGTTACAAGCTTCCCCCGTCGAGCCTGCTGCATCGTCCCGACGAGCAGCAATCCGTCCACGAAGACGAACTCAAGCTCATCGCTCAGGTTCTCACCGCGAAGTACGCGGAGTTCGAAGTCCTAGGCCAAGTCACGCAGATCAACCCCGGCCCGGTCGTCACTACCTTCGAATTCAAGCCCGAAGCCGGCATCAAGTACAGCCGCATTGTCAGCCTCACCGACGATCTCTGCCTGGCCCTGCGCGCCGAAAGCATTCTCGTCGAGCGCATGCCTGGCAAGAGCACCGTCGGCATCCAGGTGCCGAACCGCGAGCGTGAGATTATCTGGCTGCGCGAGAACATCGAGTCGCCGGAGTTCCTCGGCTCGAAATCCAAGCTCACCGTAGCCATGGGCAAGGACATTAACGGACGCATCGCCGCCGCCGACCTGTCCGGCATGCCGCACCTGCTAATCGCCGGCTCGACCGGAACCGGCAAGAGCGTGGCCATCAATGCCATGATCATGTCGATTCTTTATAAGTCGACGCCCGACGAAGTAAGGCTGGTGTTAGTTGACCCGAAGCGCCTGGAACTAGGAAACTACGAAGGCGTCCCGCATCTCTACACACCGATCATCACCGAGCCGAAGCTCGCTGCCAACGCGCTCCGCAATGCGGTCCGCGAAATGGAGCGCCGCCTCAAACTGCTCGCCGCTAGAGGCGTGCGAAACATCGACAGTTACAACCGCCTGTTCGACGACACGCCCAGCCTGTTCAGCGAGCAAGCGACGGATGACGAGGGGCCCATTCCCAAGATCGTCATCATCATCGACGAGTTAGCCGATCTAATGATGCTCGACGGCCACAACGTAGAAGAGTCGATAACTCGACTAGCGCAGATGGCCCGCGCCGTAGGCATTCACTTAGTGTTAGCCACGCAGCGCCCGTCAGTCGATGTCATCACCGGACTCATCAAAGCGAACTTCCCTGCCCGCGTCTCGTTCCGCGTGGCCACCAAAGTTGACTCGCGCACCATTCTCGATGCCAACGGCGCCGAATCGCTCCTCGGGCGCGGCGACATGCTCTACCTGCCTTCGGGCTCGGCGCGCGTGCATCGCCTCCATGCTCCGTACGTAACCGAAAAAGAAATCGCAGCCGTGGTGGAATTCTGGAAGGCGCAGGGCTTGGCGCAGTATCAGGAGAAATTCCTCGAAACGCCCAGGGAAGATCGCGAGTCGCCCGAGGGAGCCGGCGACTCCGGAGAGCTTCCTGCCGACGACAATGATAACGATCCGCTCTTCAACGACGCTGTGCGCCTGGTGATCGAGTTCGGCAAAGCCTCCACCTCGCTCTTGCAGCGCCGTCTGCGCATAGGCTACGGCCGAGCCGCCCACCTGATCGACTTAATGGAACGCGATGGCATAGTCGGAGCCGCCGACGGGCCTAAGCCCCGCGAAGTGCTCAAACGGCCTGATTGGATCTCGGAAATCGAAGAATCGATGCGCTAAGCCTGATCGAGACCCAATTCACTACGGCGGCAAAGAGTCATAGAGGAACATAAGACGTTTTAAAGACCAAGAATTTCTCTGTGTCTCTGTGACTCTGTGGTGAGATAGCCTTTCGCCTTGCGATTCCTGTAAGATCTCGCTTTAGCATCCAATCTGTGGCATCATGCTAGCGATGAGTCAAACCGTCAAGATGATCCTAGTCGCTGTGGTCGCGTTTGTCTTAGGCCATCTCAGTTGCATGTTCATGCATCATCTGCACCACCTGCATCACCTCGGAAGATAACCGTTATACATCCTCGGTCAAGTGGCCCACCCGCCGAAATGCTGCAATGGTTAATACCATCGTCTTCCGGCAATCCGCAGGCGGTCACTTCTGCGCAGGCGTGGGGCCGGTAAGACCCTTCAAGGCGAGTAATGCAAGCATCACCACCGCCAAGAGCATTGCTCCCCACAAAACCCACTTATGGCGTTCGGACCACGGACGCTCGTCGGGACGCCCGGTGTAACTGGGATTCAGAGTCTCAGCCGCAATCACAGCCTGTGCTGCATCCGCCTCTTTGTGGAAGAACCTGGCGTAGTCGTATTCGGGAGCGGGCAACTTTTCGTCGCCGTAATAGAGATTGATCGCGGTCTTGCCCGCGGGATCGAAATAGATCCTCCGCTCCAGCGATTGAGGTTCGACTTTGTCTACCGTCAGCGGCACGTTATCGCCATTGTCAATCTCGATGGTTACCTGGCGTTCCTTGCCGTTGCAGAAACCGAACGCGAGATCTTCCGTCACCACTTCCCTGCTGCCGTTCTTCATGCGAATACGGCTGATACTTCCGCTGCAGAACTGTTGCCCTTGCGGATCATTCGCCGTGACAGCACTTACGCTCACGGTGCGCCGGAAGTTGACGACGCCCGGGGGAACGGTGAACAGGATGCGGCTTACCGGAACCCCGGGATCGAGATCGCAGGCGATCCGGGTGGCGCGGCTGACCTGTTCGGGAGAATGGCAGCGGCCTGCGGAAATCCAAGTGGCTTGAGTCTCGTGATGCGCTGACGTGCTGGCACCCGTAATGTCGTGGGGAGAAATAGCAGGTGTGATGCTCACGTGCAGATAGCGGAAAGTCGCCAGCGGTAAGCGCAGAGCAAAGTTGTTGCCCAGGCCTTCGCGCGAAAAATCATACAGAGTCGATGTAGAAAGCTTACGGCCCGCGCCTTCTCCGAGGGCATCGCGGCCATCCGCCGTAGCCGACGCTACGAAGTTGGCAGCCTGCAGATGAAGCAGGACTTGGTTGTACTCGACCTCGCCTCCCACATCGAGATCGAACTCGGTGCGTCCGCCGCGAACTCCCAGATTCAGGATGCGCGCTTCCCGTTCTTCGGTCGAAGACGCTGCATGTTCTTCGCTGAGCGCGTAAGGAACCTGAACATCGCCATCGTAGAGGCGCACATCGGAGAGATCGGAGCGGACATGTGCCCAGATGGGCCCATCGATCACAAGATAGTTCTGCCTTCCTGGCTGCGAGATCGAAACGTCGCGCCTGTATCGTAGATACTCGCGCATCGGGCCGGCCGCGCCTGACAGCGCGAAAACAAGACCACAGAGGGCGAGAACACAGGGGGCCAGAACAACGCACCGTTTGATCAACTCCGTCTGCCTCCTTCTCTCGCTTGCGGAGACGACAGTTTCAGCCAATCCTTCTGATACACGAACGACACCGCCAGTAGAAGGACGCCGAGGATCATGAAACTCAGGATGCGGTATCCGCGGTCGAGTTGCGAAACGTCATAAGTAAACACTTTCACGATGGTGGCCGCGATCAGGAACAAAGCCTGCCAGCGGAAGAAGGCCGACTTGCGCCAGAAACCGATCGCCATCAGGAGCGCGCCGTACGCCATCCACAATGCGGAATAGGAGAAATACTCGGCGATCAGGAGCCGGTGCCGTCCCGTCTCGAGCGCCATCGACCACGACGTAACTCCGTTCGGACCAGCAGGGATCTGCCGCCCGTAGTAATCCCCGATCTCGCGGCTCAAGCCCACCAGCGCCAATGCGTTCAGGGCCAGCACGGCAACCCCGGCAAGTTGACGGTCGAAGTCGCCCTCGCGCTTTAGGCTGAACCACGCCAGTAGCGCCAGCATCGCCATGGCAAGCAGATATGTCGCCATCCGCGAATTCAAGAGCAAGGTGTCGACCGTGAAGTCGTCGAAGGCCAGAAGGCGCACCACGCCGAGGGCGAGCGCAGTGGCGGCGAGATAATGCAGGAAACCCGCGCTAATCCGGTCTGCAACCCACAGCAGCACTCCGGCTTCGACCAGCCAGCCCACGGTGATCCAGTGCCCGTCCAGCCGTATAGGAATAGCAATGGTGATCAAAGCGACGGCCAGCGCCAGATGCAACAACCGCAGGGCCTCCGCATTGGCCGCCTCGCGACGACTAATGATGCGGCTCAACCCGATGTGTACCGCCGCCAAGGCAAGCGCAAACCAAGCCATGGCCAGCTTATCGATCTCCTCGACCATGGCATAGGCTTGGAGAAAATATACGCCGGTGTTGACGAAGGTAATTATGCCCGGCAGGTATGGCAGCGAAACCGACCCTTCCGGAGTCTTAGATACCAGCGGGGCCACGGCAAAGATGGCGAAAAAGATGGTCGCAAAGAAAAAAGTGACGCCGAATTCGTTGCGTCGATAGTATTCCGCATACCAGGCGATATAGAGCACCAGCGTGCCAGCGTAACTGAGCACGAGTAATCGGCGCCACGGCCTGACGGCAACCAGAGCCACCGAAGCAGCGCCAAGCCGCGCCACATAGGAGAACAGCTGTATTTCGCGGTTCTGCCCGGTCGAGAGCAGCAACGGCGTCACGAAGCCGCCGGTCAACGCGATGGCGGCCAGGATCTCGGCGTCCTGCTTGATCGCCAGGGTCGCAGTCGAAGCGGTCACGATCACCATGGCCAGAAACGCGATGGAGGACGGAATCAGGCCATACATCTGGAACGCGGCCCACAAGGAGAGATACAACACTCCCACGCCCACCGCCTTCAGCGAGTAGGAAAATATCTTGTAACCACGGTTGCGGAAGCTTTCGCTCCAAACAATGACGGCGATCCCGGCCAACATTCCGATGGACACGCGTCCCGTGGGGCCAATCCAGTTATTGTCGAAAGCGAACTTGAGGAAGTACGACACGCCGATGAGCACGGCCGAGATGCCAATCCGGTTCAACCAGTGCGAACCGATGCGAGATTCAAGGTCGGGCACCGGCGCGGCTGCGGAAAGCTGCGGAGGCGAGACTGGCGGATTAGCGGCCGGTGGCAACGGAAGCGCCGGCAAAGCGTTCGGGACCGACTGCGGCGGAGGGGGCGTGGCCGGAGATGGCCGAGTTTCCGCACTCAGCACGGGTTCTGGCGCGACCTCCTCGACCCCGACTTTGCGCTCCAACCGCTCAAGACGTATGGAGAGGTCACGAACCAGCGCACGTAAGGATTGCAGGTCGCTCTCTTGTGAATTCACGGTTGGTCTCGCTGGCGAAAGAACCAAACACTATAAGTGAAGCGATTTCGGATTGCACCATCATAATTCTTGCATGGTCTGACCTTGCCGATATGGAAGACCTCCAGATCTCCTCAGTGTCTCGGTGCCTCCGTGGTGAAATTGGGTTCCGCTGTGTTTCCCTGCACCCCTGTGGCCAGCCTTTTTTTGTGTTTAGATAAGACCCATGAAAATCCACACCGAGTACCTGACCCTGCATACGAAAACCAAGCACGCCTACGTCCACCTGACGCCGCAAGTCGAGAGCGCCCTCAAGAAGTCCGGAATCAAAGACGGGATGATCCTGGTGTCTGCCATGCACATCACCGCCGGCGTCTACGTCAACGACAACGAGAGCGGCCTCATCAAAGACATCGACCAGTGGCTGGAAACGCTCGCGCCATCCGGCGAGAACTACCAGCATCACCAGACCGGCGAAGACAACGGAGACGCCCACCTAAAATCGCTGATCATTCACCACGAAGTCATCGTCCCGGTGACCAACGGAAAACTCGACTTCGGCCCCTGGCAGCAGATCTTCTACGCCGAATTCGACGGCCAGCGCGACAAGCGAGTGATCATTAAAATCATGGGAGAATAGCCAATTTGGTTTATTCTCAAAGCCCATAGAATTCTCAGTTCTCAGCAAAGGGCACCCCGCTCCACTGAGAACTGGGAACTGAGAACTAACAGGAGCCCGATCACATGACCGAAGAACTTACCGAACTGCACGAGCACGCCGAACATGCGCGGGAGCATCCCGATCTTGCCCCCATCACCCTCACCATGGCGGTGCTGGCCGTGCTGGTGGCAACCGTGTCGCTGCTTGGCCATCGTACGCACACCGAAGAAATCATTTTGAAGAACGAAGAGGTCCTTCTGCAGAACAAGGTCACGGATCAGTGGGCCTACTACCAGGCTAAGAATATTCGCCGCCACAACGACGAACTGTTCGCCGACCTAACCACAGTCATTGCCGCTAAAAACGCGGAAGGCGCCGCCAAGCTGCAGGAAAAGTACCGGACTGAGGCGGATCGCTATAAAGACGAGCAGAAAGAGCTCGACGCCAAGGCGCGCGAACTGGAGAATGAAGGCACACTTACACGACACGAAGGCGACCTTACCCGCCGCAAAGCCGACCGCTTCGATCTGAGCGAAGTCTTCCTGGAAGTCGCTCTGGTGATCACCTCGATCACCTTGCTTTCTGGCAAACGAATCTTCTGGCGCCTCGGCCTGCTGATAGGGACCGCGGGAGTTTTCGTCGCCGCCTCTGTTTGGATCGTGCGCTAGAAGGCGGCGCCTGGAGAAGGAAAGTCATGAAGCACGGAAAGATGCTCGGGCTCCTTGGAGTTTCGCTCTTGATCGCCATTACCCTCTGGGCGCAAGAACAACAGGCCAGGCGCGATCCCCTGACGTTTCTGCTGGACTGTTCCAGCGGGGACTGCCCGCTGCTGAAAGGGGCGCCGCAAACCAGTGGAATGAGGGGCGGCTCAGTGAAGCTCAGGCCGGGAGAGAGCGTGGATTGGCATTCCACCGGCGAGCACGAAGAGGCTTTGGTCATTCTGCACGGAAGCGGAGTGGCGAATATCGAAGGGCGCGCGGATATGCCGGTGCACGAAAAGATGCTGGCGTACATTCCGCCGGCGACAAAGCACAATGTGACGAACACGGGAACGGGTCTGCTCGAGTATGTGTGGGTGGTGGCGCCGGTTGGTCAGAAATAATTCCGCGGCAAGCGCTTAGAACGTTTCTCGATTTAACCTGGGGTGGGGCCCTCAGTCGTCAGTACGGCGTAGCTGGGGTGGCGTCCCTAGCGGGACCCACTCTTGCCTTCCCGGCACTCACGTGCCGGGCTCTCCTGTTCTGCCGCTCCCGCGGCTGGAGGATAGCGCAGGACCACTTTTTCGTTCGACCTCAAGCTCAGAATTTCCAGAAGCGTTCTAGTTCTCGATTCTCGCATGGCAACCCGGTGTTCCCCAGAAAATGCCGGCTCGCCAAAAGCGCGTTCCCGCGCTGCGAGTTTCTCCTCTGACCAAAGGGCCTGTGATCGCGATCACAACTCCAAGGTGCGCCAAGCAATGACGATCATCCGTCGGGCGCGACCGCTTTCCGTCAACACAGTTCAGGGCCGGGTGATGCTGACCACCTTTTCCACTATCTAACACACTGCAAACGCGGGCAAATAACTTCTAGTGTTTCCGCCTACGCTTCGGCCTCTCGCGTGCAATATTCGCAAAGCTCTCTGGCCAAAACTCCACCGAAGAGAAGATTGGATCCAGTCATGCTTCAAAAGTGCGCCAACCCCGCCTGCACCGTTCCGTTCCGTTCCCTTCGCGAAGGCAAGCTTTTCCTGGCAGAAACGTTTCCTTCCGACCTCAACGCCGCATTCGATGGCAACCGGCGGAAGCTTCGCCGGCGGGAACATTTCTGGCTCTGCGACGCCTGCTCATCGCATTTCACGCTTCGTTTCGATCCCAACCTTGGAATGCTGACCGTGCCCCTGCGCGAACACCCGAGTCCAAGCTTCCTTACCCGCGCCGCAGTCAGCGCTTGACGGATTGTCAAAAGGGACCCGATGGATTACCCAATCACAAGACGCTCGGCTTGCTCCGTTTGCGGCCTCGACACCTTTCGCCACACAGGATGGTTCCTGGTGATCGAGAACCGCTGGCTTGACCGCCTCAAGATCCTGTCGTGGCATTCCTCGCTCGCCACACAGAAAGATATGAAGAGCGTTTGCTGCAGACAACATCTTAAGACGCTCATCGCCCACTGGCTAACCCAGGCCAGCCTGCGCCTGCCTCCTGCACGCGACCTTCCGCTGCCGATTGGCAGCGACCCGAACCTGACCGATGTCGATCTCGGACCGCATGCAATTGGCCGCCTGGTCGGANNTCACCATCGGAGCTGAAAACAAACCTCACGCACTGGAGTTTCAGCTCTTCGACCCACCTGAAGCCACGCACGGATTGTCACTTCAATGAGGCGCCGGCAGAGTCTAGCTCTGCCGGCGCTCCCTCCAGACTCGCCAATCTTTCTCCATCGCGTCGGCCATCACCTGGGCCGCGACCGCCAGCCAGTTCCCTTTTCGTCCGCGCAAGTCTTTCAGGACTGCCCGCCGCTTTTCTTCCGTTCCCAGATGGATATTCGCCGTCTCTTTTCCCATCGCCTCCAGCACCCGCAATTCGCCTCGGCTGGTTCCGAGCGCTTCCAGTTCGATGCGCGAACAATGGGGTGACAGCCGTCGCACAATCCAGTGTCCCCGCATCTGCACATATGGGTCGGGACAGCGCACGGCGCGCCTCAGGATCGCGGCGTACAAAATCTCGGCTGGCGCCCGCTTCGGATTCAGCCAATGCAAAGCCGATGGAGTCAGCGCCTTCGCCTCCCGGGCCACTCGACCACCGTTCCACTCCGCGATCGCCACCACCCGCAGATGCCCCAGGCTTCCCAGTCCCGCTACCCGCCGCGCCAGCCGATATCTCATGCCGCGCTCGGGCAGCAGATGCTCGATCGCCTCGCGGGCACTTTCCGGAATTTCTCCTTTGACGGCCGGAAGACGGTCGATTTTTTGCCAGAACACGACCGGATCGCGCAGCTTGCTCTCCGCAATCGCCCGCAACCACTCATGGTTCTCGCCCAACACAAACGGACGGCCGCCCGCTTCCATCCCGCACTCATATCCCTCTAAAATCGCCGCCGCGGCATCTTTCGGCTTCATGGTCAGATGGTCTTCTCGCGTCGCCAGCAGCGCACTGGTCGCCAGCCGCACCAGGTCCATCGTGTAGGGGAAGAGGCAGGCCTCGTCGAAATCGTTGACTCCCCACACCAACCGCCCATCGGTATCTCGCCAGGTGCCGAAGTTCTCCACGTGCAGGTCGCCGACCGACAAGAGACGCGGCACGTGATCCAGTTCCGCGCACACCTCGGGCCATACCTGCACCCAACGATAGAAAGTCGCCCGAAAGAATGGAAAAAGGGCCGCCGCCATCTGCTCGTGCTTGAACCGCAAATCGGGCTCGACAATTCGGATGTGCAGAGCCAGCCAATCCTCGAACCTTCTGGTGGCCTTAACGATGTTCATAGTTGTTTCCGACAATAACGGTTAGCAACGATAAGAAGATAGTCACGCGGTGTCAAGGCAGATAGAGGCGTTCCCGTTTGTAGTCTCTTCGCAAAAAAGGCCCGCAGCATTAAAAGCCACGGGCCATGGGGCACCTGCTTTCGCCCCGAAATTCATTTCGGCAGGCCTCGACGGCTAAAGCCGAATTCAAAACAATGCACTTACCGCAGCGGTGANNAGCGCTACCTGAAAATCGCCTACGACCAACATGCAGAAAACGTGCCCGGCATAGCGAGCAATCATCCCTTCGACAACTTGCACGACGAGCCCCCCTTCCGCCGAATGCTTTGCCGATGTAGGCTTGCGAGCGCTCCCCTAATCTCGAGCGCGATTCTGAGCGTCCGCCGACTGCACCCACGCACTCTCTCCTGCTATGATTTGCTGCTCCAGATTCTTACGTCACAGATTCTTGGGTTCTCATCGAGTGTCGTGTGCAACCCGCGGCATATAGAGGTGCACAGCTCATGCTCCCGAAAAAGCGCCGAACCTGTTCCATGAATTTCCGGGGCAACGCGATCACGCTGGCCATCCTCGCCCCGCTCGCGATTTCAACAGCCCTGCTGGCGATCCCCGCGCCAAAAGCTTCGCCAACTCCGGTGCTGCACTCCGTCCGCATGGTCCAGCAATCGATTCCCATGCCTGATGGCGTCCACCTCTCGGCCACTCTTTACATGCCCGGCGACGCCAAGCCCGGAGAAAGATTCCCCGCCCTCCTCGAATATCTCCCCTACCGCAAAGACGACGCCATGGCCGCCCGCGACTATCCCATCCACTCCTGGTTCGCCGCCCGCGGATACGTCAGCGTCCGCGTTGATATTCGCGGCTTCGGCACGAGCGAAGGTGCGCCCACCGACCGCGAATACTCCGAGCAGGAACAACTCGACGGCGAGCAAGTCATCGCCTGGCTAGCCACTCAACCCTGGTCCACCGGCAAAGTGGGAATGTTCGGCATCTCCTGGGGCGGCTTCAACTCCATACAGTTCGCGATGCGCCGTCCGCCAGCGCTCAAGGCCATCCTCGCCGTTGACGCCACCGAACAACTGTTCCACGACGACATCCATTACATCGACGGCATGATGCACTTCGACGAGTTTGAGCTCAATATGGATCTCGCCCCCGCCATGAGCGGCGCTCCCGACTACACGCTCGATGAAAAAATCCTTGGCCCACGCTTTGAATCGGCTCCCTGGTCGCTGCTCTATCTCAGGCATCAACGCGACGGGCAGTTCTGGCGCGCTCCCGTCCGCCCACTCAGCGAGATCAGGACTCCGTGCTTCTTGATCGGCGGCCTGCTCGACGGCTACCGCGATTCCATCCCGCGCATGTTCGAGCAGGTCAAAGCTCCACTGAAAGCGATCATCGGTCCGTGGAATCACACTTTCCCCAATGACGCCGACCCCGGCCCCCAAATCGAATGGCGAGATCAAGCTCTCCGCTGGTGGGACTACTGGCTCAAGGACCGCAACACAGGGATCATGGAAGAGCCGCCGCTGGCCATCTACATGCAGGATTGGCATGCCCCCGATCCCCACCTCAAGAACGTGCCCGGAAAATGGCGCGGTGAAATTGGCTGGCCTCCAAGAAACGCAATCAACACAACGCTCTATCTCTACGACGCCCACGTGCTCTCGACCGAGCCCGCCAAACCCGCCGTCCACGAACTTCGCTACGTTCCATCCGCTGGTGTGGAAGCCGGATTCTGGTGGGGAGAACTACTCACCGACCCGCGGCCCATCGACGCCTTCAGCCTCACCTACGATTCAGCCCCGGTGAAGATGGACCTGACCATCCTTGGACGCCCCCACGCCCTACTCGAGGTAAGCGCGTCAGCCCCGCAAGCCGACTGGTTCGCGCGCCTCTCCGACGTGGCTCCCGACGGCACCGTCACCCAAGTCACCGGAGCTGGACTCAACGGCGCGCAGCGCGACTCCGCCTCTGACCCCAAAGACTTAGTGCCCAACCAGACTTACTCGCTAGATATCGAAATGCACTTGGCGACCTGGACCTTTCTCAAAGACCATCGCATTCGCTTAGCAGTTTCGAACGCGCTCTGGCCCATGATCTGGCCAACTCCCTATGCGATGACGACCACTCTTCAGCTAGGCGGCAATACCGGATCACGCCTGACCCTGCCGCTCGTCCCACCCTCGATGTATGCCACTCCGCAATTCGCGCCGCCTGAGCTCTCCGAACAACGCAGCGACATGCAGGACGCAGGTTTTCCCTTGCCCGGCGATTGGAAGACCGAGCGGGATGAAGTCAATAGGAAAGCAAAAGTGACCTGGACCGGTAAGTCCGAAGAAACTTACCCTTGGGGGAAAGAAACCGACTTCGAGGGAATAACTTACTTAGCCGACGACAACCATCCCGAATCCAGCTCTGTCCAAGCCGAAGCCGAGATCGTCATGGCCCTGAAGCAGCAAACCCTGATATGGCAAGGCCATCTCACGCTAACCAGCGATGCGCAAAACTTCTATTACAAATACACTCGCCAGTTGTTCAAAGACGGCGAGCCTCTGAAGCAAAAAACCTGGCAGGAAACGATTCGCAGAGACCACCAGTAGAATCACGCCGTATTTGCATTTCTCCTGCTCTGAGATGCAGCGCTGATGGCCCGATCTAACGCTGCGGCACATGGTATGGTTACCCTGGTCACCTCGGCGCCGGCACCGTTTGGGCGTAGCCTAGCTGATATGAAGACCTTATCCCTCAGACCCCTTTTTGTCGCCGCCGTAGTAGCGCTTTCCTTGGGAATGAGCGCCTTCTCCTCAGACCTTTCTCTCGCTCAGGAACAGCCCGAAGCAAAGCGGAAGATAGTGAGCAATATGCCCCCAGTGTATCCAGAGCTAGCCCGAAAAATGCAGATCAGCGGAACTGTCAGGGTGGAAGCCGTGATTACGCCCAACGGCAAAGTGAAGTTCACTCAAGTGGTTGGCGGCAGTCCTGTGTTGGCAAAAGCTGCGGTCGATGCCATAGAAAAATG
>PMMJ01000220.1:204-3513 GCA_003162255.1 Acidobacteriaceae bacterium | reverse complement strand
GTAATCGTAGGCGCCGTCTTTCATCGCCTGCACCGCCGATTGCACCGTGCCATAGCCGGTCACCACAACGACCAGCGCCTCCGTGCGATGCTTCTTAATGGCGTGCAGCGCTTCCAGGCCGCCTGCTCCTGGCAGCCGCAAGTCCAGCAGCACGGCGTCGGCGCTCGAACTGTCGAGCAGCCGGTAGGCTTGTTCGGCGGACTCCGCTACCTGCGTGTTGAATCCGAGCGATTGGGCCACCTCGCGGCAGCCTTCGCGGATGGTGCGGTCATCGTCCACGATGAGAAGGTTTAAGAAATTCGCTCCCTCGATTTGCGCGGAATGACCATGGCTGAGGGTGGCGGCACTCGATGCAATGAACATGGAGAATCTCCTTGGCGATGCGGAACTTCACCAACAACTGGCTGCTTTTGCGATGCAGCATGATGCAGCATGTAGAGACACGGCGAGCCGTATCTCCACGGGAAATCAGACGCCTCTTCAGGGGCTGCGCATAATTTCGCCCACACGTTCGATCAGGGCCCTTCCAGAAAATGGCTTGCGAGCCAGCTTAACCGCGCCTGCGGCCGNNCCTGCTCATAGCCGGAGACCAACAGGACTTTCAGCCCCGGCTTCTGCCGGCGCAATGTTTCCGCGAGTTCCTGCCCATTCATTTCCGGCATCATGCAGTCGGCGATCAGCAGATCGACAGCGCCGGAGTGCTCCGCGAAAACTTTCAGCGCTTCCTTCGCGCTGGAGGCAGCGAAAATCCGGTAACCGGCTTCCAGCAAGACGCGCTGCATGGACTTGCGCGCCACCGGGTGGTCGTCCACCAGCAAGATATTCTTGCCGCTTTTTTTCGATTTCGAACGAATCACGCTCGCCCCGCAACAACTCTCCCAGCAATTGTTCGTCGGGCAAAAAGCCGGTGGGATAAATCTCGCGGCCAGTCTCGCGATGAAGTTCCGGAGGAGCTGCCGGAAAGAAATCGCCGTGGTGCGTGCCCGTCAGTTCCTGTTGGCTATAACCAAGCATTTCGCTGAGTGCGGGATTCGCTTCCAGAATCCGGCCGTCGAGCTGGCAAATCCCGATTCCGATCGCGGCCCCTTCGAACATCGCGCGGAAGCGCAGATCGGGGTCGTAATCGAGGGCCGCCGGAAATTGGGTGATGACGTTCATGCCGACGTGACTCTTCAAGAGTTCTCAGTTCTCAGGTCTCGGGAAAGCGAAGTTCTATGATCTGGCTCATGAAACCTCGCGGCGATTCCACACTGGGAAAAAACAAGCTCAGATTTTCCGCGAATGAACCGCGCTAAACCTGATTAGGGAAAAGTGTAGAGCGAAACAGTTCGCCGCAAAGTGCCAGCGGTCACACCAAATTTGTGACGATTCCGCGCGATGATTGGCAAGTAAATTCCGCGCCCGGCAAAGATCCTGTGAAGAGGATAAAATTCACAAAACGCATCTAACTCGCTGAAATCGCGACGAAATTCATGTTGGGGCAAATATGTCATCCGCTCCCGGCCGCATCGCCATCGTTCTGCTGACGCTCAGCCTGCTCTCCGCCTGTGGAAGGCCTCCTGCCCAAGACGCTTCGAACTCCGCCAATGCGCAGGAGTTGCCGTTCGATCGCCAGCCGCGTTCGACCGGAATTTCGCCCAGCCAGTTGCTGATACCATCCGCCACCAAACTGCCCGAGGGAACGCCGATCCCAATTCGCCTGCAGAGTGCGCTTTCGAGCGCAACTTCGCGTGCGGGAGAAACTTTTACTGCAACGGTCGATGAACCGGTCGTGATCGACGGCCAGACGCTGGTGGCCCGCGGCACACCGGCGACCGGCCGCGTGCTCGAAGCCAGGCCGTCCGCAAGCCCTCGCGGACACTCGCGCGCAAGCTCGGCCGAACCCGGCTATCTGCGGATCGTGCTGGTGAGTTTGAACGTCGGGGGAAGGCCGGTGATGATCGAGACCTCCAGCATCTTCGACAGCGGTTCCCGCGAGGAACGGAACTCGGCGCCCGGCACGGCTTCTAGCGCCAGCCAGAAGGACAAAGACATCGTCTTCGGCGTCGATCGCCGTCTCAGCTTCCGTCTCGCCCAGACCGTGGACCTGCAATAATCCTGACCTGCGAAAAGCAGTGTGATCCACTGTCGAGCCTTGGACAGCCCTGGTCGTGAGATTGACTTTTGCACCGGACAGACGTTTCCCGATTTAGCTCCAACCTGGGACCCATCCTCGGAAGTGAGCTATCTTGTACAGATTTCGGTATCTCCGGAATGAGAAAGTTTTGCCTGAACCATTTGCGAGCGAGACGCAGTCTGCAGTTATGGTTCGTCCGAAAATAGGCCCTCAATTCACGCAACCCGCGTCCAAAAAGCATCACCGGGCAAGCGAGGGATTCGGCCAAAGGAATCACCATGCATATTCGTTTCATTCGTGTGCTGCTGTTTGCGTTCGTCATGTTGTCGATGTCGGCAGCATCGTTCGCCCAAATTGGCGTGGCCATTAGGATCGGCCCGCCTCCGCTACCTGTTTATGAGCAGCCTCTTTGTCCGGACGACGGCTATCTCTGGACCCCTGGCTACTGGGCCTACGACTACGACATCAGCGACTACTACTGGGTGCCAGGGACGTGGGTGATGGCGCCCGAAGTCGGTTTCCTGTGGACTCCAGCCTATTGGGGTTGGGGCGGCGACGGATTCGTTTTCTATGACGGCTACTGGGGACCGCACGTGGGCTTCTACGGCGGGATCAATTACGGATTCGGCTATTTCGGCGAGGGCTTTGAAGGCGGGCGTTGGGACGGCGGACACTTCTTCTACAACCGTTCCGTGAACAACATAAACGTCAGCAACATTCACAATGTTTACGATACCCACGTGACGTATCGCAACGAGAGCCACGTCAGTTACAACGGCGGCAATGGTGGAATCAGCGCGCGTCCAAGGCCTGAAGACGAGGCGGCGGCGCGGGAGAGACATGTCCCACCGGTAGCGACTCAAACGCAACATGCGCAGGCAGCCCGAGCCAACCCGCAGCAACGCGCGTCGGCGAACATGGGCAAGCCCGGCACCGCAGCGACCCCACGGCCCGGAGATTTTAATGACCGTGCCGCTGTCCCGGCCAAAGAGGCAGGAGGGTCTTATACACCAGCCAATCGGGGAGGAGCCAGCACGCCGGTTCATCCTCACGAGCTTCCGCCTTTGGCTCGGAGCACTCCAAATACGGGCAACCCGAAGCTGGACAAAAAGTACCAGCAGCAGCAGGAAAAGCAAATTACGAAACAGCAACAGGAGCGAGACAAACTCCAGCAGAAGCAGGACCAGGAGCAC
>PMMJ01000220.1:0-172 GCA_003162255.1 Acidobacteriaceae bacterium | reverse complement strand
TCCAGCCGGGCGGGGACGCCCGGGCACTCCACCGGCGAGTGCGCACCGATCACAGTAATCATCATGCGGTCACGGTACGATATAGAAACTCCGCTGAGGCGCTGTAGCGATTCACTGGCTAAACAAGCGCCGCAGACTTGCGCTGCGCTTGAGGGCTAGTCTCCGTCGTCAA
>PMMJ01000237.1 GCA_003162255.1 Acidobacteriaceae bacterium | reverse complement strand
CCCGTTTCTTAGAAGGTTACCTTCAAAGCCAGTTGAAGCACTCTTGGGCCACCGCCGCCGAGGCCGGGGTTGGTCTGGGCTACGTCGGGGGTCTGTGTAAGCTCACCTCCGGAGTTACCCGGGTCGATAACGTGGTTGGGCTGTGCGAAGTTCGGATGGTTCAGGATGTTGAAGAACTCGGCACGCAGCTGCAGTCCTAACCGCTCCGTAACCTGGGTGTTCTTGGTGAAGGAGAAGTCAAGGTTCTTGTAACCCGGGCCGTAGATGGAGTTACGTCCCAAGTCTCCGAAAGTGCCGTCGGCTGGTTGTGTAAAGGCGTTCAGGTTCAGATAACCCGTCGCCGGGCTCCAGTTATGCACAATCGGATCGACACCCGGAACCACGTCGGGACGTTGGTTGTAGTAGTAGCGACCGCTAGTGTCCTCGGCAGTTACGATTGGAATCGGGCGACCGCTTTGCAGGCTGGCAATCCAGTTCAACTGCCAACCGGAGCCAAACTTTCCAATTGCGTGCCACGAAGGTAGATCGTAATTGATCGCCGCTGTAAAACGTTGTCGCGTATCGAAGCTCGAAGGGCCGTGTTCCGCCTTCAGATTGCTGGGGTCCTGGGGAAAGGCGACGGCGGGGGCAAAGTCGATGCCGTCGGAGGCATCGTCGAGCGACTTGGACCAGTTATAACTGGCAAAGCCAGAGATGCGATGCGCGTTCTGAATTCTCAAGGTCGTCTGCAATGCGCTGTAAGTGGACGAACTGATCGGTGTCAACAAGTCGATGGCATTAAAATTCGGGTTGGGACGGGTGTCAGTAGCATCAGGTTCGTTGGCGTCGGTTAGACGCACTAACTTGGTCCCCTTGCTGCCGACATAGCCGATTTCTACCGACGAGTTGTCGGCCAGCTTTTGCTGCACGTTCAAGTTAAAGTTCTGAGTGTAGGGGCTGTGAAATTTATGAGGAGTCCCAAAAATGTCGTAGGGGCCGCTGGTGGCCACGGTCATGATGGGATCGGTCGTATCGGTGCCGTTGAAGGCGGCCGAGTTGAAGTTCATAGGTAGCACAGCCTTGGGCCCGATCGGATTCGTCGCCACTCCGGCTGAGGTGGTGAAGTTTGCGATGAGAAGATCCTGAGGCACATAGTCGTAAAAGATGCCGTAGCCGCCGCGAACGACGGTGTTCTTGAGAGCGTTCCATGCAAAACCCACGCGCGGGCCGAAGTCATGCAGATCCCGCTCGTAGAGGCCATTTAAGCCGTGCGAGCCCACCATGGCCAGGGTTCCATCGGGCGCGTAGTTGGAGAGCAGATTATTCTTTTCGCTCAGCGGACCGAAGTACTCCCAACGCAATCCCGCATTCAGAGTAAAGGTTGGCGCGAGACGGTAATCGTCCTGGGCGAAGAAGCTGAAGCCGTTGTTGTACGTGGTCCGCTGCGTGTTTCCGGTATCGACCGAGACTCCATAGCAATAGCAATTGTCCTGTGAGCCGCCAGTGTAAAAGTTCGCCAGTGAATCCACGATCGGGTCCGGATCCAGTCCTATCCCAGCTGTGAACTGATAAATGCCGCGCTCCAGGTTGTCATTGAAGTTATCGACGGCTGCGCGACGAAATTCTCCGCCGAACTTGATGGTGTGCTTGCCTCGGAGCCAAGTGAAGTTATCGAGGATCTGGTACGTCTGGCTGGTGCGCCCGCGGGGAACGCTGTAGCCGATCGCGCCCAGGTTTTCAATCCCGGTAAAGTCGAACTCGGGCAGCCCAAGCTTGCCGGTGCCGAGGTTAAGGCCGTTGGCCACCGGATCCCAGTTTGCGTTCAGCGAACTAAATGAGGTGCGATAGCGGCTGTAGCCAAAGCGAACTTCGTTAATTTTCGAAGGGGAAAGGGTGGAAAGCCAACTGACAGAGAGTATCTGAACGCGGGTTGGTGAGGTTTGCGAGAAAGCGGCCAGGCGCGATCCTGTGCCGTATCCGCCGGGGGAGCCTAAAGGAAACTCCTGATAATTTCGCGCGAAAGCATAGCGGCCAGTAAGAAGGTCGTGACTGGAAATACTGTGGTCCACCTTGACAATCAAGTTATCGCCACTGTTCCGGTCACTCACCGAACTGGCTAAAGTATTCGTGTCGCTCTGCGGATAAAAGGCCATGATGGCATCGAGGCCAGGGTTGATCACGCCGCCGTTGAGGCCTTGGGCAATCGAACGCGCCTCGGCGATCTGGGTTCGCGTGGGGACGAGTAGCAGAAAGTCCGATCCCACCCTTTCACGCTGCCCTTCGTAAGCGCCGAAGAAAAAAGTCTTGTCTTTGACGATTGGACCGCCCAAGGCGCCGCCGAAGTTGTTGTTCTGGAATACCGATTTCCGCGATTCCGTATTGAAGTAATTACGCGCGTCCATGCCGCTGTTCCTCAGGAACTCGAAAGCTGAGCCATGCAGTTTATTCGTCCCGGAACGAGTGACGATGTTTACGACCGAGCCGCTGTTTCGACCGTATTCGGCGCCGAACTGCGACTCCAGGTTGAATTCCTCGATGGCTTCAACCGGCAGCAGGGCGGCGGGCGCGCCGCCGATACCGGCCTGGTTCAACGCCGAGTTATTGAAGTAGGGATCGTTGTCGTCGGTGCCATCGAGCGTGTAGTTGTTGGAGCGGTCGCGGTTGCCGTTGATGTTGAACTGGCCGAAACCTCCTTGTGTGCCCGCGACTCCCGAGGGGTCAACCGTGGTGCCCGGTGTGAGCGCCACGAGCTTGCCAAAATCGCGCCCGTTCAGCGGGAGTTCGTTCACAAGTCGCCGCTCCACTGCCTGGCCCAGGACATCACGAGTCGTTTCCACCACCGGCGCTTCTGCGATCACGGTCAACTGCTCCTGCCGTTGCTGCAGCTTGGTCAGATCGAAATTTGCGGACGTGTCCAGCCCGACGTTGACCTGCACGTTCTGCGCGCTCGGGGAGAGGCCGGTCGATTCCGCTCTTACCGTGTATTCGCCGGCGGGCAGCTCGGCGAGGACGTAGGCTCCGTCATCACCGGTGGTGGCTTCGCGTTGCAGGCCCGTGGCGATGTTTTTTGCGGTGACTTTCGCTCCGGCGATTACGCTGCCGGTTGGGTCCGTGACGGTGCCGCGGATGGATCCGCGGAAACTCTGCGCCCACGCGGACGCGGTGATCAACAACAGGGCTGCTACGCCGATTTTCAGGACCAGGATTGCCAGTGTCCGATGACTCGCGTTGCTTTTATGCATGATTGCTTCCTTGGGTAAATGCTTGTTCGTTGTCGTTTTTCGAAGTCTTGTTTCGCACCCACGCTCTCTACTCAATTCTTCTTGCGCGGAATGAACACCGGTTGCGGCGGATCTATTTTGTATGCCGCCGCGAAGCTGGACTGGTTGAGCGCAAAGCTGGCTCGTCCGCGGGAATCGATGAACAGCAATGGCTGTTTGAGCGGCACATCGCTGAACGTCCTGACGAATGGCATTTCGACTTCGCGTCCTGCTATCGTAACCTTCAACTTGTCGCCGCGCTGATAGCCCAGCTGCAGAAAATCGTCGGCGCTGATATTCGTGATCAGGTTGCCAAACGGACCATCGAGGGCGATTACTTCTCCGGTCAGACCTTTGTCGTCCACGGTCGCGGGCTTCAAATCCAGCCGGACTAGTTCCTTGACTTCAGGGCCGACCTGGGTCCAGTCGTCGCCGCGCGCTATGTGAGCGCCCACGGGAGAGAAAATATCGCGGCCGTGGAAGGTGGAGGAAATTTTGGCGCCGACCATCCAATCGGGGTTGGTGACCTCGCGAATGGCTTCGATGCCATCGCGGTCCTCGACCATGGTAATCAGACCGTTGTCAGGCAGCACGAAGAACTGTCCGCGCTTCGATTTCACGACGACTGCCTTGCGCGAGCTGCCCACGCCGGGATCGATGACCACCACAAATACCGTTCCGGCCGGGAAGTAGGGCGTGGCTCCGAACAGGAAGCGCGCGCCGTCTCGAATCGAAAAGGCATTGACTTGATGGGTGAGATCGACAATGCGGAGATTGGGCGCGATGCCGTACATGACGCCCTTGCAGAGNNGCCGAAATCGGTCATGAAGACGACGGTGGGCGGAGGCTGGGGGACGGACTGCTGCGCCGGAAGAGGGCTCGCGGCCAGAAACAAAAAAAAGGCAAACCATAGACATAATATTCGCCTCGATTTTCCTGCTGGGGTCAATGTCATACTCATGAAGCCGCAACCCTCCGAAAAGACTACTATTTTACTTGGGATTTAGAAAAACGCAAACCCATGGGATATGCCGGTAGTGGCGCAGTTTGCGAAACCGTTAACCACCAAGGCCACGAAGGTACACGAAGGAAAGAGACCGAAGGCCTTAGTGATACCTGGCATCCTTGGTGGTTCAGCCTCTTGTCGCCTGCATCGCGAAACTGAGCCACTACCGATACGCCGACAGCCGGGTCACGAGTCACTGGGCACGAGTCACCGGGCATGGCGCCGCTGGTTCGGTCGAGCTTATGATTGTAGCCGTCCGGGAGACGGGACCGGAAGTCACTTCGCGCAGATGTTGTTCACGATTTGACGACGGAAAAGGGAAAACGATGCGTCCCCGTCTTGCTTCGGGCATCTATAATCGGGGCGGCAATCGATCCGCCGACAATGAGTTTTAATCTAGAGGAGAGGTAGCGATGTCCAACGTCATTCCTGAAAAATACGCCGATCTTTTCCAGAAGCGCGCTTTTGCTAGTCTGGGCACCCTCATGCCCGACGGACGGCCGCAGGTCACTCCCGTGTGGTGCGACTTCGACGGGCAACACGTCATCTTCAACTCGGCACGCGGGCGGCAGAAGGATCGCAACGTGCGGCGCGATCCGCGGGTTGCGCTCGCCATTGTCGATCCCGACAATCCTTATCGCTATCTGGAGATCCGCGGCACCGTGGTTGAGATTACCGAAGAGGGCGCCGCGCAGCACATCGACAAGATGGCGAAGAAGTACATGGGAGTGGACAAGTATCCGTACTCGCAGCCGGGAGAGGTTCGCGTGCTTTACAAGATCCGGCCGGAGCACACGACGGTGATGGGCTAGACGGGCTGCGCAAAGATGTCCAGCCCCCAAAAGGGGCGTTTGATTTCGAATGACTCGCGGCGTCGCTGAAGCGATGGCCTGATACGACGCCTGCGTCTTCGTCTTTTAGACGGAGCCTAAGGGCCGCGGGCGGGGGCGCCCGTGCCACACGATCCATCCCTTTCCCGGATAACCTTTCCTTTGAAAATGAGTCCAACTGACAACGGAACTTCGGAGGATTCTTTTCCGTATTAGAAGACAATCGAGGTCGTTGTCTGTTTTCGGGAGGAGAGGTTTATGGAAGTCGGAAAGAGCGGCTGCGATGGTTTGCACGCGATCGATGCTCAAGCCAATAGCATTTCGGCGCAGCAGGTGGTGAAGGCGGCGCACGAAGAACTCCTCCAACTCATGCGGCAGCGCGCCGAGGTGATGAAGCGCATTGGCACGGTGAAGCAGACGATCGCGGGATTGGCGAATCTTTTCGGCGACCAGGTGCTGGGTGACGATTTACTGGAACTGATCGATCGTAAGCCGAATGGCCGCCAGCCCGGCTTCACCAAGGCGTGCCGAAGGGTGCTGATGGAAGTGCGGCGTCCGCTGGGGGCTCGCGAGGTTTGCTTGGAGCTGGAACGATATGCCCCGGCAATCCTGGCGCGGCACAAGGATCCGCTGGCCTCGGTCACAACCGTTCTGAATCGGCTGGTGGATTATGGCGAGGCGCGCAGCCTGAGCAACGAGCGGGGCCGGCGCGTCTGGGAGTGGATCAGCGACAGCGAGACGCCGGCGGAGGCGATGGCCTCGAGGAAGACGGCCTGAGGAACGGTGTCTTTTGTTGAGCAGAGGGATGTAACGTGTGGGAGGCCGATGGTGAAATCGGGATGTTACGCCAACGATCGCGACTTTGTTAAGCATGGTCGAGGCGAAGGGAGACAATCACGACGGACTATCCCGCACTCCCAACACTTATCAGAGTGAGGGCTTCTACTTCAGAGCGGTGCGTCTGGTGCGAACAAGGCAATGCTCATATAATGCGCGCAATTGCGAATCCGGGCTCTCGATATTGATTCGAGTCCTGGAGAATGGGGCACGCCATGTCCTTGACTCTTGCCACTCCTGCGCTTTACCCAGTATCCGAACAGCGCCTGAATTCCGCATCCTCTCCGCTTTCGTTAGACATCAAAAGGCAGGTTCAGAGATTCTGGCAGAAATCGCCGTGTGACTCATGGTTCACGAATGAGCCGCGCGGGACCGCCGCCTTCTATCGGAGCCTCGACGAGCACAGGTATAAAGTGCATCCGCGTCTACAATTGGCGGTTGGCTTTGAAGGAACCCGCGGCTTGCGGGTGCTCGAAATAGGTTGCGGATGCGGCAGCGAGGCCGAACGCTTCGTTCGCGCCGGTGCTCATTACACCGCGGTCGACCTGACGAACGCGGCGGTGAGCATAACGCGGCGGCGTTTTCAACTGGCAAATCTGGAAGGACGGTTCGTCCAGGGCGATGCTGAGAACATGCCCTTCCCTGACGGCTCTTTTGACTTCGTTTATTCCCATGGAGTGCTTCACCACACACCCGATACGCCCCGAACTATCCGCGAGGTTCACCGGGTGCTCTCTCCAGGTGGACGGGCCGTGATTATGCTTTATTATCGCGAATCGTTCAATTACTACGTAAATCTGGGAATCGTCCGCCGCTTGCGCGCGCATCTGCTCAGAACAGAGCTGGGTATCAAGCTGTCTGGGGCAATCTTTGGCGAGACAGAGCAAGACCTGCGGCGGCATGCAGAACTCATCCGCAAGGACCCCGGGTCTTACGTAGAGATGCAAAACATGCTCAACCGAAATACCGACGGTCCCGACAACCCGCTTTCATAAGTTTTCTCAAAATCATCGGCGAGGCAAATGTTCCGGCAATTCGAGAATGTCAAAACAGAAGTCATGTTTTGGAATCCGAACTGGCTCCCGGTTATCGGAAAGCTGCTTCCTCATTCGATCGAGGAGCGACTCGCATCACGCTGGGGCTGGCATCTTTGGATTTACGCGCAGAAGCGCCATCTGGAATTCACAAGGCCGAGAGAAATTCCGTGCCCAGGGCATCTCAGCGGCAACAACACGCCGGTTCTTGCCGAGGCGCTCGTCAGAAATGACGGTTTGGCAGAAACCTCGGCTTGTTGATGTAATCAAGGCGATTCCACAACCTACGAAATCCTGAACGAATGCCGGGTTGTTTGCCAGATAGCCGGACAGCTTGCAGGCCGCCTCAGCGGCTCGACGCGCGATAGTCTCTGCCGATTTTTCAGTACTTTCGTAACTCTCAATGGGGCCATTGAAGGCGGTATTCTAGGGGTGTTTCTCCCCCTGTTTTTAGCCGAATTCATATTCAGGGTGTCGTGCGGCTTAGCACCGCGAGGGCGATTGTAATGGCGACAATGTTTGGCCGGTTCGAGATTCAGAGTGAGCTTTCCAAGTCTGACACCGCCTTGATTTATAAGGCGATGGACACGGAAACCAACCAGGTTGTGGCGCTCAAGACGCAGAGTCTGGAGCCGCTGGGCGACCGCTCGGAAGCGTTTGTGGAGACGCTGATCGCCGAAGGCGAAAGCACGCGCGATCTCGCCGGGCAGAACATCGTGCTGCTCTATGGAGCGGGCGAGATCGACGGGCAGTTCTGCGCCGCGATGGAGTACATACAGGGCAACAGCGTGGCCACCATGCTGGCGCGCAAAGAAGGCTTCTCCATCTGGGATCTGCTCGACATTACGCGCCAGGTTTGCGCCGGGTTGGAGCAGGCTGCCGCGAAGGGCGTCGCCCACTGTTCGCTGGAGCCCGCCAAGATCATGGTGCAGTGGGATGGGATGGTCAAAATTCTCGGCTACGGCATCTCCAACATGAGCCTCATCCAAGCGGAATCGGGTAACGGCTTGGGGCGGCTGATGCCTTACTGTGCTCCCGAACAGATCCGCGGAGAAGTCATCGACCTGCGGTCGAACCTGTTTACGCTAGGCGCGATCCTCTACGAGATGGTGGTTGGGCGGAGGGCATTCGATGCTGAGGATCCAGTTGCGCTGCTCAGCCAGATCGAGAATGAGATGCCCGCCAGCCCGTCTTCGGTGAATGGCAAGATTCATCCGGCGGTGAGCGCGCTGATTATGAAAGCGCTGGCGAAAGATCCGGCGGAGCGCTACCAGAGCGCGCGCGAACTAGTGGACGACCTGGAGAAGTGCAAGGAAAACGGCAAGAAGGGCACGGATTCCAGGAAGACGACCGCAGCGCCGAAGGTTGCCGTGAGTCCCGAAGCGCGTGCGGCGGCGGCCAGCAAGTTTGTTTCGGCAGAGTCTAGTGCGGTGAAGCCCCAGGCTCCCGCTGCACCGGTTCCATCGGTTTCACCCAAACCTGTTGCTCGCGTTGCTCCGCCAATCGTTGCGCCGGTGCCGGCGAACGTGAATCCGCCAGCTGTCGGAACCAGGGCCGCGGTGGCTGCTGCCGGCGTGGCGACCGGAAGGAGTGTCGCGCGCCCATCCGATGCGAAGCCGGCTGCGGACCCTGATTTCAGATCTGAGTTGAAATTCGATTCGAAGTCTGGCGCGCCAGTCCTGGGCGAATTTGACGTCAGTGCTCCCGATGCCCAAGCTGCGCCGAGTCCGGTTCTTTCGGCGGCGGTGGCAGAGCTAGAGTGCGAGCCGCATTCGGCCCGCGTGGCGGTGGATCCAATGATGTCGGAAGCGGCGGCGAACGCATCCAGCACGAGCTTTTCCGACATGGCGGAGATGCCTCCGCTCCAGGAACCGGTTTTCGCGCCGTCAATTCCGGAGCCCGCTGAACCGGCGGGTCCCGTCGCGCAGAGCCAAGGGCGGAAAGAAGAGAAACCGAGAATTCAGCCGCGGGAACTCGCGGAGAAGGCAATCAAGGAAATCTCTACCGTTCCGCCGCGGCTGATGATCTATTCAATTCTGGGCGCGGTGGGATTGATCCTCGTAATTGTGATTGTGCTATTTTTTCATGTGCGCTCGGAAGACGATGGCTCCACGGCCGCTCCGCGACCGACGAAAGCCGTAAGCAAAACCTCAACCCAGCCGGTTGCTCAGACTCCGGCTCAGCAAGTTGAGACACCCGCTGCACCGGTTGCGCCCTTTGAGGAAGCTCAACCCAGCGTTTCGGTACGGCAAGTCGAAAAGCGCAGCGCGAAAAATGGTCGACGGGCGCCCGCTCCGGCACCGACTCCGGCGCCGGTAGTGACTCCGGGCCAAGCGCTGATCGATTCGAGTCCACAGGGCGCGCAGTTTCAGGTCGATGGGAAAAGCGATCCGTCGTGGGTTACGCCGTTTAGCTTGATCGGCCTAAGCCCCGGGAAACACATCATATCTGTAAGCAAGACCGGCTATTCGTCCGAGATACGGTCGGTCGAGGTGGCAGCCGGCAGCAAAACTTCTCTGACGCTTCATTTGTCGCCGATGAATGCGCTGGTGGTGGTCGGAAGCACGCCGCCCGGCGCCGAGATCGTCATCGACGGCAAGACGACCGGACGAGTAACCCCGTCGCAGTTCGCCGTCGAAAAAGGCAGCCATACTGTGCTGTTGCGTAAGCAGGGGTATCTCGAGGAGACGGTCACCGCCGATCTCGGTCCGGCGCAGAATTTCCAGTACTCGCCGGCACTCAGAGCGCTGGGCAATACGGAGGACATAAAGACCGTCGGCAAGTTCAACAAGCTGTTTGGACACGGCGGAGACAGCACGGCGGGCATGGGCTCCATCAGCATTCACACCCAGCCCAAGGGCGCGCAGATCGCGATCAACCAGCGGGTGCTCGATAAGATGTCGCCTGTCGAAGTCATGCTGGGACCGGGGAATTACATCGTGGATGTCACGCTTACGGGTTTCAAGCCGGTCCACAAAGTGGTCAGCGTCGACAAGGGCGGCAAGGCCGCAATCGACGAGATTCTTGAGCGGCAATAAACCAGCCAGTCCGGCCTCAGGAAGTACAGTCTGGAATCAGCATTCCCAGTTGCCTGTCACTTAGAGCCGTGATCCAAATCACAGTGCGCGATTTCCAGGTGAGGGCATCATAGGATTACGATAAGGCAACGGGGAGTATATTGTGTCGTCGCCGCCTACGCCCGGCAAGTTGAGTCCCGATCTGTTGCAAGCCCTGCACGGAATCAAGTCGGTTCAAACCTTCCCCACGGGCGCCACGCTGTTTCAGCAGGGTTCCGCAGTCACGGGCGTTTACGTGGTGGAGAGCGGAGCGGTTCGCGTCCTGCTGCCTACCGGTCAGAGTGAAGAGCAACTACTGGAGGTGGTCGGTCCTGGAGCCGTACTCGGGCTGAGCGAGAGCATGACCGGGGAAGAGTATCGGATCACTGCGGAGGCGGGCGGCGAAACGAAGGCGGCTTTCATTCCGCGCGAAGAGTTTCTGGAGTTTCTGCGTGAACACTGCGATTTCTGCATGCAGATGGTGCGGCTCTTGAGCGAAGAATTGCACGGACTCTACTACAAGTTCCGCAGCATCAGTGCGCATCCGGGACGTCCGCGGCAGCGGCCTTTGGACGAACAGTTGAACTAGAGCAGGTCTCAGGTCTTAGGTGTCAGGTCTCAGGTTTCTTCGCCTACGTTGAAGACTGATACCTAAGACCTAACACCTGACACCTAAGACCTGCGACCTGCCCCTCTAGTTCGCTTTGAAGTTGACCGTGATCTGCGTCTGGATTTCCACGGGCTGGCCATTGAGATAATACGGCTTGTATCTCCACTGGCGAACCGCTTCCAGCGCGGCGCGGGCAAGAACGGTCTGTCCGCTGAGCACCTTCAGATTCGTGACGTTGCCCTGTTTGTCGACGGTCGCTTCGATCTGCACTGCGCCCTCGGCATGAGTCGCGAGCGCAGATGAAGGATACTTAGGTTGCACCCGCTTGATCAGAAGTCCCTGGGACACGCCCTGGGAAACCCTTAGTGTTGCGGGCGAAGGTTTGGGGAGATTTGGCGATGCCGGCATCAGGCCGCTCAAGCTGTTGTTTGCGGATGCACCGGCTGGCGGGCTGGGAAGCGCAGGCGCGGATTCCTCGGGCTCGGTCGGTTTGGCTGCTGTGGCGTTCGACTTCACGCGTATGGGCGCTGAGTCGGTTTTCTTCATTGCCGGCTCAGGGTTCGCGGCGATCCGATTCACAGGAGAGTTGCCGGCGCTAGCCGACGGCTTGTCGGGCGTTGCGGCTACAGTCGTTTTGGGAGCCAGGGCCGGGGTTGCGGAACTTGCCTGGCCGGGCGAACTGGTCGAAGGCGCCACGACTGGGGACGAGGTGGGCGCCGGGGCGGGTTGAGTCGAGTTCTGGGGCGCGCTTACAGGCTGCGAAGTTGGGGTTCGGCTGGAGTTGCCAAGCCTCTCGTAGCCAAGGTAGCAGATCGCGGCCAGAGCCAGGACGATCAAAACTACGATCAGGACTTTCTTGCCAGCGCCCGATCCGCCGGAACCTTCTTCGCTCAATCCTCCGAAAGACGGGGCATCGCCCGCGCTCACCGAACTCGACATTGAAACTGGGGCGAGAGCGGCGGCGTGCGACGAATTGGCGGGCTCCGATTCGACGATCTTGTTTTCTGTTTCCTTCTGTTTCGCTGGTACCGCCGCCACTTCTTTTGCCGGGGCCGGCGCTGCGGCTGATCCCGGGGCCGACGTGTGAGCGGAAGCGATGTTTTGGGCAGGTGCGGACGCAGCGGCGATTTTTGGCGCGTCGTTCTTGATTACGTCGTTCTTGACTACAGCTAAGGACGCGGGCTGCGGCGCTTCCGCCTCCGCGATCGCAATCTTGCTTTGCGGTACGGGCGCTGGAACAACCGCTGGTCTGTCTTCAACTTTTGCCGGTGCTGACATTGCCGGAGTCATTAGCGGAGTTTCCGCCGGAATTACCATCGGTAGCGGTGCGTCAAACTCAGGACGCTCGGGGGCGCAGGGCGGCGCAGCGATCGTTGCCGCGTCTCGACTCGCCGGTGGGAATGAACTGCCGGGAGATACCGGAGCCGACTTTGCGGGCATCACGCGAGGCGCCGCGCTGGTGGCACTAGCGGAGGCAGCATCAGAATTTTTCCGCAGGAGTCCGCGGGCGACGCGGAGCGTTCCCTTGGCCTGCTCGACGTTGATGGGCTTGGTCAGCACCAGGTTGGCGCCGATGCGNNTCTGATTGGAGCTGGAATTTCTTGCGCTCTTAAAGAGCAGGGAAGCGTTCTGCTCGTTCTCGCAGTCCACGACGATGGCGTCGTAACGCTGCGCCATCAACTTCTTGACCGCAGCGAACGGTTCATGAACCGGCTCTACGGTGAAGTCCAGTTCGCTGAACACTTGGCTTACTACGCGAGCCAGTTTTTCGTCGGGACAGAAAAGCAAAGCTTGGTAACCCATAATGAGGTCATCCTAGGTAATAAGGTGGGTACCAGCAAGTTACGGGGGTAATTGAAGGGTTGTGAGGAGGCGTCGATGGTCGTTAGTCGTTCGCGGCTTGTCGGATTACCCGAAGTGCGGGAATACACGCCGGCTGTCGACTGACGACTATCGACTAACGACTGTTCTGGCTCGCCTGCGTTTCAAGGCCGCTCAAAGTCCACAATCACGACCGTCTGGAAGGGCTGCGCCTTTCCGTCGCGTACATAGGGCCGATAGCGCCACTGCTTCACAGCCTCGATGGCGGCGGTTGCCAGGATCGGGTTTCCCTCGACCAGTCGCAGGCCCTCGACTTTGCCGTTCTCATCGACGACCACTTTGAGGACAACCGTTCCTTGTCCTTGTGCCTCCCCGGAGCGCGCTTCGACAGGATATTTCGGAAAAACGCTGTGAGCCAGCCGTCTTTCCGCACCCTTGGAGGAGAGAATGATCGAGCCGCTTTCCCGGGGCAGTGGGGTATTGGACGAAGTTGCGGCGGCGTCTTTCTTGCTGTCGCTGGGCTGGTTAGCCGCGGGCTTGCTGACAACCGGCGCGGCGGTGGTTGTGGTCGCGGAAGTTGGTGCCGCAACTGCAGTTCCGGGCGTCGCTGCCGGTTGCGGAGCAGTCGCAGCGACGGAGGTTGCCACCGAAGCTGTCGTTGACCCGGTTGCTGAACTCACTGCGGAATCTGCGGCGGTTGCGGGTGTCTGATTTGGATCGGTTGGCGATCCCGCTGCAGGTACCGAATTTGCGGCCGGAGCCAGTTGAGCGGAAGGCTTCGCGGGATTGGGCGATGGGGCCGACGGAACGCTCTGCGGCCGGAGCGCCGCTGCGGCGACGGCCATTACGCGATCAATCTGCGGTTGGGCGATGGCTCGGAAGCCGGGCTGATACGTCCAAGCGGCGTAGAAGCCGGCGCAGGCGAGCATGAGCACGAACAGCGCGACCAGGGGACCGCGTGGTTTCTGCCGGCGTTGCTGGTAAGAGGAAAAGACCGGGGCGGCAGGTTCGGCTGCAGGTTTCTCGGCTGCTTTGTCCAATCCCGAGTTTTCCGCTTTCGAACTCTCAAGTTCCGATTCTTCGAGTTCCGTTCTCTCCAGTTCGGCAAGCACGGGATCGTCCGAAAGTGCGGGGCGCGCGGGTTGCGAAACTGCGGAAGCGGTTCGAGCCGAAAGCGATTCTGAAAAATCCGACAATGGCGAAGCTGAAGCAGATGCGGCCTGCGGTTTCAACTTTGGAGAAGCGGGTGCGGCATTGATTTCATCCACGGCGGAATGCATCTTCGTGGTGGGGGCTGGCCCGGAGAGCATCTCAGAGACCGTCGCAGTTGAAGCAGCGGCCAGTGTGGCGGCCGGAGGCGGGCTGGGAACGAAGCTCGGAGCGGGGTCCGCGAAGTTCGTTAGTTGTGAAGAAACCGCCGCTGCGTGCGCGCGTTCTTGGCTCATGGCTGCGTTGGTGCTGACAGAACTGGGCGCCGGCGCGCTCGCGGTCGGCTCGGGAACCTTCTCGTTCGCCGGGACATCTTTTCGCAGACGGCTGACGGCAGTGCGGATGGTGCTCCGAGCCTGGTCTTTCGCGACGGGCTTAGTCAGAATCAGTTCCGCGCCCAGGCGGAAGGCGGTGGGCAGGCCGGCGCGGCCATCGACAATGGCGATGGGGACAGGATTGTTGCCGCCTTTTCCGCGGCGGCAAACGTCAAAGATCAGCTTGGCTGCCGGCAAGTTTTCGCAATCGACCAACACCAGGTCGAAGCTGTGCGAATTAAGTTTTTGGGCAGCGGAGGCTCCGTCCAGGGGGCGCTCGCAAGTCACTGACATCTCTTCGAGAACGCCAGTAATAGCGCTGACAGCCTGGTCATCCGGCGACAACAGTAGGGCATGGGGCATGGTTCCTTCCATGCTAGGAACCGCCGTCGAATGCCGCAAGTTACCGGGGTAAGTAGTGCGCCTCCCTATAGTTTCAGGGAAGCGGCTGGTCACTTCCAATCGCGGACTCGGGCTGAGGGTAGACAATCGAGCCTCGAAAGGCAGACTTGTCAGCGGGCGCAAAGTCTGGGAATGGCAGCTTGTGTTGATCCCGCCATTGCTGGACCTGCTGCTCGGCTGCGGCGGCTTTCTCCTTATCGAGGCCGGAATCGCGCGAGAAGTATAGGGTCTGCGAGGGGAAGGCGAAACCGCTGCCCGATTTCTCGACGATCTCCATGATGCGCAGCAACAGGTCCTCGCGGATGGCGTTGAATTCGTTGGCATCGCGGGTGAGCACGTAGCTGAAGATCTCCAGGCGCAAGGCGCTGTTGTCGAAATTCGCGAAGCGGATGTATGCGGTGTCGCCTTCCACTTTCGGGTGTTCGTACAACATGCGGCGGATTTCAGCCAGCAGATAGCGAAGCTGGTCCGCCGAGGTCTCACAGCGGATGGCGAGCGCCGGATTGAACAGAATTTTGTCGCGACGGGTGAAATTTTCAATGTTCATGGTGGCGAGGGCACCATTGGGAATAGAAAGCTCGGTGCGCGCGTCGGTGCGAATGCGGGTGGAGCGCAGGCTGATGTCTTCCACGGTTCCGGTGCGATCGCCGAAGCGGCAGTAGTCGCCAACGCGGATGACTTCGTCGGCAAGAACGGAAATTCCGCCGAAAAGATTTTCGAGGGTTTTCTGCGCCGCGAAGGCGATGGCAATGCCGCCGATGCCGAGGCCGGCGAGTACGGTGGTCAGGTTGAAACCCACGATGCCAAGGGTGGCCAGAATGGCGAGGATTACCACCAGCGCTGCCAGCAACCGCTCGCCCAGCACCATGAGGGTTCCGGTGCCGATGCGGCCCACGCTAATGGCATGGATACGCAGTCGCTGCATGGTGAGGCTGGTGGCGCGGAGCAGAAACCAGAAGAAGCCGATGCTGATGAGAACCCAGATGGTCCGGGAGTAATAAAGACGCGGCAGCAAGGGCAGGCCGATGTAAGCGCCGATCACGCGGTGAGCCACCGCGCTGAAGGTAACCAGCAGCGGCTTGGACATGCGGCTGTAGGAGTGCAGGTTGGGACGATGTCTGAACTTGAGCCAAAGCCGGCGCGGAATCGCCAGCAGCAAAACTACCGCCCAGCCGATCGCAAGCGCCACTGGAATCGCGGCGAAAAGAGCCAGCCATTGCCAGAGTGGCATCCCGAGAAACACGTTCTTAACCAGGCTTTGAGGGAGTTTGCTTTCGACCTGGTGAGCCTCAAGGTTGTCATACAACTCGGGAACCTTGATGAGCGTCTCGGAAGAGAAGAGCCATATTTTTCCGGAATTCGGATCCGCGATCCTGACCAGGACAACGGGGACATCCGCATCGCCATTGGAAAAAACTCCGATGGTTTGCAGGTCGACGACACCATAATCTGGACTGCCTTCGGGACTGGCGCTGAGCCGTCGCAGGCTGCCCACGAAGGTGCGGTCCATGAGCACCTTCAACTTTTCGGCTAGGTCCGCTCCCTGCGACTGGCGGCGTGCGGTGCTCATTTGCAGATAATCGGCGGCGGTCTTGTAGTTTCCGGCCTGCGCGGCTTGCAGGAATCCAAACACGGCTCCGGAAGGCGTTCCACGTCCCAGTTCATCGGCGGGCGCGGGAGTTGCTGCCTGAGCGTGTGCCCCGCCGGGCAGCAGGCTGGTCACGGACTGCGCCACCGACTGAGCCATCAGGGCGTGGAGAGAAACGGAAACGAAAAGAACGAACAGCGCCAATTTTTTCATCGAGGTTCCAGTGAGGAACGGCTGCGAGCTTCGAGCTATGAGTTTCGAGCAAACCAGTTTGCCCGTAGCTCGCGGCTCGAAGCTTACTGACTCCGCTACTTTTTTGGACGATAGATGTCGGTGGCTTGTCCGTAGAAGACTTCCGCCGACTCCATCATCGTCTCCGATAGCGTGGGGTGCGGATGGATGGTCATGCCAATATCGGCGGCCAACGCGCACATTTCGATGGCCAGCACGCCTTCAGCGATCAGTTCGCCCGCGCCTACGCCCACGATACCGACGCCGAGCACGCGCTCCGTCTTCGGATCGATGAGCAGCTTGGTGAGACCTTCGGGCCGATCGAGCGTGATTGCGCGCCCCGAAGCGGCCCAGGGAAATTTGGCGATGGTGATCTCGCGTCCTTGTTCCTTGGCCTGCGTTTCGGTGAGGCCGGCCCACGCGATCTCAGGATCGGTGAAGACGACGGCGGGNNCGCTGCTCGTTGATTTCGATGAACCCCTTCTGGTTGACTTTGACTTTCGTCTGGTCGAGGCCGGGGATCTCGGAATTCGGACGGCGTCCCACCGACATCAGCACGCGGTCGAACACCTGCTCTTTTTCTTTTACGTTGGGACCGTCGAGAGTTACGCGGATGCCGGTCTTCTCGTCCTTGAGCGATTTGACGGTGGTATTCAGCAGGATCACGGAGAAAAGTTTTTCCAGGCGCTTGTGCAGGGGCAGAACCAGGTCGCGGTCGGCGCCGGGCAGCAGNNTTGCTGCCGAGCGTGGCATAGACCGAACCGAGTTCCAGTCCGATGTAGCCGCCGCCGATTACTAGCAGCGTTTTTGGGATGTCGGGAAGATCGAGAGCGCCGGTCGAATCCATGAGGCGCGGGCTGTCGAGCTTGAGGCTCGGCACAACGGTCGGACGCGATCCGGTGGCGATGACGATGCGGTCGAAAGTCAGGTTCTCTTCGCCGGCGGCCGCGGTCTTCGTCACTTTCAGCGTCGTCGAATTCACGAACGCCGCTTTACCTTGCACGAACTGTACCGAGTGCTGCTTGGACAACTGGCCGAGGCCGCCGGTCAGTTTTTTGACGACGCTCTCTTTCCATCCACGGAGCTTGTTGAGGTCGACTTTGGGCTCGCCGAATTCTATGCCCCAGTTCTTGGCTTGCTCGGCTTCTTCGAGCAGCTTGGCTACGTGCAGAAGAGACTTNNTGCAGAAGAGACTTCGACGGGATGCAGCCGCGATACAGGCAGACGCCGCCGGGGTTCACTTCGGGATCGATCAACGTCACTTTCATGCCCAGGTCAGCGGCCAGGAATGCGGCGGCATATCCGCCGGGACCGCCGCCGATTACTGCCACGCGGAGATTTGAAGAGTTCGTCATTTCGTTATCTGTCCTTAATTCTTCTGGTTCAGAATTGCGTCGTCAAAAACCGGCGACCACAAAGGTCACGAAGGCTTCCATCCTCGATTTCCTTAGTGGACCTTCGTGTCCTTGTTGGTTTACGTTTTTCTATCCCTGCACCGACAGCAGGAACGGTTGCTCAAACGCCTCCGCGATCCAGCGCAGGAAGCGCGCGGCGTCGGCGCCGTATTCCGTCCCGCCGTCGGGCTGTGCCAAAAGCTCCTTGAGCGCCACCTCGCGGCCGACGTGCTCGTCGAAGGCCACCAGCACCCGCCCGATGCCGCCGCGGCCCAGCTCGCCGTGCACGTCGTAGCGCTTGGGGTCC
>PMMJ01000022.1 GCA_003162255.1 Acidobacteriaceae bacterium | reverse complement strand
GCTGCACCGGCGGCCAGCACCGCAGCGTGATGATGGCCGAAGAGATGCGCAAACGTCTCAAGAAGGCCGGCTATCACGTGAAGGTCCTGCACCGGGATATTCCGCAGCTTTAGGGTCGGCCAGGACAGGCCCGCGGCTGATGCCTCGACCAATCAAACATCCTCAATCTATTGGAGCGGCCGGTCGGTCCACAGCGCCTTGTCGGCGATGGATTGGACAGGGATAAGCCGGCCGGCCAGCAAGCTCTCGGCCCTGGCCTGGTTGACGTCCTGGGCGAAGAGCCACTTGCGCTCGCCCGTACCCCAGGCTTTGGAGAGCTGGTCTTCGCTGAGGAAGATATCCGGCGCATCGGGGTAGCAGGAGCCCCACAGGAGCGGCGTTCCCTCGCCATGCTGTCCGCAGCGGGGCAGCACCATCACAGCCGGCTTGCCGAGGAAGAAATGGTGCGTGTAGAAGACCACCGACGAGGCGTCGGACTGCTCGCCGAAGATGATGAAGGAGTCGGCCGGCGAGCCTCTCCGGACGATGGTGTCGGCCAGTTGCTTGGAGCCGAGCATGGGGTCGAAGCGGACCAGCGCGATGTGCGCGGCGATGAGGAAGACGGCGGCGGTGAGCGCGATGGAGGTGGTGGCGGCGAGATGGGGATCGCGGGTGCGAATCAACCGGCTGCGGAAGGCCCAGGCGACGGCGGGGCCGAGGGCGAAGGCGGCGAGGGCGAGCGCGGCGGGCAGGCGGAGGGCGGCGAAGCTGGGGCCGGTGAGGTCGAAGAGCGAAGACATGGAGAGGGTGTAGTCGCCGACGCCGCGATGGGCGAGGAGTTCGCCGATGTCTGGGACGAAGGCGAGGTGGCGCGAGGTGTAGAGGCCGTAGGCGAGGGCCGCGGCGACGGCGACGCCGATGGCGGTGAAGGCGGCGTGGGCGAAGGTGAGGGCTGGGTTCGCGGTTCGCGGTTCGCGGTCCGAGGTTTGCTCGGCGCGGGCGAGGGCGGCGGCGAGGAGCATCAGGAGCGGGAGGTACACGGGGAAGGTGTAGTACTCCTGATTGGTGGAGAGAGAGAAGAAGAGGAGGACGAGGGCGGAGAAGAGGGCGAGGAGAAGGATTGTGCGTTGGGATGGGGTGAGGTTTTGAAAGCGTCCGCCGAGTTGGGAGGCGCGGCGAGCGGAATACAGAGATTCCGACCCTTCGACAAGCTCAGGGTCAGAATGACGCTTCCATTTATTTTGGAACTCGACAACGGCCACGGGCAGGAAGAGGCTCATGGGGAAGAGCCAGACGAGGTTGAGGCCCCAGTAGAGGTAGCTGGGGAGCTTGTTGTAGTCGCGCGGGATGCGGCGACCGAGGAAGCGCAGGACGTGTTCGTTGATGAAGTAGAACCAGAAGAAGCCATGGCCGCCGGCGGCCCCGGTGTTGCGCAGGCCGGCAAGGATGTGCCAGGGGGCGGCGATGAGGAGAAAGAGGAGCGCGCCGGTGAAGGGTTTGAGGCGGCGCCAGTTGCGGAGTTCGCCGGTGAGGGCGAGGTAGACGATGGCGGTGGCGAAGAGGAAGACGATGGCGACCAGGCCCTTGGTGAGGACGGCGAGGGCGAGGGCGGTCCACATGAGGTAGGGGTAGAGGGAGGAAAGGCGGTTCGCGCCTTCGCGCGAATGCCCACCCATGTCGCGGTGAGACTGCGCCATGAATGGGGCACCCGGCAAAGACGAAATACAGGGGTCCTTCGCTGCGCTCAGGATGACGGCGTTCATTGATGCTTCGCTCAGGATGACAGAGGATAGAGGCGCGAGGGATTGGAGGAGGCAGTAGAGGGCGGAGGCGAGGAGGAGGGAGAGGAGGACGTCGGGGAGGAAGACGCGGGTGAAGAGGAAGACTCCGGCGCTGGTGAGGACGCCGAGGCCGGTGTAGAGGGCGGCGCGTTCGCCGAAGGACTGGCGGGCCCAGCGGACGCCGAGGAGCATCAGGAGAAGGACGCAGAGGGCCTGCGGGAGGTGCACGGCGAAGGCGTTGACGCCGAATGCGCGGAGGCTGAGGGCGACGATCCAGTAAGGGAGTGGGGCTTTCTCGAGGTAGCGCACGTTGTTGACGCGCAGGGTGACCCAGTCGCCGGAGAGGGCCATCTGGCGGGCGGCGTTGGCGTGGGTGCCGTCGGCGTCGTCGAGGACGGGCGGAGCGAAGAGCGAGGCGAAGAAGAGGATGAGCCAGAGCGCGGTCAGAAGAGAGAGGACGCGGGCGTGTCGCGATTGCGCAGCGGCGTGGGGGGTGGTCGCGGGTTCGGCGGAGGCGGTGGTTGACATGAGGAGTACTTGCTCTAACAGCATACGTTGTGGAAGGTTGCGCGGGAACCATGCGGGCGTTGTATCGTGGCTTGGGAGGTTTGAAGGATGCTGACATTTGCGGCGATCGATATAGGTTCCAACTCCGTACGACTGAAGATTGCGTCGGTTGAGCGGCACCGGCTGAAGATGCTCTATGAGGACCGCGAGGTGGTGCGGCTGGGGGAGAGCGTATTTCAGACGGGGGTGATCTCTCCGGAGGCGATGGCGAATACGATCCGCGCGCTGAAGCGGTTTCAGAAGGCGGTGCAACTGCATGTGGCGGACCGGGTGCGTGTGGTGGCGACCAGCGCGATGCGGGACGCGCGGAATGCGGCGGCGTTTACGGCGTGGGTGAAGTCGGCGACGGGATGGAATGTGGAGGTGATCTCGGGGCTGGAGGAGGGGCGGCTGATCCACCTGGGGGTGGTGTCGCAGGAGGCGGGCGCGCGGGGGCGTTGCCTGCTGATCGACCTGGGCGGGGGGAGCTGCGAGATTACGTTCTCTGATGAGGGACGCATCCGCGAGATGGTGAGCCTGCCTCTGGGCGCGGTGCGGTTGCAGCAGGAGTTTCTGCACGGCGATCCTCCGGCGAAGGAGGACGTGGCTCGGCTGAAGCAGTATATCGATCGCGAACTGAAGAAGGCGGAGCGCAAGCTGGGAACACCGCGGGTGGGGCTGGTGATTGCGACCTCGGGGACGGCGGCGGCGCTGGCCGAGGCGAGCGTGGCGATGGCGCGCAAGCTGGCGGTGCGGAAGGCTGCGCCGAAGAGCTTTGTGCGCATCAAGCCGAGCATGGCGAAGACCGCGGAGGTGCGGCGGCTTACGGAGCGGCTGGCGAAGATGAACAATGGGCAGCGGGCGTCGATTCCGGGGATCGGGCCGCGACGGTCAGAGATTGTGATCGGCGGGGCGATGGTGTATGCGAGCCTGCTGGAGCGCATGGGGCTGAGGGGATTTCGCTACTCGCCGCTGGGGTTGAGGGACGGGATTCTGGCGCAGATGCTGGCGGATGCCGATCTGCGCGCGTCGGTACACAAGAAGATCGAGAACGAGCGCTGGGCGGGCGTGCTGGAGGTGTGCCGGCGCTACGGCGTGGACATGAAGAAGGCCGAGCCGGTGCGCCAGCATGTGGTCCAGCTCTACGACGAGCTGGCGCGAGTGCATGAACTTCCGCCAGAGTACAGGCTGTGGCTGGAAGCCGCGGCCATGATGCAGGACGTGGGCAAGTACATGAACCACCAGGGCCACCACCGGCACACGCAGTACATTGTGGCGAACTCGGAGATTTTTGGATTTTCGCCGGAGCAGAGGGCAGTGGTGGGCGCGATTGCGCGCTACATGGGCAAGAGCCGGCCCGGCCCGGTGGACCGGATCCTGCGGACGATTGCGATCGAGGAGCATCCGCATATTGTGCGGGCGGTGGTGCTGCTACGGCTGGCGCTGGCGCTGAACCAGGACCGCGCCAGCGCGGCGGTGCGGATGCGGACGCACGTCTATTCCAAACGCGTTCTGCTGGAGCTGGCGCCGGGGCGCGGGGGAGCGGAGCTGGAGGCGTGGTCGCTGCGGAAAGAGGCGGACTACTTTCGCGAGGTCTTTCGGCGCGACCTGGCGGTGGAGGTGGCGTAGAGCGCGCGCACGGTGCGGGGATCGAGCAGCCAGTGCAGGGCGGCGGGGCCGCGAGCGAGATTGACGCGGGCCAGTGAGCCCTTGCGCAGACGCACGCAGGCGGATGCGGCACAGGCGTCGAGGCCGCTGGCGGGACAGGCTGCGGCGGGAACGAGGAGCGAGCCGAGGAAGGCGGTGAGGTTGGGGTCGTGGCCGACGACGAGCAGGTTCTCGTGGCCGGAGTACTCGCGCAACAGCTTCTGGAACTGGGCGAATGTGGCGTCGGGGGCGAGCGCGGCGGAGGTGAGGATTTTGGCCTCGTAGCCCATCTCGGTGCCGACGAGCGAGGCGGTCTGCATGGAGCGCTTCAAGGGGCTGGAGACGATGAGGTCGAACTGGAGCTTCATGGCGTTGAGAACATGGGCGAGCTGGAGGCAATGGCGCTTGCCGTCCTTGTCGAGGGGGCGCTTGTGGTCGAGGATGGGGTTGGCGCGCTGGATGCCGGCACTGGCGTGGCGCAGGATGTAGAGGTTCATAGGGCTAGGAACATTGTAGGCCAGGTTCGAGGTTCAAGGTTCGAGGTTCGAGGGGTGAGGGGCGGTGTCCGCGTGTAGACAGCAATCCATATTGCCGGGCGGACAAGGGCGCTGATGAGGATTTGAGATGTGGAAGGAATGGGATGGTGCGCCCGGAGAGATTCGAACTCCCGACCCTTTGGTTCGTAGCCAAATACTCTATCCAACTGAGCTACGGGCGCACATTGCGGCGAAGAGACACTCCGGCTGCAACTCTTCAAGGATAGAGGATTGCAGACGGGAGAGCAACCCGGGGGCGGAGGGTTAAGGACAGGCCGCAGCTTCTACAGTTGTATTTCCTTTGAGTCTTTGAAAAACGACAAGAACCCGGGCCTGAAGGTCCCGCAAATACGCTCTCTTTCCGGGGGCTGAAGCCCCCGGCTCCCTCCGGAAAATACCATCTGCAACTGTAGTACAACCCTGCTGTGGAGGGTCACGGGCGTAGAGCGACCCGGCGGCGAGCGGGAGATCGGCGGCGGCCGGCGGATGGTTCCGACGGGCTAGCTTCCCTTCTCGGTCGCTTCCCGGACCATGCGGGTGGCGATCTGGCTGAACTCCTCGTGCTTGGGCGCGGGAGGGGCCTTGGGCTTGGGCGGCTTCTTCTTCTCTTTTCTGCCTTTGTCTTTGTTTCCCATGGCGACAGTCTAACGCCGACGACAGAGCTGTGGAAGTTCAAAGTGTGCAGGTACCTCGGGAGGGACGGCGGCGGGGGGAGGATCGGGCATGCAAGGAAGGATCGAGTGTGGCGCTGGGAGCGTGGCTGGAGTATTTTGTATTTCAGCTATGAGCTATGAGCTGTGAGCATGGGTTGCAGCGGGAGAGACGATCATGGGTTGCGAGAGGAAGGATTCTATGAACCGGCGGGATTTTGCGGGGATGATGGCGGGGCTGCTGGCGATTGCGGGAACGTTTTCGGCGAAGGCCGAGGGGCAGACTGCGGGGACGGCGGCTGGGGCGGGAGCTGGGCAGGCTGCGGCGGGGGCGCGGCCGGCGGGGGCGATGCGGGAGCTGGCGTCGGGCGTCTTCAAGCCGCAGGCGGGACGCGGGATGCAGGGCGGGCACGAGTCGCACTCGTTTCTGACCGGGATGCTGAAGGCGGGCAACATTCGCCTGGAGATGCATGAGTCGGTGCAGCAGGCGGACGCTCCGCATGAGGCGGTGGGGACGCACAAGCACAGCGAGATATGGCTGATCGAGCGCGGCGTGGCGACGCTTTATCTGAACGGGGTGGAGCACAGGATGGAGGCGGGCGATGTGGGGCTGTGCTGTGCGGGCGACGAGCACTGGATCGCCAACGCCGGGCCGACGAAGCTGGCTTACTTTGTGGTGACGGTGGGACCGCCGGAGTAGGGCGGGCTACATCATGGATTGGACGCCTTTGACGGCTCCAGAGACGGCTTCGGAGGCCTTTTCGACGACATCGGCGACCTGGCCCCGGGTGCGCCGGAAGGTCTTGCGGGCCTCGTTGCTGAGGGATTCGGCCTGCTCCTTGAGGCAGGAGGCGGCGTCCTCGAGATAGTCCACGCCGTCGTCGAAGTTGCGGCGCAACTGGCGGCGGGTCCTGACGCCGGGTTGCGGGGCGTAGAGAAGAGCGACGGCGGCACCGGCGGCGACGCCCAGGCCAAACGCGATCCAGATTGCTTTTGCACTCATACGGTCTCCCCGGCGGGATGAAATCTCCCGCCTGAGGGTGAGATTCGCTGGGGGGCGGATTGGTTGCGTCTTCAAAACAAATGCAAACCGGTCCACGATTGTTGAAATTGAGGGATAGACGGAAGTGGCCGTTGGGTGGATAGAATACATCCAAGTAGAAAGACGGGGCGGACGACGTGGACGAGCCACAGATGAGCAGAATGTACCTGGCGATGCTGCAGGAGTGGTGCGCGTCGCTGTTCCACAGGGTATGGCGCAGGGGCGTGATGCGGTCGGGGATGGTGACGGGGCTGATTCTTGCCGTGCTGGTTGGGGCGTTGAGCTTTGCCTACCGCGAACGGGGACGCGGGAACCTGCACAAACTGGAAGCGAAGATCGCAACCGACCGGCAGGAGGTTCCGGTGCCGTTGCCGGGCGGGCAGGAGGCGATCAAGCTGACGCGGATGCGGCTGATGGGGGGCACGATGCCGGAGTTCCTGTCGGTGACGATGCTGCCGGGCCGGGGGATGAACGTGCTGCAGATTGTGGCGTATATTCCGGGCAAGGGCGAGGTGAACCTGCTGGCATCGCCGTCGGTGGAGGGCGCGGAGAGCGCGATGACGGGCACGGGCGCGGATGCGGACGGGCAGGCGAGCCTGGCGATGGGCGGGGCCTTCGAGGCGCCGTGGGCGGGGCGGATCGGGGGAGTTGCGTCGCAGGTGGCGGGGCGGGTGAGCGCGGTGTGGCGCGGGCATACGATAATACTGCCCGGCGGTGCGGAGGGAGTGGCGCGGGGTGGGCTGCTGCTGGCCAATGCGGCGGACTCCGCGGAGACGACGGCGCTGCCCGATGGGGGACAGGCGCAGGCGGTCTTCCATGCAGGGGACTTCGGCGCGCACTGGCCGTCGAAGACGGACGTGACGGTGACTGTGCTGCTGGGCAGCCAGTGGATCGAGCTGACGGTGGTGGCGCGCAACACGGGCGATGCGCCCGAGCCAGTGGGCATCGGATGGCATCCCCGGTTTACCATCTTCGATGGAAACCGGGACCAGTTGCGGCTTCGGCTTCCGGGCGAGATGCGGGAGGAGGTGCGCGACCGGGAGAGCGGGCTGCCCACGGGCGTGCTGCTGCCAGTGAACGGGACGGCGTACGACTTTACCATGCGCGGCGGGGCGGCACTGGGGAAGATGGAGCTGGACGACAGCTTTGTTGCGCTGCAACGGGACCTGATGGACAACTCGGCGGTGGCGGAGCTGAGCGACCCGGCGAACGATTACGGAGTGCGGCTGACGGCGCTGAGCCCGACGATCAAGGCGTTCCATGTGGTTGCGCCGGCGGATGCGGACTATATTTCGATTGGGCCGCAGTTCAACTACGACGACCCGTTCGGGCGGGAGTGGCCGAAGGAGACGGACACGGGGATGGTGGTGCTGCAGCCGGGGCAGTCGACGCAGTGGGAGATAAGGCTGGAGCTGTTCTCGCTGGCGGGAAACCAGAACGCGAAGTAGGGTAGCGGCGCGGGGGCGTGGGAGCGGGCGCGGTGAGGTTTGACCCTTCGCAAACAAGACCCGTAGAGTGGAAGAGGGGCACCGGCGATTGCGCGGTAAATGGTGCGGTGAGACCGATCGAGTGGAAGGGACTGAATTGAATTCGACTGAGAGTGCGGGAACGAACGAGACCGAGACAAAAGAGACGGTGACAGACGAGACGGCGCCGGAGAAGACGGCGACGGAGAAGGCTGGGGACGGGCAGACGGAGGCCGGAGTTGTCGAAGGCCGTGCGCATGAGCACGAACACGATCATGAACACAGCCATGAGGATGAGCACGAGCACGAGCACAGCCATGAACACGATCACGAGCATGAGCACGGGCCTTCGCTGAATCCGCTGTTGACGCGCGAGGTTGCGGTGGAGGCGCCGGCGGACGAGGTGGCGAAGGCCTACCGGACGGTGATCCGGCGGTACCAGAAGCTGGCGCGGATTCCGGGCTTCCGCGCGGGCAAGGTCCCGGAGTCTCTGGTGCGGACGAAGTTTGCCCGGGAGCTGCGCCAGGAGGTGATGGAGGCGCTGGTGCCGGAGCGCTTTCGGAAGGCGATGGAGGAGCAGAAGCTGCGTCCGGTCTCGGAGCCGCAGTTGCTGGACTTGCAGTTGACGGATGGCGAGCCGCTGCGCTTCAAGGCCGCCTTTGAGGTGCTGCCGGAGATCAAACTCGAAGGCTACAAAGAACTGCGCGCCGATAAACCCGAGATCGCTGTTTCCGAGGCCGATGTGGAGCAGGCGATCGCCGATGTGCGCGAGCGTCATGCCAGTTTCAATCCGGTGGAGGGCCGAGTCCTCGCCGACGGCGATTTCGCCCAGGTCTCGCTCGATGGCAATCCCAAGTCCGATACGGAGTCCGGCGAAGGCAAATCCAGCGATGGCAAGTCCGGCGAAGGCCAGCCGGTGCACATGGACGAAGTGCTGGTCGAAATCGCCGGCAAGAACACGATGCCGGAGTTTACCGAGCACCTGCGCGGCACCAGTGCCGGAGATGAGCGGACCTTCGACGTGCACTATCCGGAAGACACGCAAGACAAGCGCCTGGCGGGCAAGACGTTCACTTATGCGGTGAAGGTGCAGTCGATCAAACAAAAGAGTCTGCCGGAACTGAACGACGAGTTCGCCAAGCAACTAGGCGAATTCCAGACGGTCGAGGATGTGCGGAAGGCCGTTCGCGAGCAGATGGAATCCGAGCGCAGACACCAGGCGGAACACGCGGCCAAGGACAAACTGGTGGGAGAACTGATTCAGCGGAACGATTTTGAAGTTCCCGATTCGCTGATCGAACAGCAGATCGACATCCGGCTGGAGCGGGGACTGCGCGCGCTGGCGGCGCAGGGTCTGACCGCCGAGCAGATGAAGAAAATGGATTTACAGCGTCTGCGCGTGGGACAGCGCGAACAGGCGATCCATGATGTAAAGGCTGCGCTGCTGCTCGAAAGAGTGGCCGAGGAAGAAAATGTGCAGGTCAGCGATGAGGAGTTGAATCAGGAACTGGAAGCGCTGGCCAAACAGTCGAAACAGACGTCCGAAGCAGTACGCGCTCGTTTGACACGGGAAGGGGGCCTCGATAGGATACGAACAAGAATCCGCAACGAGAAGACCCTCGATTTTCTGTATCACCAGTCCGCGTAACGGGTAATGATGATGCGGACCATTTCGACCCTCCCCTGAGCGACGAGACCGGCTTGCGGGCGGGAGTGTGGAAAGGGTGAATGATGCTGGTACCGATGGTAATCGAGTCGACGGGCCGGGGCGAACGGGCCTACGACATTTATTCGCGGCTGCTCCGCGACAACATCATTTTTATTGGCACGCCGATTGACGACAATATCGCCAACCTGGTCATCGCCCAGATGCTGTTCCTGGCGCAGGAAGACCCGGAGAAAGACATCCAGCTCTACATCAACTCGCCGGGCGGCTCGATCACGGCGGGTATGGCGATCTATGACACCATGCAGTATGTAAAGAACGACGTGACCACGATCTGCATCGGTCAGGCCGCTTCGATGGCGGCACTGCTGCTTTCGGCGGGCGAAGCCAAAAAGCGGCTGGCTCTGCCCAATTCGCGCATCCTGATCCACCAGCCCTCGATGGGCGGGCTCTCCGGGCAGGCGACCGACATTGACATTCATGCCCGCGAGATTCTGCGCATGCGGGAGATTACTAATCAGTTACTGGCCAAGCACACCGGCCAGAAGCTGGATAAAGTGGAGAAGGACGTGGAGCGCGACTTCATCATGAACTCGCAGCAAGCGAAGGAGTACGGAATCATCGACGATATCATCTATAAGACGAGATAGAGGGTATGATCGGCAGTTCGTGGCGATGCGAGTGGACGATCAGCACCAGCAGATCTCGGCGTTAGCGGAGCCGGCCGTAAGCTGGAAAGTAAGCTTGTTGCAGGAAGCCAGCCGCGGCTAGGCCACCAGAAAAGGAGTAAGGCCGAGTGAAAACCAGATCAGGCTCCGATGAGATGTTGCGCTGTTCGTTCTGCCATAAGTCGCAGGATGCGGTCGCGAAACTGATCTCGTCGCCCAGCGACTATCCCCGGGCATACATCTGCGACGAGTGCGTGGCTGTCTGCAACTCGATTCTCGAAGACGACCGCAGCGCGACTCCCGCGGCTGCGGTTCCGAATCAGCTGCCGAAGCCGCAGGAAGTAAAGACGTTCCTCGACGAGTACGTCATCGGGCAGGAACAGACCAAGAAGAAGCTGGCCGTCGCCGTCTATAACCATTACAAGCGCATTTACATGAACCGCCAGCGTACCGGCGATGGCGTGGAACTGACCAAGTCGAACATCTTGCTGATCGGTCCAACCGGAACCGGCAAGACGCTGCTGGCGCAAACTCTCGCCCGCATGCTCGATGTGCCCTTCGCCATCGTGGACGCGACCACGCTGACCGAAGCTGGTTACGTTGGCGAGGACGTCGAAAACATCATTCTTAAACTTCTGCAGTCGGCCGAAGGCGACGTGAGCCGCGCCCAGACTGGCATCATCTATATCGACGAAATCGACAAGATCGGACGCAAGGACGAGAATCCCTCGATCACGCGCGACGTGTCGGGCGAAGGCGTACAGCAGGCGTTGCTCAAGATTCTGGAAGGTACGATCGCGAATGTTCCGCCGCAGGGTGGGCGCAAGCATCCGCACCAGGAGTTCACGCCCGTCGATACCACCAACATCCTCTTTATCTGCGGCGGCGCCTTCGTCGGCCTGGAAAAAATTATCGGGCGGCGTGTAGGCAAGAAAGCTCTCGGCTTCCGCATCGGCGAAGACGCGGAAACCGATGCGGGCATGGCCTCGCTGCGCAACTTTGAGCTCGTCTCCGAAGCGCAACCCGAGGACCTGATCAAATTCGGGCTGATCCCCGAGTTTGTCGGTCGCTTGCCGGTGATGGGAGTGCTGCAGCAACTGGACGAGAATGCGCTGGTGGAAATTCTGACGCGTCCGAAAAACGCGATCGTAAAGCAATACCAGCGCCTGTTCGAGTTTGAAAACGTGCGGCTGAAGTTCAGCGACGACGCCAACCGGGCGATTGCACGCCAGGCCATGGCGCGTAAAGTTGGAGCTCGGGGGTTGCGAATGATCCTGGAAGAGCTCATGCTCGAACTGATGTACAGCCTGCCCAGCCAGAAGAAAGTTAAGGAGTTTGAAGTGACCCGCGAGATGGTGGAGAAACGGAACGTCTCGCTGGCCATGATCGAGAAAGCGGCAAGTTGACTGGTCGTTAGTCGTTCGCTAACTCGGATGGCGAGCGACTAGCGACTAACGACCAGCGACCAAACACCGACCAGAGACGGGAGACTCAGTTGTCGAACCCCAAGGAAAAGTTTGAGAGCAAGAAACTGCCGATGATGCCCATTCGGGACGTGGTCATCTTTCCCTACATGATGACTCCGTTCGTGGTGGGGCGGGAGTCGAGCGTGCGCGCGCTCGAAGAAGCTCTGGCCAGCGACAAGAAGATATTTCTCGCCACCCAGCACGATGCCTCGATCGACGAACCCAAGGCGGGCGACATCTTCCAGGTCGGCACCATCGTCAACATCGTGCAGAGCCTGAAGCTGCCCGACGGCAACATCAAAGTCCTAGTCGAAGGCATCGAGCGCGCGAAGATTCTGCAGGTGGTCGAGACGGAAGGCTTTCTGCAAGCGACCGTGCGGGTCGCCCGCTATGCCACCGAGACGACGGCGCAGATTGAAGCGGGCATGCAGCGCGTCACCGGCATGTTCGAGCAATATGTGAAGCTGTGCCAGTCGCTGAACTACGAAACCATGATCGCGGCCGTGCGCATGGAAGATCCGGCGAAGCTGACCGATACCATCGCCGCGAACCTGCAACTCTCCATCGAAGAAAAGCAGGGGCTGCTCGAAATCTTCGATCCCGCCGAGCGTTTGAACAAAATCGGCGACGTGCTCGACGTCGAAATCGAAAAGCTCAATATGGATCGCACCATCCAGTCGCGAGTGAAGCGGCAGATGGAAAAGGCGCAGAAAGAGTATTACCTCAACGAGAAAATCAAGGCCATCCAGAAGGAACTGGGACGCGGCGAAAAAAGCGAGTTCGACGAGCTGAAGAAAAAAGTGGAATCCGCGGGCATGCCGAAGGAAGTGAAAGACAAGGCGATCCAGGAACTGAAAAAACTGGAAGCGATGCCGCCCATGTCGGCGGAATCGACCGTTTCGCGCAACTATCTGGACTGGCTGCTGGCGGTGCCGTGGAAGAAGCGCTCGAAAGAAATCCGCAACATAACCCGTGCTGAGAAAACTCTGAACGAAGATCATTATGGCCTAGAGAAAATCAAGGAGCGCATCCTCGAATTTCTCGCCGTTCGCCAGTTGGTAAAAAACCCCAAAGGCTCGATTTTGTGCTTCGTCGGACCTCCGGGCGTGGGCAAAACTTCGTTGGGGATGTCGATCGCCAAAGCGACCGGCCGCAAGTTCGTGCGCATGTCGCTCGGCGGNNAGATGATGAAAAAAGCCGGAACCAAGAACCCGGTGTTCATGCTGGATGAAGTCGATAAGATGTCCATGGACTTCCGCGGCGATCCTTCGGCGGCGCTGCTCGAAGTTCTCGATCCCGAACAGAATTTCATGTTCGTCGATCATTACCTGGACGTCGAGTACGACCTCTCGCAGGTCTTCTTCATCGCCACCGCGAACGTGATGCATACCGTTCCGCCTGCCCTGCAGGACCGCATGGAAGTGCTGCGCCTGCACGGCTACACGGAGCCGGAAAAGGTGGAGATCGCGAAACAGTTCCTGGTGAAAAAACAGATGTCGCAGGCGGGGTTGACGGAGAAGAACGTGCAATTCCCCGACGAAGCGATCCGGCAGATCATTCGCGGTTTTACCCGGGAAGCCGGGGTGCGAAACCTGGAGCGGGAGATTGGCAACATCTGCCGCAAAGTTGCGCGCAAGGTGGTGAAAGAAGGCGCCGACTTCTCGGCCGCGATCCAGGGAGAAAAGATTGGCGACTACCTCGGCGTGCTGAAGTTCCGCGACACTCTCGCCCACGAAAAGAGCGAAGTCGGCCTGGTAACGGGCCTGGCTTGGACCGAGGTGGGAGGGTCGATCCTCAGCACTGAAGCCATGGTGGTGGACGGCAAAGGCAAGCTCACTTTAACCGGCAAGCTCGGCGATGTGATGCAGGAATCGGCGCAGGCTGCCATGTCCTACATTCGCTCGCGGGCGGCGCGGCTTGGCCTGCCTCGCGACTTCTACCGCAGCCTCGATATTCATGTGCACGTACCCGAAGGAGCGATTCCGAAAGATGGCCCCTCCGCCGGCATCACCATCGCCACCGCTCTGGCCAGCGCGCTGAGCCGGATTCCGGTGCGCCGCGATATCGCCATGACCGGAGAGATCACGCTGCGCGGCAAAGTACTGCCCATCGGCGGATTGAAGGAGAAGCTGCTGGCGGCCCACCGCGCCGGACTATTCGAGGTGATTCTGCCGCTGGAAAACGAAAAGGATGTTGCCGAGGTTCCGGAGAACCTGCGACGAGAAATGAAATTGCACTTCGTGGACAACATGGACCAGGTGCTGGCCATCGCGCTCGAAGGCCCGCTGCCGCAGATGCCATCGGAGGCCGAGACCATGGCTCCCATCGTGACCCCGCCCGCCGGTGAGATCCCCACGGCGAGACAGTAGACTGGGAGAAGTACTACCCGCCAGACTCCGCTATCTACGGCGCAACAGCGTCATGTTATCTACGTAGAACGGTTGTTCCCCTTTATAAGACAATGTGATGTCGTTCTCGCCTGCTTGCAGGGTAATGGGCACATCAACCCAGTTCCAGGAGCGCATAAGAGCCAGTGCCTTCGTCTTCACGCCATTGACATCAATCCCGATCTCCTCGTCGGCGATCCCGTTGCGCACGTATTGCACCCGCAGCGTATAAAGTCCCGCCATCGGCACAACGATATTAGAGATATGCAGTGAGCCTGGCCTGTTCTTATCGGCAAGTCCTACTGCGTAACCACGCGAGCACTCGCCGCATCCAAACAGCGCAGCGACGCCGGCGCGCTCGATGCCCGGCCATTCTGCTTCATAGACGACGCCATGTTCCCAAGAGCGCGTTCCGCTCACACGTAGCAACACCGCGCCGTGGGCAGGGACAACAGCCTGATAACTGTCTGAAGCCGTGGAAACATCTTTGTGCGACCACAGGTCCCGCACTCTTGCATCAGGTAGCAGGTCAAGATCGGTCCAGTGCACCTCCATCCGGTTGGGTTGCTCCATCGAATTCAGCAACAGAACCGCATACTCTCCGCTGGTTCGCGATCCGAGCACCTTGGCCCACACTTCCAGGCCCGGACCAGCAGAGGCAATCCGCTCCGCACCTGCGCCCAGGGCATCCTGGTTTACCGCCAGCACTTCCCGGTTCAAATAAATCTCGACGGCGCGCGAGTTCATGTGAGTCAGGTCTGCACCAGCCAGCAGCGGCGGGGCGAGATCGCCCACATCGACATCTGGGCTTGGGCTTCCGTATCGTTCAGCCCCGGATTACCAATCTCCAGCATGTCGGCGTCATTCCAGCTCTCTGGCCCACTGAACACGGAGTGTGCGGAACCGGACTCGAAGTTGCGCACCACGCGATCCCATTCGACATGGTTCTTCTCGAACGAAATGTCGAGATCCGTACGCCACATCTGCGCCTTGCCTTGCGCCCATTCCCAAGGCTGCTCATTCCCCCACGAACATAGGGAGAAGATCATGGGACGTCCGGTCTTTTTGATCGCCTCCGCCATACGCTCGTACACCCACCTGCCGCTGTGCGTTTCTACCCGGTTGCAGTAGTCCATCTCGACCAGGTCAATTCCCCACGCCGCAAAAGTGTCTGCGTCTTGTTGCTCATGTCCGTAACTTCCCTGGAACTTCGGATCCGGGTAGCAGGTGTTGCGGCCAATATCCGTGTAGATACCAGCCTTAAGTCCAAGCTTGTGAATATAAGCAGCGAGTTCGCGGATGCCGCTCGGAAAACGTGCGCTATCGACCACGAGATTTCCTTTTGTATCCCGCCTGGGCGCGATGCACTCTTGAATGATGAGGTATTTGTAGCCCGCATCGCGCATTCCGGTAGAAACCAGTGCGTCTGCCTGTTCACGAATCGTCTTTTCGTCGTAATCGCAAAAGTAGTGGTTCCAACTCGCCCAGCCCATGGGAGGGGCCGGTGCGAGCCGACTCATGGCAGCAGACTTCTGTGGGCTGCTCTGCGCTAAGCCGTACTGCGACAGCCATGGGAGAGCCAAGGTGCCCAACAAGANNCCAGTTTAACCAAGAACTATAACGCGGGGTTTGTCCTTTAGCATTGAAGGGAAATAGGAGGGATTCCACGGCTGTTTCGCGCATTTCTTTTCATCACATTTCGTCTGTACGGCCATCACAGACTCCGAATCGCAATCGGTGCGAAGATTCTACGAGAGTGCAGCATCGAGAAGTGTCGCCGTCTCCAGAGACGGTCCAACAAGTGCCCTAACCACTTTCGCGATCTTTGAAAACCTGAGGGTCAACGGGCGCGAGCAGCGCGGACCATTCGAAAANNTTTACAGCCTCTCCCCGCCAACCCAAAGATTCCAATAGGCTTAAGAGGGGTGTGGGGGGGTAGGGGGGGTACCCCCTGCTAGGCGGGTGGCATGCCCGATCCTGTCTTTACCGGAGCTGCGGTTGTGGCGCTAAAATACGATCATGAAGCCGGAATCTGGCAGCTGGGTTCGATTCAGCCTCAGGGGATCGGCAGGTCTCATCGTCGCAGTCGTTGTCGTAGCGATTCTGCTGATCGCGCTACCGGCCTATCGCTTGTTCTTTCTGATCAGCGTCCTCATTGGACTGGTCATCGCTGGCGGGCTCACGTTGTGGCACAGACTGCGCCCGATCGAGGAAGAGGACGTGGAACCCAAACGGCCGCTGGGACTTTAGTATTTCCTTCGTGTGCCTTCGTGGCCTTGGTGGTTAACGGTTTCGCAAACTAGCCAGTACCCCTGGCGGGACTTGATTTGCCCGGCGCTGGACACTGTTTCGCGAACTTTTTTTCTCCTGCACTTGCCATGCGCGATTCAAACCCTTAAAACTGTCTGCATGCGGATTCTGGCGCGCTTCATGCTGTCGGCGAGCGACTTGTCGCATTTCCCTTCCCCTACCTTGCCGGAGATCGCCTTTCTGGGANNCCGGAGATCGCCTTTCTGGGACGGTCCAACGTGGGGAAATCGAGCGTGATCAATTCGCTGGTGGGCACGAAGCTGGCCCGCACCAGCAATACTCCCGGACGCACGCGCAGCATTAACTTTTATGAAGTCCGCAGGGCCGGACAACCCAGGCCAGAATTGCGGTTCGCCGACCTGCCAGGATACGGTTACGCCAGGGTCTCGCGCGAAATCTCCGATGACTGGGCGCGGTTCGTGGATCCGTATCTCCACCAACGTCCGAGCCTGGCACTGTGTCTCGCGCTGGTGGATTCTAACATTCCTCCCCAGGAAAGCGANNCATGCGATTGTGGCCACCAAGTGCGACCGGCTGTCGGGCAACCAGTTGCGGCAGGCAATGCACACGCTCGGCCAAGCCTACGGCGGTGTGCCCATAGTGGCCTTTTCGGCCAAGACCGGTGCCGGCAAAGAGGAACTGTGGCAACAGATTCGCTCTGCCTTGTCGCAGTTTCCGGCAGTCTAAAGTTTTTTCGGAAATCTCCGATTCCACTAGGAGCAGCACACTGTCGGAGGCGCTCGTGGACCCGCGTGTCTATCCCGGACAATCCGGCTTGCCGCAAGACTCCTCGAACGGCGAGGAGAGCGCNNGGGGAGGAGTGGCGGAAGGCGCTCCCGCCAATGCATCGGCAAGCAAAGGCAGGGATCCCGCAGATCCAAACCGTGTCGACTGGACACTTCGGCGGCAGAGCCCTCGGCTGCGTTGTTCAGGCAGCGTGGAATTTCGAGCCCAGGACAGCAACGTGCGCATGTGGGGAACCCTCACCGACGTTAGCCTGCACGGCTGCTACGTGGAAATGAACGCCACGTCTCCCGCCGGGGCGAAAGTGGACCTGGTGCTCAAATCGTTCGGCATACGGATTGAAGTTTCGGGCACGGTTCGCACCTCATACCCCTTTCTTGGCATGGGCATTTGCTTCGATGAAATCGCACCCGCGCAACTGCTGCAACTGAAGCAACTCCTCAACACATTGACCGGGCGCAGCGCCCTCTCCGTTGGAATGTCGGCTCGGGAGAATAGCATGAAGGACACCCCACCGGCCGATCCGGGCGTCTTGCTCGATGAGATTGCGGAGTTTTTTCAGAGAAAACAGCACCTTTCGCGCGACGAGTTCCACCAGATCGCCCAACGGGTTCGCCGGTCCCGAATCCCTCCTCCACGAACTTAGGTTTGGCGAGCCGTTGGGCGGGCTCCGGAACGGAAAGTTGCGCTGGTAAAAGCAGTTCCGGTGCCTGTCGGGCAACCCATCCGTTATGATTAGGAAGCTATGGCCAAATACCTCGTGACCGGTGCTGCCGGCTTCATCGGGTCCTCGCTGGTGCGCGCTTTGTTGGAACGCGGCAACGAGGTCCGTGGCATTGATAACTTTTCCACTGGCAGACGCGACAACCNNGGACAACCTCACCGAAGTGCTGAGCCGGATCGACTTTCGCGAAGCCGACATTCTCGATATGGATGCCATGCACGAAGCATGCGCAGGCGTCGATTACGTGCTGCACGAGGCAGCTATTCCGTCGGTCCCGAAATCGGTGCTGGACCCTCTGGGCAGCAACCGCGCCAATGTCGATGGCACGGTCAATGTGCTGGTCGCGGCGCGCGACGCGAAGGTGAAGCGGGTGGTGTATGCCGCCTCATCCTCGGCGTATGGAGATACCCCGACCCTTCCGAAGCATGAATCCATGATCCCCAGCCCGATCTCGCCGTACGCAGTGGCCAAGCTGGCCAGCGAGCTTTATATGGTGTCGTTCTACCGTTGCTATGGCCTCGAAACCGTCTGCCTGCGCTACTTCAATATTTTCGGACCGCGGCAGGATCCCTCTTCGGCATACTCCGGCGTGCTCGCCAAATTCAGCATGCAGATGCTGCTTGGGGAACAGCCCACGATTTTTGGCGACGGCGAAACCAGCCGTGATTTCACCTACATTGACAACGCGGTCTCGGCCAATCTGCTGGCCTGCTCAGCCCCGGCGGCGGAGTGTGCCGGGCGGGTATTTAACTGCGCCACTGGCCAACGGACTACGCTGAATGAAACTTTTCGCGCTTTGAAGGAACTGACGGGCTACAAGGGCAGCGTCAAGTATGGTCCGGAGCGTGGTGGAGACATCAAGCATTCGCTGGCCGACATCACGCTGGGACAAAGGCATTTGGGATACAAGGTTCTGGTGAATTTTGAGAATGGGCTGCGCCGCACGGTGGAATGGTACAAGAGCCAGAGTCAGCCGGCGGGAGCCTGAACGGCGCAACCGGATCCGACTGAGAGCACTGGAGTTGTCTGCACGTGGACTGATCAATGGGAACTGCGGGCTGCGGACTTTTGCCACGCGATGAGTTCGTCCAGGTCATAGCGGAACGGGCCATACGCGCTGAAAGTTTTCTCGTCGAACAACCGCATGGCGCCGCAGTTCAAACAAACCTGGTAGGAATATCCCTGCACCCCAATCGGCCAGGTCATCTTGCTGTGCCAGCAGCCTCGGAACGCGGCGACGGCCGCCCCCGCAAGGCTAGTTGCAACGACTCCGGGCCACCACCAACTGGGTTTCTTGAGTTTTTCCGATTCTTGGTCGATTGGGTCGCTCATCACATCTCCGGGGCTGCGTTTTGGGGCTGCCTCTTAACCATAGGACGAATTGCGGCGGAGGGCAAAATCTGAAGGGTCGTAGCACAGACCGCCGGACACCGGCGGCCTCGGCCTGCGCATCCCAGGCCCCAGTCGGACGTGTACCACCGGACATTGCGGTACCCCCCTAAAGACTATTAGGCTGGAAGTTGGAGTTGTGGCGGTCGTTCCCGGGTAAGAATCGCCGGCGACGGGGCTCGCCGATTGAACCAAGAGCGGCAATGAGCCTTCCCGCGAGACCCGGATACGATGAAGCCACGTTTTTCTTGATCCTGACCGCACCAGCATGAGTGCCAATCCAACTCGAGTTGACTGGGAATCGCCGACACCGACGGACCCCGGCTCCCCGCTGCAGGAGGGCAATCGCGTCCTCGAATCGATTGCGCGCCAGGAAGCCCTGCGCGCGCTGCTCGCCTTTTCGGACCTCCACGAGCAGATAGAAAGCCGGCGCCTGGCCACGGGACGCGCTTCCGATCGCGACTTGTTCGAGACGGAGCGCTTCATTCTTGACGAAGTACTGCAACTGATCTGCGACCGCGCCCAAGCCATCACGCAGGCCGACGGCATCGTGGTCGCACTGGCGGAAGGGCCCGCGATGGTGTGCCGCGCGGCGGCCGGACCACTCGCCGTCGACCGTGGCGTTCACCTGATCGGCGAATCTGAGTTTCTGCAGGACGGCATGGAATCGGGCCGCGTTCTTCGTTGCGACGATTGTGAAATCGACGCTCGCGTCGAACTGGACTTCGCGCGCGCGCTAGGAGCTCGCTCGACCGTGCTGGTTCCGCTGCGTGGCCGGAGTGAGCAACTGGGCGTACTGCAAGGGTTTTCAACCACCGCCTGGGCTTTCACGGATCATGACATTCGCTGTTTCGATCTGTTCGCCGAGTTGGTTCTTTCCGCGCTCAGACCCGAGGATCAGGACCGGCGGATCAACTGGCTGTCGGATGTGGCCAACGAAGTTCTGCAAGCGAGGCCAGCTGCGGCATTTCCGGTCGTTGCCAACGCAGCGGCGAGTGAAACCCCCGAAATCGAACCTAGTAGAAGCAGCGTGGAAACGAGGCTCAGCCCGTCTCCCATAGCAGCGCCGCTGCCAATTCCACCTGCCGCGCTTCCAGATCTAGAACCGCGAGTGCTGGCACAGCCGGTTGTCATTCCCGCAGCCACGGTCGAGTCACCAGAGCCCGTGTTCGAACTGCCTCAGCCTGGCGTCGCGGATGAACCATTTGAGTTCGAAGAACTGACGACTTCGCAGCCTCAGTCGTTGCCATTGCCATTTTTCTCTCTTGTAAAGACCCGCCTCTCACTGCCCGGCAGGTCGCGCCCGGGATTGAGTGTCGTGCTGGCCTTGGTGGCTGTGGCCGCGTTATTTTNNGTTATTTTCAGCCGGGGCGTGGTGGGGCATGCAGGTTCATGGGAAGACGGCGATCGCCAAGGTCGAAGCCACGAACACGGCGATCTCACGACAATCGGTAACAGCGCCGCCCGCGCCCCCGGCGGATGTTCTATCTCCCGCGGTTTCGGACAATCTGATGAATCCGGCGAAGCTCGATTCCGATGCAGCGCCCCTCGCCGCCGTAGCGGAAGGCAAGTTGGCGGCGCTGCCGAAAATCACGGGTGTGCGTCACTGGTCTTCATCCATGGGGAGCACGGTGGTGATCGACATGGAGGACCAGGTTCCCTACGAAGTACATCGTTTGATGTCGCCCGAGCGAATCTACTTCGATCTGCACGACACGGTTCTGTCGCCCGAATTGGATGGAAAGACAATGGACGTTGGCGATGTTTCACTGACTCGTGTGCGGATCGCTCAGCCCGTCGCCGGCGTAACGCGTGTCGTGCTCGACACCAAAGACGGATCGAACTTCTCCGTCAGCATGGAGTCGAGCCCCTATCGCCTCGTGGTTGAGCTGCGCGCCACTGAGAAAACCTTAACGGCAAGGCAATTTGCTCCGAAAAGCGCAGCCACGAAATTGACGACGGCCTCCGTGGACGCGGCCCCGGTCGCAGTGAATGCGGTTCCTGCGCCGGCATTGGCGGCGAAGGCGTCCGGCCCGCTGGCGCTAACGAAGACCGGGAGATTTCGAATCGTGCTCGACGCCGGGCACGGCGGCTGGGACCTGGGCACGGTTGGACGGCAGGGATTGCTGGAAAAGGACCTGGTGCTCGACGTGACTCAGCGCCTGGGCAAGTTGCTGCAAGCGCGACTGGGGTCGGAAGTAATGTTCACGCGGTCGGGCGACACCTACCTGCCGCTCGATCAGCGCGCTGACATCGCCAACCAGGCACAGGCCGATCTGTTCGTTTCCGTTCACGCCAACTACAGCAGTTCGGCGGCGGCGCGGGGGGTTGAGACCTACTATACGAATCTGTTTTCCGCTCCGGGGTCTCGGGAAGTCGAAACGCATGACGATGGAACCTTCGCCAAAGTAACGCCGGTATCGTTATCGGCTGGAGGATTGCACGAAAAAATCCAGGAGTCGCAACGCCTGGCGGCAAGTGTGCAGCGTTCTCTTTACGCCACCCTGGCGGCGCACAGCCCGGACATTCGCGACCGGGGCATCAAGGACTCCGCTTTTGCCGTGCTGACGGGCACAACCATGCCCGCCATTCTTACCGAGATTTCTTTTGTGAGCAGTCCCGCGGACGAGCACAACCTGCAGAGCGCGGCTTACCGGCAGCAAATTGCGGAAGCTCTTTACCAAGGCATCGCCCGCTATCAGCAATCTTCTCCGCACGCGAAAGTTGCCCAACTGCAAACGGCCACCGCACGGCGATAAGAGCCTGAAGTAATGGAGCGCCGGGCGTCCTCGCCCGGCTGGACTGGCGAGACGCCCGTCCCTCCATCGTACGGGTAATACTAGTTCGCGCCCGTTACGCCGCCATACTTCGCCAGCCACTTCAATTCTTCACGTACCTTGATCTTGCCGTGCCATGGATTCTTCGCGAGCTCGTGGCCTTCGCCGGGAAAGATCAGCAAGTCGCTGGGAACATTCAGCTCGTGCAGAGCGCGATCGAGCAGGTAATCCTCGAGCACGGCGACGCGGATGTCGTCCGCCCCGGCGACCATGTGAGTCGGCGTGCGGACCTTGTTCATCTGGTAAATCGCGCCTTCGCTGCGATAGCGATCGGGGGTTTCCCAGGGCAGTCCGCCGAGGTAGTATGCGTCGTCGAAGACCGTGTCATCGTTGCCCCAGTTAGCGACATGCTCCACCGCGCCGGCGCCGGTGACGGCGGCCTTGAAGCGAGTGGTCTGCGTGATCAGCCAGTTCGTCATGTAACCGCCGTAGCTGTAGCCGCCGACGGCCANNGGCTCGAACACCAGCCAGCCCGCGGTAGCGGCCAGTCGATCCCACTGATACCAATCCGCCTCGAAATGGTTGCCGTCGGCATCCTGCGGCCCACCGTGAATGAACACAAACAGCGGCAGGTTCTTCGCTTCAAACTTTCCCGGCGGATACATCAGCATGCCTTCGACGAGCGTGCCGTCGTCGGAGGTCCAGCGATAAGGCTTGGCCTTGGGCAGATCGCGCTCGGTGAACAGCTTGTTGAACGACGTGATGGGGCGTGCCTGCGCCAGTTTGTCGAGACCGTCGGCGAGGTAAACCTCCGTGGGCCGCTCGGTTGCCGAGTAGGCAAAAGCTATGCGCGGACCTTGAGATTGCGATTGCAACGCGGCTGAGGGAGTTTCATAGGTTCCAGCCCATCCCTCGCGCTTCACGATAGCGGCTTTCGGATTCGCTTGCGATACCAGGTGCACCTCGGTTCCGATGCGGCAGGCACAGACCACGGAACCGTCGGGAAGCGGCGTGTAGCGCACGACTTCGCCCGGATAATCGGCGAACCAGCGCTGGACTTCCCTCTTGTCTGACGTGTTGCCAGATGTGTCGCCGGTGTCGATCCAATAGAGGCGCGGTTGTGGATCTTCATACTTTCGTTCCAGCGATCCCAGGTTGATCTGAAAGAACAAATGGCGATTATCCGGAGCCCACTCCAAGTTCAGTTCGACGGCTTCGTTGTGGGTCAAGCGGATGGGCGCAGCCTCAGCTGCGCCCTCCTTTGATTTGTCGTCGGCTAAGTTGACAAGGTAGAGTTCGATTTCTTCGACTTTCTCCTGACGCTCGGACACCGGTCCAGTCACGAAAGCCAACCGCTGGCCGTCGCGCGAGATAGCGATTTGATCCACGCGCAGAGGAGTGTGGGAAACGGCGATTGCGCCAGGTGTGGCACCGGAATCTTTTTCCGCGTCGGGGATTTCTTTGGAGCCGAGGGCGACGTGGCGCGACAGGGCTTCCTCGATATTGAGGCGGAAAATCACGTCGCCGCGCTCATCGCCGCGGTAACGGACCACGTCCTTCCAATCTTTCTTGTGATCGTCGTTCTGCTGCTTGGTCCAGGGTTGGCGGGTAGCGAAAACGATCGCCTTCGAGTCGCGGGACCAGGCAAAGGTGTGGACTTCTTCCTCGCCGGAGGTGATGGCAAAGGCCTCGCCGCCGCCGGGCGAAATCAGAAATAGCTGGGCAACGTCCTTATCTTTGTCATTGCCGTCTCTTTCTTTGCCGTCTCCCGCGTCTGCCTCTTTGGCATCGCCGGCTTTGCGTTCCGAGAGGAACGCGATCCACTGGCCGTCGGGCGACCACTGCGGCGAACTGTCGTGCCCGGATTGAGTCAACTGCGTCAGGCTGCCGGCGGCGGTCCGGTAGAGCCAGAGTTCTTTGCGGAAGATCTGCTGCTCCCAGTCGGCCTTTTCCGTTGCGATGACGACGGAGTTCCCATCCGGCGAAACTTTCACCGCGTCGAAGCTGACCGAGTTGAAGAATTCATCGAGCGTGAGTTTGGGCTTGGCGGGTTGGTTCTGGGCAAAGATTGAATGAGTAAAGACTGAAGCGGAAATCAAGGACAGGAGTGAGATACACAGGATTGATCGTCGCATAAAATGTTCGCTAACAATTTTCGAGAACTATGAGGTATACACCGCGCGCGCTACCCATGGCAAACGTTCGCCGGAATCTCCATCCTGAGAAGCATCTGCCTTTCTCAAATTGCCGACAAGTTCGTGTTGCGACGCAGCGGTCGCCCTCAGCGGCTGACGCCGGATTCAAACAACGGACTTACCGCAGCGGTGAACCTCTGCGCTACCCAAAATCAAGTACAAGATCGAGTTCTTCCGCAGCCTGTGAAGCCGTGCCTTTCCCAAGAACCTTCGCGAACCGAATATCTTCAGAAGCGGGCTTGGCTTGGTTAGGGTGCGGCGGGTTGCGCGTTGCGCAGCGCCTCATCCAGAGGCTGGCTGGTCGGCAGGGCTTGGTCAACGACGCGCCATCCATCGTCATAGCCGCGAAATCCGACGGTCGAGCGGTAGCGCACTCCGCTGTCGTAAAGCGCCGCGCCCACCTGATTGATCGATACCCAACGCCAGGTAAATTCGACGTCGGCGAAATTGCCGGCCTTGCTGATTCCGTCAACACTCAGCAGTTCGCGGCGCGCGACCTGGATCCCGATCGGGCCATTGTCAGGAAGCGCAGTCGAAATCAGCGGACGAATCGTATCCACTCCGAGCGGCGTGAGCAACACGTCCCAGCAGGGCGGAGGATCGACTTCGGCGGGACACTTCTGCTCGGTGCCGATGATCCATCCGCGGCGCTGTAACACCATGGAGTCGGGAGAACTGAAATCCTTGTTGGAAACGATGCCGGTCCTGAGCCAGAACAATTGCGGCGGTTTGAATGCTCCGGAAGCCGAGATCAAGTCGGCGGCGAGGCGGCGCGTCAGAAAATCGCGCGGAGAGCAGCCGAGGCTGAGGCAGAATATGGCCGCCAGCAGCGATGTTTTTGCGATTCGCATGAATGACGATTATGGTTGCGAGAGGATTTTAACAGCCCGTGAGGAAATTCCAATCTCGATCACAGCGCCTGAAGGCGCTTTCGTAAGCAGCGCTTATGGCATCGCTAAAGCGATGCCCTGATACGAATCTCATTTGTTCCGCGGCTCCTTCACCAATTGCGTATGCCTGCGGGGCAGAAAAGGCGAGGCCGCAATCTGGCCGTCAAATTTCTTCGACCAGCGGCCGGGGATTGACGTGTGGCAGGCCGGGCAATCGCCTTCTGAAGTTAGCTTGTATTCTTCGATCGAATAGCCACAGCGCTGGATCAGCATTTCGCCACACTGATGGCAACGAGTATCTTCGAGGCCCTCCACTTGTCCGGGAAGATTGCCGGCGTAGACGTAGCGCAGTCCAGCTTCGCGGCCGATGGCGGCGGCGCGCAGCAGATCTTCTGGACGCGTATCGGGGGGCGACGTCATCTTGTAGTCTTCGTGGAAGGCGGTAACGTGCCAGGGGATATCGGGCGAAACGCCGGCCACAAATGCGGTCAGTTCCCGCAGTTCGTCTTCGCTGTCGTTGAAGCCGGGAATCAGCAGGGTGACGATCTCCAGCCACACGCCCATTTTATGCAAACTGCGTATGGTGTCGAGGATCGGCTGCAGGCGTCCGCCGAGTTGGCGATAGTGGCGATCATTGAAGCTCTTGAGGTCCACTTTGTAGAGATCGATCCAGGGATGGAGATACTCGAGCACCTGCGGAGTCCCGTTGCCATTGGAAACGAACGCCGTCAGCAAGCCTGCCTGGCGGGCTTGGCGAAAGACTGCGACCGCCCACTCGCTGGTGATGAGCGGCTCGTTATAAGTGCTGACCACGACTTTTGCGCCCTGCGACAGCGCGTCTTTGACCAGCAGGTCCGGGTCGGCCTGGAGCGGTGGTGAGAGGGCATTCGGGTCTCGCAGCGCCTGCGAGGTGACCCAGTTCTGACAGTAGGCACAGTGCAGATCGCAGCCCAGCATTCCGAAACTGTAGGCGAGGGCTCCCGGGTAAGCGTGGAAAAACGGCTTCTTCTCGATCGGGTCACACTGCACTCCGGCGACATACCCCCAGGGAACGTAGAGCGTGCCTCCGTGGTTGAAGCGAACCTTGCAGACACCGGGTTGTCCCTCGGGAATTGGGCAACAGTGGCCGCAGGCATAGCAGCGCACTCGATCGCGATCCAGCTTTTCCCAAAGAGCGGGGTCGCCTTCGCGGACGCGCTCGTCAGCAGTCAGGATGTCGCGCAAAGTCGCCACACACATATTCTACGGCTGTGGGATTGGGTCTGTCGTCTCGATTGGCGTCTGCTGGCGGTTGGCTGGATTGCAGATCGTCCGGCGGAAAAAACGGATTAGGGAACCCTGATTAAGCTCTCGCTGGCGAGACGGGATGCACTGAAAGCGCAACCCTCAGCGGCTAAAGCCGCTTGTGGAGCGGGTTCTAACGGCATGGCTGAATCCATGCCCTTTCAAGGCTTTCCGTTAAACGACTCAACCAGAGGTTCCTTAGTTCGCCTCGGACTTAGCTCGTTGACGGTGGGAGCGTATCCAGACTTCAGCCTGCTGGCGGGCGGTGGAGACCTGCGCCTGGGTCATTTGCGAAGCCAGCCCTTCGAGTCGAGACTTGCTGTTCTCGTCACCCCCGGCGAGCGCGATCTCGGACCAGAAATAGGATTTGGACAAATCTTCCGGAACTCCACGCCCCGCCCAATAGTAGGCGCCAAGCGCAGACTGCGCGGTCACATGCCCTTGTTCGGCGGCGCGCAGGTAAAACTGCATGGCCTGCGCGTCATCATGCGGAACATCTTCGCCGTTGTGGTAGCGTAAGCCCATCTGATATTGTGCGTCCGCGTCCCCCTGATCCGCGAGCCTTCGCAATTCGACCACGGACTTCGCTTGCGCGCTGCGATCAGTCGCCCTCTGCCCTGAAACCGTGGAGGCCGTCTCGGTTAGCGGCCGCCGCGCCGCTGGCGGCGAGTCGGCCCAACGCTTCTCGATCATGGGACCGGCTAGATATCCGACGACCATCGCTACCACTGCAATGACCGACCCGAGTAATGCACGATAAAGCAAGCGAGACGGAGCCGTGGGCGCGGGTTCACGGACCGGCTCGGGCGCCTGCTCCGCAGCTTTCACTGGGACGATCGGCTCGGGGACCTGCTGAAGGTCTTGCGCGTGGACTTCAACATTCCGTTCCCACAAGGCCTCGCGAAGCGCCCGGATCGAATCGAACTCAATCGAACCCAAATCCGGAACGGGAGGCAGCGCGACGCCCGATACGCCCTCTGGCCTGATTGGCGTTTCCGGCTGGGTCTTTTCAGGCTGCATTATTTCGCAATGGATTTTGGGGACCATTTCGACGAGCCGGTCCAAAATCGTCTCGTGGGCCTTCGTGAACCCGCGAGGAAGAGGGGAGAAAACCTCCAGCAAGCCAACCACCTTAAAATCGGACACGATGGGAGCAGCCATCAGCGAGCCTACGCCCAGGGCGCGACCGACTTCCGGATCGATGCGCGGATCGTTTTCCGCATCCTCGCAGGAGACGAGAAGACCGCTGCGAACGCATTCTCCAGACAACCCCTGGTTCACGTCCACTGGGGCTCCGAGCGGCGGTGCTGGTTCACCGGTCCGCGCCCGGCAGATCATCTTGTCATCCGTGAGCAGCGCCAAGGCAGCGCCAGTGGCTCCCGTTAGATTCAAGGCACGCCCGGTGATGAGCTGCAAAACCGCATCGACGTCGTCACCGATCTCGCGGAGCTCGCGGCGGACTGCTTCCACGGGAGAGGGGGATCCGCTTCCGTCAGAGATGGGGACGACATTAGGAGATCGAATGACCGGCACTGACTCGCGTAATCTCTCTTCCTCGCGCTGCGCGAGTTGCTCGGTTCGGGCTGCGTGGTTGGAGCAGGCGATCAGCAGGTTGGCAAAGAGCCATTCTTTCAGTATTTGCCGGGAACTCTCCGGAAGTGCGGAAAACCGGATTCCTCCGCGGCCCGCCTCATCGCTCCACATCACCTGGCCGCTGCCATGAATGTAGCTTTTTGTTTCCGGCAGCTCAAGGCAAAGAGTTACGGCCCGGTTGACTTCCAGGGGTTCACTGGTCTGCACGGCGAAGCCCTCTTCGTGCAGGTCAAGCAATTCGCTCAGGTCCACCACCATTCCGGTCTCCGGGCCATTGAAACTGGCGTAAACCGGAGTGTGGAGTTTCTGACGAACGCAGCGGCGCCGCTCTCCGTTGGGAGCCCCTGCAATCGGATCCGGCACTCTGAGAACGCTCCCATCCATAGTTGCCTCAATACTAACTCAGGGATCGAAAGGAAGGGAGCAAGAATAACAGGGCAGGCACCTTCAAAAGGCCGTCAGAGGTTGGCGGCCTGGAACCGGGAGTCGCCCTGCACCGCGGGCACGAGAACCTCGGGCGTGCTCAGCACTCGATCGAGCGCATCCGCAAGGGTAGCGGGAAATTCGGAAATCAGCAGGTTGACATCCAATTGGAGATCCCGGTGGCTGTAGATGCGGTACACCACGAGTGAGCCGCGGCGCTGGTTTGAAGTCGTCACCAAGTCGAGCGTCAGCTTCCATGAGGGCTGGCTGGAAATGGCCGCCATGTGAGGAAACTTGCTCCAGTGAAAGTGCCGGTCGGCTTCGCCGGACGCCGCTTGATCGCCGGGAAGCGGCTTGAGTTGCAATTCGAACGCATCGAAATCGTTGCTATCGAAGGCGGCAATCAAAACGCTGCGCAATTGATCGAAATCGCCGGCCATTTTGAGTTCCTGGACCGCGCGGCGCACGGCAAGATCGTTGATGACGATGAAGCGTTGGTCGATGGTCCTCTGCGCCACCCGCCGCAGTTCGCCAAATTCCAGGTAATTCAGATGCTGGACGCCCAGCCAGATTCCGGTCCCCACGACCGCCAGCACCAGTCCCAGGGTGCTGCCTGTCGGCCAAAGCAGGAACAGGCTGAGCATGGCAAACAAGGCGGAGACGGCGTAGAGAACGATCACTACCTGGCGATGCGAAAATCCCATCTGCAGCAACTTGTGGTGGATGTGTTCCCGATCGGCGGTGAAAATCGGCCGCCCGCTGATCAGCCGTCGCAGGATGGATAGCAGCGTTTCCAGAATCGGCAATCCGAACGAGACCACCGGGATGGCCACGGCCACCAACGTCGGAGCTTTCTGCGCTCCTGCCAGAGCCAGCGCGCTGAGCATGAAACCGATGAACAGGCTGCCCGAGTCACCCAGGAAAATCGTGGCTGGATTGAAGTTGAAGCGCAGGAATCCCAGGATAGCGCCGGCGAGTGCCACGCTCATCAGGGAGCCCAGCCAGGAATGATTGACCAGCGCGACGACAAAAAACACCATCGTCGAAAACAAGGCCGATCCGGCGGCCAAACCATCCAGACCATCGATCAGGTTAAACGCATTGGTGATCGCCACCACCCAGAGCACGGTGAGGGGCAAACTGATGAACCAGGGGAGTGTGTACTGGCCGAACAGCACCGGTAGATAGAAAACGCGCATTCCGCCGGCGAACAGCATCGCAGCGGCGATGGCCTGCACGGCAAACTTCAAATATGGACCTGCACCGTGGAGATCATCGTAGATGCCGAGACAAAAAATCAGGCACGCTGGAACATAGATACGGAGAAGCGTGGCGGAAACGAGTCCATCGACCCGATGGGGAAATATGAGGGAGAGCCCGAGACACACGCCCAAGCTGACCGAGAAAGCCAGGAAAATCGCTACGCCACCCAGCCGGGGAAGAGGAGATTCATGGACATGGCGGCCGTCCCGCGGGAGGGAAACCCATCCTCGGCGCGTGGCCACGTCGCGCACTTGGCGCGTCGCCACAAACGACACAGCCAACGAGAACGCAAATATACTAAAGAACAGAAGCGTCAAACCCCAACTTCCCTTCCGGCTGAAACATCCGGCATTTCAAGCCAAGCTCCGCAGAACGGATTTTCCGTCTCTTGCAGACGAAGTTTTCTTACCAAGCGCAGGAAATTCGTAATTTTTGGTTGCAGGAACTATACATCCCCCGGCTTGCGTTGGGCAAGGTTCTAGCAGCGGCGGCAAAGACACTAACTCCTTTGCACCAAGCAAACTGCCTCGGTACAAGTCCAACTGCACAACTGTTACAGCTCAAGAATCTTCGCGAAGTGGTATGCATCGGGACAAGAACTGTAAACAACTCACAATCCAGAGTTGCAATATTCTTTTTCGATACCCTGTGAAGAAATGTCAATGGGTGATTCAAAAGACAACTCGCGCGGTCCGAGCAGCAGCGTGTCCGTTGGCATCTCAGTTCCTCTTAGAGAGAACTGAAGAAGTCCGTTGTGTCCCCCAAGTCAAGGAAAAGTTTGGCCGTCAGCAGCTCCGGGCTGGTGACGGCCTTTGGTGGTGACTGAGGTTCAAACTGTGGTTAAAACCCTCCATCACCATCAAGCTATTGTTGAATGAACCTTAAACGCCAAACCTTCGGCGTGTCAACGGTACGCGGGGGAATACTTCTTCGGGCAAAGACGCCGCGTCACGTAGCACCACAATCGCCGCGGCGTGGGCGCTTTCATCGGCGGCGTTTTTGTCTTTGCTTTCTTGCCACTAGGAGTTCGGCGTTGGCCGCGAGAACCCCGCGCACGGCATCTTGATAATGGCGACCGGCCTCGACGCGCTGGCGGACGACTTGCACCACTGCGTCGGGAATATGTCGCTTCCGTTTTTTCCCGTCCGCCATAAAGCTGAAGGACCAAGCGGGATGACCGTCGCCGGCAGCAGGGGGAAAGGTTGGTTTGCCGCAGCGGATCTACACCTGAGACAGAGAGCCGGGCAAACAAGAAAAATGAAGCGCCTAACCTCGGGTTGTGCGTCTGCATCGCGCGGCTTAGAATCAAGTAGAGTTATGCAGCGCACTTCGAATTTCCTCTCGCACGTCTTAAAGCCAGTGGTTGTGCTTGGCATCGTTGGGTTGCTCCAACTGGCCGTGGCACAAAACAGCGGCCCTGTGCAAGACGCTACCCATCCAGGCAACGTAACCACGGAACCATCGGGAACTGCCACTCCGCCTCTAGCTGGATCCCCAGAACAAAAGACCACTCCGCCGGCCAATTTTTCCGCACTCGTCATCGGTCCCGGAGATGAGGTCGAGATCACAGTGTACGGCGCGCCTGATCTTTCCGGGCACACTCGCGTGAGCGCCGACGGAAACATCTCGATGCCGCTCATCGGTTATGTTCGAGTGGCCGGCCTCAGTAGCAGTGAAGCGCAAGCGGCCATCGAAACTCAGTTGCAGCAGAATAACGTTGTTAACGACCCGCAAGTCTCCGTGTATGTCAAGGAATACAACAGCAGCGGAATTTCTGTGGCCGGCGAGGTCGCCAAGCCCGGGTTCTATTCCGTTCTTGGCCCGCACCGATTGTTTGATGTGCTGCAGGCCGCCGGCGGACCTACCGATAAAGCTGCCAGTAAGGTCGTGATCAGCCACCGCGACCAAAAAGACGCGACGACCCTTTCCATCTCGAAAGACCCCGCCGAAATGGCCGCCAGCAATGTCGACCTCCAGCCGGGCGATACCGTTGTAGTTCCGAGAGCCGGTATCGTCTACGTACTAGGAGAGGTAACTCGGCCGGGTGGATACGTGCTAAATTCCACGGGAGGAATCACGGTCTTGCAGATCGTAGCTGTCGCCGGGGGGCCGACTCACGTTGCCTCTGCCGGAAAAACGAGGCTGCTTCGTCGTACTGAGAATGGGTTTCAAGAGCAACAGTTAGATGTGAAGAAACTGCTACGTGGCAAGGCTCACGATGTTTCCGTCCGGGACCAGGACATACTCTTCATTCCCAGTAGTGCGATCAAGGAAGCGATGAATGCTAGTGCGCTGGTTGGCGTTGCTGCGAGTGCCGCGATATACCGTGTTCCCTTCTAGTCGTTCACGGTGCCTAGGTGTGCGGACGGTTCGCAGCTGCGTTGGATAGTTGGTCCAGTAGCGACCTGCCTCCTTTCACGACGAGGCAGCACTCTTCAGCTTCGACGTCAATCTTGAGACGGAGAGTGGCTGGTCTGTTTCATCAATGTAGTTTGCCGCTCGGGAGGGCCGGGCGCGTTGTCATAGTGCTGCACCTCGGGCACAAGGTTCTCCATTCCGTCTACGGGCTTGGATTCGTTGATCGAGCGGGGCGCGTACCGTGAACCTCGGCTTGGTCGTCGACTACTGGAGCATAGATGTTCATCCACCGGCACTAGCAATTGGGCGGTGTGCGATGTGTCAAATCCGTCCAGGATCGAAAACTTCAACGACAACCTGAAACCGTGAGAGTACTGGGAAGGGATAGGTGTTGCGGAGCGTCCCAAGAGCACGCCTTCCAAGGGCTGTCCTGGCTTCACCATCCCATGTTCACCTATACGGTGGTTGAGCACCACGTCACGAGGGTACTCTGGGCCCCGGTGAAACCTGTAGAAATTCGATCCCTCATTCACCCACCAGTCCACGTTGCACGGTCTCTCCGGCAGTTCGAGGTCGCCGAAATCCTGAATGTGTACAGCCCGATCCGAGGTTATCCGCAGCGCGAGGGTGACGCCCATCCCGCCGCAGAAATTGAAGGCGAAGCTGTGAAAGGGATCATTCTCAATCTTCAGCTTTGGAAGATTGAGGTTGGGAGTGTTATCGACCTCGCAAAGATACCCAGCGTCTTGGATCCGGCGAATGATCTCGATCTTTTTCCTGTTTGGCATCAGCGGCCCCTTTCCAGCCCTAATTTATGCGCGCATGTGCATGACGTACACAACGTTCATATGTGCACTCGCGGTGCGTTTGGCGATAGCTTTTTGCAAATGTCGCATTTCTTGATCTGTCCTCGAAAGAATGGAACGTCCAGAGAGCGAGCAAGCTCGTGAATTCTCTGCTTACACTCGGTCGAGAGCAAGAATCCATAGCCTCTGCTGTCCCGACGCTGTCCAAGTGAAAAAGAGCTTAGGATATTGCCGACCTTGCGAGCCTCGAGATGGTAACCGTCGCCGCGAAGATCCAGAATTCCGTTCGCGAGTTCCGCGATTTCTCCAACGTGCATGCTTGCTCGTCCTTCGTGGCACGCGATCAAAAGCGCCTCCAGAACGACCGCCGATTCACACCGGGCATGATCGAGGCGGCGTTCCTCGTCCTGCGGCTCCAGCAGTTTCACGACGCGATTCTGCAGTTCCACGCTGTTCGGAAAACAAGATCCAAGAACAGATGCCAGAGCCCGAGTGCCCCCACGGAAACGGTCGGCATCGAACGTCGCACCGGCGACCCGTGAACGGTTTTTCAAGCGATATGCCAGCAGTTGCGGCTGGAAATCTCTCGCGATTTTCTGCAACGCTTTGGCGTCAACGAGGGACGGACGGGTCTGCGGTGTCGCATTTATGCGCAGGAACGTAGCCGGAATCCTATCGTCCAGTTCGTGGCCACTTGTTAGAACCACTGCGGAAAACGGCCGGGTTACGACCCGTCCAGCTTGCGTCACGGCAAATCCAGAATGTTGCGTTGCATCCAAGAATTTGAGCAGAGCGCTGGACGGCCTTGGATCGCAAATGAGAAAAGTCGGTGAACAACCAGCCGGCAGATTCCAACAGTCAGCAGGTTCGAACCGCGTTGTCCGGATGGCATGACGACAGAAAGGGGCTAACAGTTCGAGGAACTGCAGGGCTTCCCAGGCGTCGATCCAATTCACAATCGCGCGGGGTGCGGGATCCCGGAACTCCGCGAAGTGGGTGGCGAAGGCGAAGCAAGTTGCCCGTTCGGCGTTGTTGCGCTCCAACCCGCACGTTGACTGGAAAACAAGACCGATGCTCTTGAAGAGATCCTCGGGAGACTTGTAATCGGAAATGCCGGTTGCAAGTATGATTTCGCTCGGGAGAATTTCACCGATTGTCGCCGGAGTAAATCGTCGCCCGCCAGACTCGAACTCCCGGCACTTGACGGCGCGACCGTCATGCCAGCGCAAGAGGCGGGTGGTTTTCTCGCCGCCGCCGATCAACTCAAGTTGATCCCCATCCGGTAGGACCGCACTCGCAATTGAGAGTGGAATAACAGCAGCCATCAGCGTTTTCTCCCCGGCACCAGCCGCCCTAAACGCGGGTAGTCTGCACCATTCCGGCGCAATGCCGCTGATTTTCAGAATATGGGAATACGTTCCAGCCGAGGGAAATACGTTCGAGACTATCGAGATGCGTGCGTGAAATTGCTTGATCCAGTGTCCCGGGTGTCGGGTACTCGGGATAATCAGCCTACGATCATGGCTGACAGAGTAAGTTTAATCTCGCCGCGGCAGAGAGTCAACGGTAACGATCGATTCCGAGAACGGGCGTCGCTTCTCGCCGTCGCTCCTTCCGCCAGCGCATTACGCGTCTCGATTGCACGGGCAAGAAATCAGGCTTCCCGGCCTAAAGCCCTTTCCCCTCAAGCTTCAGAAACAACTCGATCGCTCGTTGCAGATCCCGGTTGGCGTCTGCAAGAGATCGCTCCGAAAACTCCGAGAGCGCGTGTGGAGCTTTTCCGGTGTCCTGCCGCCTAATTCGAATCAGGGCCTCCAGATGCTCGATTTCGACGTCAATCAGCTTCAGATACATTTGCTTTGGCAAACCTGGATCCGGAGCCACTTGGGGGAGTTTGAAGTCTTCGAGGCCTCCCGAGCCTGGGTCCATCGGAGGGGGCTTCAAATTAAATATCACCCTACTGGCGGGTGAATGGTCGGGGCCGCCTGGAGAGCCGTCAACAACAGGGGGCTTCAGCCCAGTTGTGTCGCTCATCGCTGCCTGGTGCTCAGGGTTTCCACGGAGTAAGCCGACCGGAGGTTTCATCTTGAATGTCGTGAGCATTATCTCCATATGCTGCGCTAAACCAATCGCGCTGGGGCTCATGAATTTCCATTTCGTAAGACGGTCGTAGAAGTTTTGCCCAAAACCCTTGATGACCGATTGCTTCAGGGGACCGTCTTCCTCGAGGTGAAGGAGTCCGTGTTGGGCCACGTCTGCGCCGAGTTCCCTGAGGAAACGCAAAGCACCCTGGAGAGATCGGTAGTCGACCCCGTACCATTTTTCAATCGGGACGGTGTCTCCGCCTGCTGCCTCCATCGTCTGTTCGTGTGGGGTCTCCTGCAAACCTACACTGCGAGTCTTCTTTCGGAGCTCTAACTTATACAACCAAGTACACGAAACTATGAGGTCGCGCACGATCTGCCGCAAGTACGTGGGTGCCACGTACTTCTGCGCCAGACGATCGCGCAGAGCCTCGAACTTCGGTCGATCTGCTTCACTGATCTGCAGCTCTGAGGTGAACCAGTCGAGCTCGGTAGAGTTCACGGCTGCGTGGCCTTTGTGGGCGCCGGTTTTCGGCCCCGTGGGCTTGCTNNTGGTGGTTGCCTTGTTTGCTTCGATCGTCTTCTCTGTCACAGTCTTCCTGTTTTTCATCTGAATTCTCCGGAATTTAGGATAGGTTCCTGGCAACCGGCTAGTCGCGCTGTACAGACTGCGAAACACGCAACGGCAGGAATAGCCCAGAACGTTGGCGCCGTTTTCAGATGTGATGGGAACTATTCGTCTAGAGCGATGGGACTAATTCAGAGGATGATCGAGCCAAAAAACTCCGCGCCAATTTTGCAGCACGAACTGGCCTATTCTTGCGCGCTCGGCGAGAAAAGTCAACCGCTCTTCGCAAAAGGTCCTCGCCCAACGAACCCGGTAGGGTCACCAAGCACGAGCGATTCCTGTGCCCAGATCATGAGTCTTTGACCCCGGCCTTCTGCTTGACGACCAGGCGCTGCATAAACTTGGGCCCCTCCTTCTTGTAGGCCTCGACGCCCTCGCGTAGCAGCATCTCGCAGATCTGCGTGATAGTCCTCTGTTCGTCGTCAGCGATTCGCTGAACGTCTCGCCTCAACGCCGAAATCCTGAAAGGTTTGTCTCCACGATCACATCGAGGCGACTGGCATCAGCGCCGCAGGAAATAGATTCTATTAGTCCAGTCCCAATTCCCAGTTTCTCTTGCCAGTCTGGTCAAGGCCCAGACCAAACCGCCGATATCCGCGGGCGAAATTGTTTTTTCGTCCACAAAAACCACCCCGCCGTGCGTTCGCTCTTCTTCCGCCCAGGTTTTGAGCAGGGGAGGAATCGTCCTCCGGTCATAAGTAACAAGCGTTAGTCCCTGGGTGGCGGCTTCTCGCAAATAAGCGGAATCCTCCTGTCCCAGGAAGTACCCATCTTCCCATTCCACCATGTAGCGAATTTCTATCGCGCGATTGCGGCGACGCAGACCATTCGCCACGTCCGGTGAGATATGCTCATCGAGAAGAAGCTTGAGCATTTCAGTTTTTCACCGCTTTCTTGGGAACGAATTCGATGGCCTGAGGCAACATGCGCTTCAGCGTTTCAAAATTCGTCGCCTCATTCTCCGCCATTGCCGCATTGATTTCCTCGGGAAACGCCCCCGCATAGTTGACAGCTGCCTGGACCTTCACTTCTGGCCACTTGAGATGTCCCGCTACGGCCGATACGCTTTTCTTGTAGCTGTGGACGAGCAGCATGACCTCCCATACGGCGAGCGTGCTCCCTTGCAGGCAGGCTTGCCGGCCCGCAGGCGAATCTCGAAAGTCGATGAATCCAAATTCCGACCGGCGCAAGCCCTCCTCCACCAGGCGCGCACTGGCGTCGCTGGGGGTCCAACCATGCCGATTCGCCATGCGTTTGAGACGCTTTCCGCTCTCCGCCGGGAGGCGCATGCTGATGACCATCGAACGGGTTGATCTCATGGCAATCTCCCAAATTGTAACTCTTGTAAGCATTGTAGCATGCGGGACTCAGCGCAATCTCCCGTCTGGCAGCGACGTAGCCTTTCTCCAGGAGTTGCTCAACTTAAAATGGGCCGTCCCGGCCCGCTTGGGATTCGGTTGGNNTGCACAAACTTGGGGCTCGGTACCCTGCTCCACTCAAAAACCAATGCCAACGATGATGGCCGCATTGGTGGCAGCCGCGCTCGGGCAAAGGCTGAATACAAACCGTTCTCAACGGCATCCCCGATCGAGAACGGCCAGCGTTTGCGCACACACTTATTCTAGGCGAACATAAGACGAACGTCAATAGCCTTTGTACGCTGCGATTTTTTGCGATACTTCAGTCGATCCTGCGGATCAGGTCCGGATCCCGAGCAGAGTGTCGCTCGTGGGCAGCGCGGCACTGGCCACCCGCTCTCGAGAACAGGAAGTACTGGAGAGAGGGACTACTGTCGGCTGCCGCCCGGTCCCGATGTTAGGACGGCAAATGATTCATGCGACCATCACTGGGTTGGAAAAGGATGAGCCGGCCGACGAAAAGCAATGAGCCCGGATGGGAGAAGCGCGATTGGAGATGCAGCGACGACTTTTGAATCAATCAGTTGGGGGCCACATTTCCAGACAAGCCTAGGTCAGTCAACGAGGGGCGACGTCTTTCCCGCCCAGGTCAAGAGTCTTTGACCTGGCCTTCTGCTTGGCGACCAGGCGCTGCATGAACTTGGGCCCTTCCTTCTTGGAGCCCTCAACACCTTCGTACAGGAACATTTCGCAAACCTGAGACAGAGCCCTCTGCTCGTCGTCCGCTATGCGCTGTAGTTCGCGCTTGAGTTCCGGAGCAACCCGAAAAGCTATGAATTCGGTCTTGGCCACACCCGAAATATAGCTGTTGGCGTGATCGTCGAGCAACACCATTTGACAAAGTTAACAGTGTGCTATATGTTATCTACTGATAACACAAGAGGCTAAATGAACCCCCCCATACGTAAATCGGACACCAGACTGGTTACAAACTTTAAGAGGTTACTTCGGGAAAATGTTCGGCTTGCCAGGGGCACGGCGCCCTTCTCATCCCGTGCCATTGATCTTCTCGCCTCCATCACGAGAGACTTCCAGTTTTCCTTTAAGGCGGGCGAACTTCAGATCATTAACGGCAACTGGTACGTAACCCACACGGGACTGCTGCGGCTGGCGCGTCGCAAGAGGTGCAACGGCATCCATGTCGAAGCCGTGGATTCGCTGTGCGATTCGGCGGCGAATCGGTTCGTCCTCAAGGCGACAGTCTTCCCTTCCAAGGGCTCCTCCGGCTTTGTCGGCTACGGCGATGCCGATCCATCCAATGTTTCCGCGCTCGTCCGCGGGGCAGAGATGCGCGTCGCCGAAACGCGTGCGGTCAATCGCGCTCTACGCAAGGCGTACGGAATCGGCATCTGCTCGGTCGAGGAGATCGGGACAGTTCCGAATCCGGGTGAGAAGCTTCCTCCACAGAGTTCGAATGGCAATGGGAACGGCGGTGGCCCCAAGGTCCGCGACCGTCTCTGCCAGATCATCCGCCAACACAAGCTCGACCCCGAACTGGTTAAGGCCTACGCCGTCGACTTCTGCGGCACGAAGACGCTCCGAGAAGCCACCCGCGAACAGGTTGAGAACTTCGTCCAGCAACTGGCCGACTGGGCCGAGAAGGACCGCAACGCCCTGCTCTGCCAGCTCAACAGCTACCCGCATCCGAAGCAGGAGGTGGTGGCATGAAACGCCAAGTCCCCGGCCTTGCCGAAACTGCCTGCGATTCTCGTCCGGAGATTCCCGACGGCGTCTTCCTCGTCCGCGTCGATGGTGCCCAGTTCCGCTGGCATGCCCACAAACCGTTCTACATCCTCCGGCTCTCCATCCTTGAACCCAGTTCCTCCGCCGGTCAGTCCATCGTGGGTCGTCTCTACTGCACCCAAAAGGCAATCTGGAAGCTGGGCTGGTTCCTGCGGGATTTTCTCTATGACCCGGAGCTTCTCGCCCACGAACAGGTCGATGAGAAGGCTTTGCCCGGGCTCCGCGGCGTGGTCAAGATCAGCCACACCGTGATCAACGGCATCTCGCTCATCAACCTTGACGGCTTCGCCCCGGCCAGCCAGTGGGAAGAACTGTCCGCAGCTCCGGTATCGAGTGCTTCTCGCTCCAATACCGAGGAGGCATCCCGATGACCTACTCCTACACCCAGATCAGCCAATACCTTAGCTGCCCGCGCCGTTACCGGCACCGCTACCTCGACGGTTGGCAAGAGAAAGACACACGCGCGCCCATGCTCTTTGGCCGAGCGTTCGAACAGGCCGTCGCCGCTCTTTTTCGCCTTGAAGACCCGGCGGCTGTGCTGTTCGAGCAGTGGAGTGTATGCAAGGACATGGGCCTGACCTACTCCGGCAACGACACCTGGGACCGCATGTTGCAACAAGGCATCCAGTTGCTCGAGCGCTTCGCTCAGGACGGCCGCGTTCGTATTCGGAGGCCTCGTTCAACCCAGCAGATTCAGTTCAATCGGACACTCGGTTCTGGCAACAATTTCGTCGCCTACGTCGATGCCATTGGCGAACTGGATGGCACACCGTGCCTTCTAGAATGGAAGACTACTTCTGCACGATATCCGGAAGATCCCGCCGGCATTTCAGCACTGGATCCACAACTCGTCTGCTATTCGTGGATGACCGACATCGACGAAGTTGCCCAGGTTGTTTTCGTCCGCAAGCGGCTGGTCGAAGTNNGACACAGTCCGACGGATCGAGTCGGGGTTGTTCCTGCCGCACAGCGGCATCCGCTTTCCCCAGAATCCGTGCACAACCTGCCCCTTCCTCGGGCTCTGCCTCGACAAGCGTGACTTGGTCGAAGCCGCACTTGTGCGCAAGCCAGGAGTTGATCTTGGTCTGTTTGACGAACTTTCGTTTTAGGCCGATGCCGATGCCACCGAAGCTCAATCGCAAGCGCGCGTTGTTTGTCCTCACCAAGATCGACGAGATCCTGGCGTGGGAAACGCAGAAGGACACGGAACGGGACACACGGTTCGTCGAGCTCGGCAGGTATCTGTGCGAGGTGCGGGCGGGACAGTACTGGAGGCTCGAGAACCTGGGGTCGTTTGACGAGTTCCTGGCGAG
>PMMJ01000145.1 GCA_003162255.1 Acidobacteriaceae bacterium | reverse complement strand
ATCCATCCCGAAGAACTGAGAAAGAAGCGCGAACAGGAGCGCGCGAGCGCCGAGCACACGATGTGCATCGTACGCGCACTCCCCGATGCCTTCCTCTTTGAGTACGCCGGAGAGGAACCGGGCTCGGCAGGCATTGGCCGGGCCGGCGAACCTCTCGTCAAGTTGAAGTTCCAGCCCAATCCCCGCTACCAACCGCCGTCGCACGTGGAAGAGGTCCTGACCGGCATGCAGGGCTATGTACTGGTGGACCCCATCCGTTACCGCCTGGCCTGCATTGATGGCACGCTCTTCAAAGAAGTCGTCTTCGGCTGGGGAATTCTCGGACACCTCGATCGCGGCGGCCGCTTCCTGGTTCAGCAGCAGGAGGTGGGCGACAATCTCTGGGAAATTTCAGGAATGACCTTGCGTTTCACTGGAAAGATTCTGCTGTTCAAGAGTCTCTCCATCAGTTCGGTGGAGATTTTCAGCGGCTTCAAGCGGGTTCCCGCGAATCTGACGTTTGCCCAGGCACTGGAGCTGTTGAAGAAGGAAGAGGCCTTCGCGGCCGGTTCACCCATGTAGAGACGGGCCTTGCGCGGTCTCCTTGGGACACGGCGCGGACGCGGCAAGACGCGTCTCTCCGCGAAAATCCGGCGCCCGCTTATTTCCCGGCGCGAAACGTTTCTTCGCGCACAGTGAACTTCTTCACCAGGTCTTCGCGCACATGGTAACCCGCTCCCGGCGCGTCGCTGATGGCGATCATTCCATCGGCGCGGACTTCCACTTCGGGCTCGATGATGTCCTCTTTCCAATAGCGCTTCGAGGCCGACACGTCTCCGGGCAGGCGGAAATTCTCGAGTGTCGACAAAGCGATGTTGTGTCCTCGTCCCACTCCCGACTCCAGCATCCCGCCGCACCACACTGGCACATTGTGGCGCAAGGCGACGTTGTGCACCTTCACCGCTTCGCTGAAGCCGCCCACGCGGCCCACCTTAATATTGATGATCCGGCAGGCCCCAACCTCCAACGCAAAATCGGCGTCGCGCGCATTCCGTATGGATTCGTCCATGCAGATCGCCGTCTGGATGGCTTTCTGCAGCCGCGCATGAAGATAGATTTCGTCGTTCCACAACGGCTGCTCGATCATGAGCAGGTTAAAGGCATCGAACTTGCGCAGGTGCTCGACCTGGTCGAGCGTGTAGGCCGAATTCGCGTCCACGCTGAGAACAATATCCGCCCAGCGCGCGCGGATCTTCTCCAGCACATTCAGATCCCATCCGGGCTTCACCTTGATCTTGATCCGCCGGTATCCCGCCGCCAACTCAGTTTCGATCTTCTGCAGAAGTTGTTCGGGCGTGTCCTGAATGCCGATCGAAACGCCGCAGGCGATCTCGCGCCGCGTTCCTCCCAGCAACTTCCAGAGCGGCTGTTGCTTTTGCCGAGCCTCCGCGTCCCAGACAGCGTTTTCGAGCGCGGCTTTGGACATGCGGTGGCCGCGGACTCGGGCAAAACGCTCGGCACAATCCCGGCCGGCATCCAATTCGCTTTGCAGCAGTAGCGGAGCCAGATAATGTTTGATCGTGGGCCACGCGGTTTCGATCCACTCCGAGCTGTAATACGGATCTTCCCCGGCGACGCACTCGCCCCACCCGCGCACTCCGTCAGCCTCGAGGCTCACCAGCAGGATGCGGCGGCTGTAAACGCGGCCAAAGCTCGTTTCAAAAAAATGCACGAGCGGCATGTGGATTTCACGCAGAGTCATGGATTCGATTTTCATAATTCGGTTTTGCAAATGCCTGTGTAAAGGGTGCCCCACGTCTGGCGGTTTTAGAGACGTGGGGCATTGCGCAATGCGCGCCGGAGCACCCTAGTACCGCCAGCCCTCGTCCCACTCGCCCAGCAGGAACCGCCCATTCCCGCGCCCGTCGCGCTCATAGCCGAGCACACTCAGTCCGTCAGCAAACGCCTGCTGGAACCGCTGACGATTGTTTCCCTGCACCGCAAGCGCCTGCGCACGCGTCGGCGCCGCGGCCTTCCATTCGTAGATTTCCGCCGGCACGTCGATCCGCGCACGGCATTCAAACTTCGCGCGCGGACCATCCACCAAAACCATTTCGACCCGCTTTGACTTCATCCACCACTCCGCCACCAGCCGATCAGTGGGCAGACCGCCTTGCAACGGCGACGATGTGACCCCATATTGGTTCACGTTGTAGCGGCGCGCGATCGCGCCCAGCTTTTCGATATTCAAATACGCGTTCTTGATCTCCAGCGGATCGAACGTCCACTCCATCAGTTCAAAGCCGCGAGCCAGCGCATCTTCGCGCTGATAGAGCTTCATACGCCGTCCCAGGCCCCCATTGCGATATCGCTGGCGGACGGCCAACATGTGCGAGTGCAGGTAGCAGTGACCATTGCGCATGCCGGGAATGGCGAGCGCAAAGGCGATCAGTTCTTTTTCTTCGCATCTTTCGTCTTCCCTTGGAACGAAGGCGCCAATCACGTGGCCGCCGATCTTCGACGCCACCACGAACATGCGCACCGGAACCAGATCCGCATCCGAGAACTTCCATACTTCTTTCTGGAGCGCAAAACAGGCCTGCATGTCTTCGAGCGCTTCGCACTTGCGGATGGTCACTCTGCCGGTGACTGTTCTGGGGGTGGCTCCGGTCATGCCCGTTTTTCCTGCTGCTTCGACTCTTGCCATAGTGTTTCCAGTTCATCCATCGACGCCTCTTGCGGCGCTCGACCGCTGGCGCGCAGGCGCTCCTCCATCCATTGAAAACGGCGCTTGAATTTGCGATTCGTCTTGCGCAACGCCGACTCCGGATCGAGCGCCAGATAGCGCGCGATGTTTACCAGAACGAAGAACAGGTCTCCCACTTCGTCTTCCAGACGCTCGCGCAACTCCGGCGGAACCTGCGGCGTTCCCGACCCGGCAATTCCCTTCCCAACCGATTGGTCTTTGAAAGGAAGCGCCGGAACAGCCTTCAATTCCTCGCGCAACTCAACCGCCTCTTCTTCGAGCTTGGCAAAGAGTCCTTCCATTTCCGGCCAGTCAAATCCTACACGCGCTGCGCGCGAGCTGAGTTTATAGGCCTCCATCAGAGCGGGCATTTTCGACGACACGCCCGCGAGCACCGATTGCGCGTGGTCAGTTTGCTCGCGATCAGACGGGTCCAACTTCTTGCCGCCGTCCGCCGCCAGCCGCTTCTTTTTCTCTTTTTCTTTCTCGATCGCCTTCAGCGCCTCCCAGTTGCGCAGCACTTCGGCGGGAGTGTCCGCTTTCACGTCGCCAAATACGTGGGGATGCCGGTCCACTAATTTATTCGCAAGGCGGTCGAGCACGTCATCCACCGAGAAGTGGCCTTCTTCGCTGGCCATCTGCGAATAGAAGAGCACCTGTAACAGCAGGTCGCCCAATTCGCCGGTCAGTTCCGGCCAATCGCGGTTGTCGATGGCTTCGAGGACTTCGTACGTTTCTTCCAGTGTGTAGGGCTTGATGGTGTCGAAGGTCTGTTCGCGATCCCACGGGCATCCACCCGGAGCCCGCAACCGCGCCATGATCTGAACCGCTCGCTCGAATCGTTCGCCTGTGGTGGGCATGACCTTCCAATGTAAATGAGCTTTCTGGCCGGGGGCAAACTATCCATCGGAAAATTGCAGAACGAACCTGGTTTTGGCAGAAGGTTGGCCCTGACTACTGGCCGAAGCCTAGCCCTGAAAACAGAAGTCATCATTGATTCAGAATCGTGTAAGATGTGGCCCTTCCGCTTGTAGGTCAAATGACTGGAGGATCGCGTGGCAAGGCGTGAATTTCTCACTCGGCTGTCCCAGATTGCTGCACTCCCATTTCTCGCTGCGGGAGTCATGCAGACACAGACACAAACCCAACCCTCAAAGAAATCCCTGAAGATCATGATGAAGAGCGCTTGGGGATCCGACGATCCCACCAAAGCCGCCTTCCCGTTTTCTCACGGACTAGCCCTGTCAGAAGCCGGACACGATGTGCGGATTTTCTTGCTCGGTGAAGCCGTATCGCTGATGCGCAAGGCGGTGGCGAATTCTGTGACTCCGGTAGGCTGGCCGCCGATCGTCGAGTCCTTGACCAAGCTCGCCGCCCGGAAAGTTCCCATCTACGCTTGTGGCGCCTGTTCTCGCGCTCGTGGCGTCACGGAAGAGGATCTGGCCAACTTTGCCGCCAAGTTCGGAAACCCCACGATCTTCGTGTCGTTAGTAGAGTGGGCGGACCACGTCATCACGGAATAGAGCACCAAGTTCTGTTATTACTTGGAACCCTCCCGATCCGCTGCGGTCAGTGTCCTATCAGGGCACATCAATGACTTCTGCGATTCGTTCCGTTTCATCCGAAATGATCGCATCCACACCCCACGCCGCGAACTCGCACATGCGCTGGGCGTGATTCACGGTCCAGACCATAATTCTCTTCCCGGCCGCATGAACCGTTTCGACCAAGTCCCGATCCGCCAGTTTGAAAAGCGGAATCACCCACTGCGCCGGCATTTCGCGCCAGGTTCGAAGCTGGTCTGCGGTCTCGCAAAGAAATCCCAGCGGAATCGCTGAGTCGAGATCATGGATCGCCGTGAGCACCTCGGGAAGGAACGACGTAACGACGTATCCCTTTTTCGGTGGATGCTGGCGCAGCTCCGCGAGCGTCTGCGACTCGAGTCCCGCAACCTTCAACTCGATATCGAGAAAGGCACGGTGCGCAAACTGATGGAGAACATCCTCCAGCGTGGGCAACAGCAAAGCGAGGCTTTTCGACGCCGTGCTCTCGATCTTCATCGCGCCGATGGTCGCGTCGTGGCAGATCACAGCCTCGCCATCGGCGGAACGGCGCACATCGAATTCGAACCCGTCACAGCCGTGCTGCAAACAGAGGTCGAACGACGCTAAAGTATTCTCAGGAATTTGGCGGAAGGCCCGCGCGCCGCGGTGTCCTAAGACAAGAGGTCCAGTCATTCAAGAACCTGTGGTCAAACTCCAATCGCCGTCCTCAGCGCCTGAAGGCGCTCTTAAAACCGGTACTTACGGCACGCCTGAAGGCGTGCCCTGATACGAACCGCGCTTGTGCCGGGGTTGTTAAACTTTTGCTTTTCTTCGGCGTACTCGGCGTCTCTGCGGTAAAAAAGCAGCAAGTTTTCAGTCCAGATCGAAATCCCGGATCGGCTTTCCCGTGTCTGGCGTTTCCTTGGCCTTCTTCACCGCCTCCTGGAATTTTTTCTCCAGCAGTTCCGCGGCATGCTTTTGCGCTTCCATCGATTGGCGGAAGATCGAGTCGCGGCGGCTGTCCTGCTCTTTCATGGCGCGAGCGGCCTCTTCCATGTCGTTGAAGGTTTTTGGCTTGACCGGGGCGGTGTGCGCGATGATGCTGCGCGTCGCCGCGTCGATCTTCATGACCGCGCCGCAGCAGGGGCAAGTCACTTCAAAATTAGATTCGCGTTTCGCCACACCGCGATGATACCGCAATCGAGGTCAACGCGGCGTGAGGCGAATCGGCAGAATGTGGAACAGATACAGCATCTCCCAACCCAGCAGAACGATCGACACCAGGACAACCAGGATGGCGAGAATCTCGCCGAAGTTCAGGCCGGTCTTTTGCTCCTCGAAACGGCGCGCCCCGAGGCTCAAAATATTCAGCGTGGCAAAACCGAACACCAGCGCCCACAGGATGTTGTAAACCTCATCGCGGGTCGATCGCAGAAGCAACATTGCGGGGAGAACCCCTACCACGAGGGCACGTAGAGCACGGCCGGAGAACACCGCCCAGCCCTGGATTTGGCTGATCGCAAGAAATAACGATGGGCAAGTCCGGGGTGCGGCAGTGACGGGCCGAGGCAGTCTCATGCGGAAACTCGATAGTACCTTGTTTGCCTTCCGAAAGTCAGCCAGCGTGCAAAAAAGGCACACCCACAGGTAACGTGGTTGATTTTCTGGTGGCGGTCACAGAGGATAGTACGCGATGATCGTGAACTTCGCCGAGCGGGCGCACAACCACAACTGGGAACTGGACCCGGTCACCAGGTCCTTACTCGATACCGATTTTTACAAACTGTTGATGCTCCAGTTCATCTGGAAGCATTACCCGAAGACCCGTGTGTCGTTTTCTCTGTTCAACCGCTCTTCATCCGTGCGCCTCGCCGACATGTTCCCACGCGAGGAACTGATCCACCAGATGGAGCACGCTCGCCGCCTGCAGTTTCGAAGGTCGGAACTGGTGTGGCTCGCGGGCAACACTTTCTATGGCCGCCGCGGGATCTTTGAACCCGCTTTTCTGGAATGGCTGGAACGCGACTTTCGGTTGTCGGACTACGAACTATCGATCGAGGATGGACAATTCATGCTCTCGTTCGACGGACTTTGGGTCGAGACCACGATGTGGGAACTCTATGCTCTTTCCATCATCGACGAGCTTAAGACGCGCGCCGGCATGAAAAAGCTGCACGAGTTCGGCCTCGACATCCTCTATGCCCGGGCGAAAACAAAATTATGGGGCAAGATCGAACGGCTGCGCGGCGTCCCCGACCTTGCCGTGGCCGATTTCGGAACCCGGCGCCGCCACAGTTTCCTCTGGCAGGAATACGTGGTCGAGGCCATGGCAGCGAATCTCGGCAATGCATTCACCGGAACCTCGAATGCCTTCCTCGCCCACAAGCATGATCTGGAAGCCATTGGAACCAACGCGCATGAGATCCCCATGGTCATGGCCGCGCTCGCGCCGGATGACGACGCCCTGAAAGCTTCGCAGTACCACTTCCTCGAGTTGTGGCAGAGCACCTACGAAGGCGCTCTCCGTATCATGTTGCCCGACACTTTTGGAACCACACAATTTCTCGACAACGCCCCCGACTGGGCGGCGGATTGGACGGGCCAGCGCATCGACAGCAAGAATCCCTATGTTGCCGGCGACGAATATATCCAATGGATCGAGGGACGCGGCCGAGACGCGCATCAGAAGCTCATCATCGCGTCTGACGCGCTCGACGTCGATGACATTCTCGGACTGCACGCCTATTTTGGTGGAGCGATCGAGAGCGGCGTGTCCATCAATGACTTCCGCAGCGCCGCCGATTTCCACGATCGCCAGAAGTGGACCCCTGGGCGCCGCATTCGTTTCAGCGCAGGCTGGGGCACTTTGCTGACCAACGATTTCCGCGGCTGCGATCCCACGGGCGGCAGCGACTTCGACCCGCTCAGCCTGATCTGCAAGGTATCCACGGTCGAAGGCAAATCCGCAGTGAAGCTCTCCGACAACTACGCCAAGGCGCTGGGCACACCTTCCGAAATCGAACGCTACCGGCGCGTGTTCGGCACCGCGGGAATCAGCAACGTTCCCGTGATCACGTGAGGCGTTGCGCGCGCTGCGCCGCTACTTCGCCTGCGCGACCGCCTCGCGTTCGCCAACCTGCTGCCGCCACATCGCGTAGTACAGACCTTTCTGGTCGAGCAGTTCGGAGTGCCGTCCAAATTCGACGATGTGGCCACGCTCCAGCACGTAGATTCGGTCGGCGTGCATCACCGTCGACAGCCGGTGCGCAATCAGAATCGTGATCGCCTCCTGGTTGGTCGCGACTTCGCGGATGGTGCGGCTGATTTCTTCCTCCGTCAGCGAATCGAGCGAGGAGGTGGCCTCATCGAACACCAGCAACTGGGGATGCCGCAGCAACGCGCGAGCAATCGAAAGCCGCTGCTTCTCGCCTCCCGAGACCTTTACGCCACCTTCGCCGATCAGCGTGTCCAAGCCGCGGTCGGCGCGTGAAAGCAAGCTGTGCGCGGCCGCTTGCTGCAGAACTTCCATGCACTCCTCATCCGTCGCCTGCGGATTCACGAAGAGAAGGTTCTCGCGAATCGAGCCCGAGAACAACTGCGTGTCCTGGGTCACGAATCCAATCTTCTCTCGCAGGAGATCGAGATCCACTCGGTGCGATGAAATCCCGTTGTAAAGAATTTCGCCCGCCTTCGGAGCGTACAAACCCACCAGAAGCTTGACCAGGGTTGACTTCCCTGCTCCAGACGGCCCGACAAACGCAATCGTGTCTCCGCGAGCCGCACTGAAGCCGATCTCGTCCAATGCCAGGGAGGAAGAACTCTGATGCTGAAAACTGACGTCTTCAAACTGCAGCGTCATGAGCTCGTCGACCGGTTCCGGATCGGCGGGCTTGGGGTCGCGAGGAGTGTCGAGGATCAGCTGAAAATTGTGCAGCGAGACTTCCGTTTCGCGATAAATGTTGATGACGTTCCCCAACTCCTGCAATGGCGTGAAAATGAAAAACGAATAAATCATCAGGGAGAAAAATTGGCCGATGGTGATCTCCTGGCGAAAGATCAGATAAAGCATCAAGAACAAAATGCTGGTGCGCAACGCGTTGACCGCCGTCCCCTGGATGAAACTCAGGCTGCGCAGATACTTCACTTTTTTGAGTTCGAGATTCAGAATCTTTCCCGTGATTCCGTTGAGCCGCTTCACTTCCTGATGCGCCAGGCCGAGGCTCTTTACCAATTCAATATTGCGCAGCGACTCGGTCGTCGAACCTGCCAGCGCGGTGGTTTCGGCAACAATCGTTTTCTGCATTTTCTTAATGCGCTTGCTCAACACCGAGCTGATAATTCCGAGCAGCGGAACCGTGATCAGAAAGGCGGGAGCGATCGACCAATGCACTCGGAAGGCGTAGATCATCACGAAAACGATGCCGATGAGCGAAATGAAAAGTACGTTAATGGCAGCGGTAATAAAGCGCTCCACGTCGCTGCGAACTTTTTGCAGCTTGCCCAGAGTTTCGCCGCTGCGCTGGTCTTCAAAGACCTGGTAGGGCAAATCCAACGAATGACGGATTCCGTCCGAGTACATTCTCGCGCCCAAGCGCTGCACGATCACGTTCACGAAGTAGTCCTGGAAATTCTTGGCCACGCGCGACACAAACGCCACGCCCACAGCAGCCAGCAGCAACAGTCCAGCCCCGCGCACAAACTGGGCTTGCGTGTACTGGTGATATTTGGTGGCGTAGCTGTCGATCACATGCCGAAAAATTAGCGGATCGAGCAGTGAAAAGATTTGATTGGTCGCGGCCAGCAAGAGCGCGACCACAAAGAGTTTCCAGTATTCTTTGGAATATCGGTAAAGAAGATTCATAGACGCCGGCGCGCACGCGGGCAATTCCGTTTAGATGGCAGCTCAGGGTTTTCGATTCATGAAACCACGCGACCGGCGCGACTGGACGGGCAGGGCGCCCATCTCTCCCACGGATTTCAACTGTGTCTCAAGCCGTCCCGGTGTTCGCCAGCGCTTCCACCGCTTCCCACGTGGTGCCAAAAGTCACAAAGAAATCGTTCACCCTGGTGATTTCCATGATCTTGCGCACTCGCGGCTTCACCCCGGTCAGCACCAGACATCGTCCCGTTTTCTGATGCGATACGTACGCCGCCACCAGCGATCCCAGTCCCACCGAATCGATGTAGGGAACGTCCGACAGGTCCACAATCATCGTTTCCGCGCTCTCGTGGCGCACCGCTCGTTCGAACTGAGGAGCGGTTTCTATCGTGATCGGCCCGCGCAGCAGCAAAATCCGCTGGTCGTCCGCCACCCCTTCATAGCGCTCGACGGTTAGTTCCTGCAATCCCATGGCAGCCGATTGTAGGACACCCGGCTCTCCCTGTCACGTCCCAATATCACTGCGGCTTCTTGTCGTCCCCGTGATTCTCATAGATCGAGTACTGGCCGCCCGGATGCTTCAGTTTCACGGTGAGCTCCATCTCCGGCTTGTTGATCTCGTAGTCTTCCCCAAAGGTCTGGAAATGCGGCGCTAACACCTGCACCCGCAGCGGACCGTACGGAATCCCGTCAACACTCGCCTTCCCATCCGCGTCCGTCTTGAGCTCCATCTCTCCCTGCGCCTGCTTTCCCTTGCGGTTCACCGGATGCAGCACCACCTCGGCATTCCTCACCGGCTTACCGTCGGTGTCGCGCACCACGACAAACCGCACACTCGACGTTGGCCCCTCGTCGTCCTGAGCCCACGCCAACCCAACCGCGCCAAGCGCAAGCGCGATCACCGCCGCCGTCGCCACCAAGAAATTTCCTTTCATTTTCAATCTCACTCGAACCTCCGCTTTCGCGCCTCTCATCATCATCATTGCTGCGGTTTCTGCTCGGCCGGTTTCTTGTCGTCAGTTTTCTTCGTATCTCCGTTGTTCCCGTACACCGAGTACTGGCCACCCGGACGCTTTAGCTTCACGGTGATCTCGAACGCCGGCTTGTCGATCTCGTAGTCTTCCCCAAAAGTCTGGAAACCCGGCGCCAGCACCTGCACCCGCAGGGGACCGTACGGAATCCCGTCAATATTCGTCCGCCCTTCGTTGTCCGTTTTCAACTCCAACCCGCCGCGCGCCTGCTTTCCCCTCCGGCTCACCGGATGCAGGATGACCGCCGCATTCCGCACTGGCTTGCCGTTGTAATCTTTCACAACCACAAAGCGCAAATCTGACATCGGGCCTTCAGTGTCCTGGGCCCACGTCGACCCAACCAGGCCAATCCCAAGAAGGACCGCCAACCCAGGCACGAGCAAAAAACTCTTCTTCATAGCTGTCCATTCTAGAGCCGGGCTCAGAAACAAGCCACAGAGCGCTGCTGGTGAAACGGCCGATATTGCAGTGGCCGACGAGCCACCATTACTTCGGCGTGTGTGCCGCCTGCAGCTCCCGCGCCCGGCCTACCAACTTTTTCAGCTTGCCTTCAATCGCCGCATCTCCGATGTGCTGATCCTGCAACACTCCATCCGCATCGATGGTGAAGGTCTGTGGGATCGCACGGACCGCAAACAAGGTCGCGATGGGGCCTTTAAAACCGCCGTCGCGATATTGCGGCCAGGTCATCCCATTGTTTGCGACGAATTCCTTCCACTTCTGCTCATCGTCGTCAAGGCTCACGCTCAGCACCACCAGAGGCTGGCCCTCAAACTTCTTCGCGATCTCCCGCATATGGGGCAGAGCCTCGCGGCAGGGCGCGCACCAAGTGGCCCAGAAGTCGATCAGCACAGCCTTGCCTTTCAGTTCGTCCAAAGAGACGCGCTGTCCGTCCGTTGTGGTTATCGAAAACGGGGGCGCCATTCTCGCTCGCGCCAACTCGGGCGCGCTGATGTATCGCAGCGCGCGCTGTCGATTCGGATCGTCTTCCGGCTTCATTTTTACAAACTGCTCAAACCGCTGCTTGGCCGCATCGTCCTGCTTCAAGTGCGCAAGTATCTGTCCATCAACATAAACCGCCTCCGGAAAATTTGGCGCCGCCGCCAGCGCCTTGGTCATTTCGTCGTGTGCTCGGGCAAAGATCTCATCCTTGTGCTTTTCGAGCCCCTGGTCCCGCAGCACAATTCCGAGGTGATAGTGCGCGAGGGCTATGTTATTGTTGCCCTGCACCTCGGACACCAGCTCTTCACCGGCGATTTCCGCAGTCTTCCATTCTCCAAGCTCGATCCCGTACTTGATCATCTTCTTCTGACATGGAAGACAGTGCCCGTCGTCCTGCTTATCCGCTTTCTTGAAGCTGTCAAGCGCGGACGCGGTCATGTGTTCCCGGAGGTGCTCCAGACCTTGCTTGTAGGTTTTCTGGGCTTTCTCATTGGTCGGAACCTCCGCGTCATTTTGTGCGGGCGAGGAAAGCGCGAGGCTCACCAGAAGCACCAGCCACCCGGAAGACCTCATACCAGCCTCCTGCTATTAGAAATTCGCGTACAGAAATCTTCGGAACTTCTGCGGAACCCAGATTACACGTCGAGATAGCTTGTGAAGTACCAGATTGCAACCGGCTGGGCCGGTTTGACAAGCTTCCCTGCCTCCACGTAACTTCAGGTTTTTGGTGTTCCGTCGTGGAGGCAAGATGAAGTCTCGCTCAACTCTTCTGCAAACCATCGTCGTCCAGACGATCGTCATCGGTTTCGTGCTGTGCTCGCTTGCTCTGGGCCAGGATCTGGCTTCTTTCGAGAAGCGCACTACGGTGAAGACACTGACCAACGGGCTCACCGTCATTATCTGCGAGCGGCCGGAGGCACCGGTGTTTTCGTTCTTCACCCATGTGGATACGGGCTCGGTGCAGGATCCCATGGGCAAGACAGGCCTCGCCCACATGTTCGAGCACATGGCGTTCAAGGGAACGGACACGATTGGGACGCGCGACTATGCCGGCGAGAAAGTTGCGCTGGCGAATGTCGAAAGCGCTTATGCCGCCTACATTGCCGAGCGCGACCAGCCAGTGGACCGCGACGAACAGAAGCTCAAGCAACTCGAACAGAACTGGAAGGACGCGATTGCGGCGGCCGACAAGTTCTCCGCGCCTTACACCAATGAGTTCGGCAAGATTGTCGAAGGCGAAGGCGGCGAGGGCATGAACGCCTTCACCAGTTTCGATGAAACCGGATACTTCTACTCATTTCCCATCAACCGGCTGGAATTGTGGGCCTACCTCGAATCGGAGCGCTTTCTGCATCCGGTGATGCGGCAATTTTACAAAGAGCGCAATGTCGTGATCGAAGAGCGCCGCATGCGGACCGACAGTAATCCCACCGGGCGGCTGGTCGAGCAATTCACCGAAGAGGCATTCGTGGCCCATCCTTATCACCGGCCGACGATCGGGTGGATCTCGGACTTGAATTCTTTTTCGGCGACCGACGCACAGAACTTTTTCGATAAGTATTACGTGCCCTCGAACATGGTGGTCACCGTGGTGGGCGACGTAAAGGCTTCGGAGGCGATGCCGATTGTGGAGAAGTATTTCTCGCGAATTCCGGCTCGCCCCAAGCCCGACACGGCGACGACCGCCGAGCCTCCGCAGAATTCCGAACGCAGCGTGGTGCTGCACGAGCAGTCGCAGCCGTTCTATATCGAAGGCTATCACCGCCCCGATTACCGCAGCCCTGATGACCAGGTCTATGACGCGATCACCGACCTGATGTCGAATGGACGCACGTCGCGGCTTTACCGGGCACTGGTCCGCGACAAGCAGATCGCTTCGGACGCAGAGGGATTTACCGGGTATCCGGGAAATAAATATCCGCAGCTCTTCGCGTTTTACGCGTTACCGATTCCGGGCCACAAGCCGCAGGAAATTGGCGATGCGATTCATGTGGAGATTGAACGGCTGAAGAAAGAAGACATCTCGGACGAAGAGTTGAAGATGATCAAGACGCGCGCCAAGGCAAACCTGATCCGCTCGCTGGGATCGAATGAGGGTTTGGCATCCGAACTTGGGCTTTATCAGGCTCGCTATGACGACTGGCGGGAGCTGTTCCGTTCGGTTGACCGGATCGAAAAGATCACTAAGGCGGACATCCGGCGAGTCGCGAATAAGACGTTTACCCCCGACAACCGGACGGTGGGGATCATCGAGTTTGCGCCTCCACCAGCTGGGCCACCCGGCGAAAACCCAACGCTTGTGCCAGGTGTTCAACCGCAAGGAGGTGGACAGTGAAGCGCGCACGCACGGCCCCTAAAGGGGCAATGGATTTGCACGGATTTGCGGTGTCGCTGAAGCGATACCCTGATGCGAAGCTACTGGTCGTCTCTACTCTCGTCCTGTTCGTTTTTGTTGGCTTCTGGAGCGGTAGTGCGCAACTGTGGGCGCAGGCGCAGCAGAGTTCGCAGCAAACCTGGCAACAGATACCGATTCCGAAGTTGCCGGCGTTTCATCCGCCGCAGCCGAAGCGCATCGCGTTGCCGAATGGCATGGTGGTTTTTCTGCAGGAAGACCACGAGTTGCCGACCATTGATGGCACAGCTCGCATTCGCGGCGGCGAGCGCTCGGTTCCTGGGAAAAAGACGGGGCTGATCGATGTTTATGGCGAAGTGTGGCGCACCGGCGGCACGAAATCCCAGACCGGCGACCAACTCGACGACTACTTGGAGCAGCGCGCGGCCAAGGTTGAGACCGAACCAGGGGTTGACTCGACGACCGTGAGCTGGTCGTGTCTGAAAGAAGATTTCGACGACGTGTTTCGCGTGTTCGAGGACGTGCTGAAGAATCCGGAGTTTCGCGCCGAGAAAATTGAAATTGCGCAGAAGGGGCTGTACGACGGCATCTCGCGGCGCAATGACGATCCCGGGCAGATTGCGGCGCGGGAAGCGGCGAAGCTGGCGTATGGCGCCAAGAATCCGTATGCGCGGGTCGCGGAGTATGCGACGGTGGCGGCGATCACGCGGCAGGATCTGGTGGAGTGGCATAGCAAATACGTTCATCCCAACAACATCATCCTCGGCGTGGTCGGCGATTTCGACGCGGTGAAGATGGAAGCTCGTCTGCGCGCTTCGTTTGCAGCGTGGCCTCGGGGGCCGGCGGCGAACGATCCGGAGATCAAGCCCGAGCCTGCGAGGCCGGGATATTACGAGGTCGATAAGACCGACGTAAATCAAAGCCACATTCAAATGGTTGCCCTCGGCATCACGCGGAAGAGCCCGGATTACTTCGCGGTCTCGGTGTTCAACGAGGCATTCGGCGGAGGCTTTGCGTCGCGCCTGTTTGGCGACATTCGCACCACCAAAGGGCTGGCGTATGCGGTAGGCGGCGGAGTGGGTGCAGGCTGGGATCATCCCGGGATGCTGCGGCTGACCGTGAGCACCAAGAGCAAGACCACGATCGAATCCATTCAGGCGCTCGATGAGGAGATTGCCGACCTCGCCAAGCGTCCCATCGGCGATGAGGAAATCAAACTTGCGAAAGACAATATTCTGAATTCTTTCGTCTTCCGCTTCGATTCACCGGAGAAAGTCCTGCAAGAACAAATGGCGTACGAGTTTTACGGCTATCCGCTGGACTTCCTGGAGAAGTTTCAGAAGGGGATCGAAGGAGTTACCAAAGAAGATGTAGTACGGGTCGCAGCGAAGTACATACACCGCGAGCTGATGGCCGTGTTGGTGGTGGGCAACACCGGCGAGTTCGACAAGCCATTGTCGTCGCTGGGGACGGTGAACAAACTGGACATAGCGATTCCAGCGCCACCGCCGGGGCTGCTGCCGGAGCAGGGCGAGCATCCGTAGGCATTGGGTTTTTGCGCCGCAGTGAGACGTGGCGAGCCGCGTCTCTACGGGTGACGATCTTCGCGTTTGACAAGCGTCCAGACTAGAGGTACTGTAGGCGAACAAATGGCGAACAGACGCCAGCGCCTATGGCCTCACTTCCCCTGCTCCCCGATTCCGAGTCGCCGCCGAAGTTGGTTGGCATCGCGCGTCTGGCGGCTGCGGGTGAGTCGCTGCGCGAAGGGCACAACGTCGAGTACTTCACGCTCGGTACGCGATCGCTGCTTAATCGGGTGGTGAGCCAGCGCAATCTGCCGTTTACCTGGGCCATCAATCCTTATCGCGGATGCGAATTTGCCTGCAAGTACTGCTATGCCCGCTACACGCATGAGTTCATGGAACTGCGCGACGGGATCGAGTTCGAGCGGAAAATCTTCGTCAAACAGCATGCGGCGGAACTGCTACGGCGGGAGTTGAAAAGGGTCAAGCGTGGAGAAGAGATTGCGATTGGCACGGCGACTGATCCCTATCAGCCGGCCGAGCGGCGCTTTGAGGTGACGCGCGCCATCCTCGAAGAGTTAGCAAAACACTCTGGCTTTGAAATCGGGATTGTCACAAAGTCGAACCTGATTACGCGCGATGCCGAGATTCTGCGGCGGATTGGGGAGAACAACCGAATCTTTGTGAATGTAACGGTGACTACGGTGGATGTTGAACTGGCTCGAAAACTGGAGCCACGGGCGCCTCGGGCCGACCTGCGGCTGGAAACGGTACGCCAGTTGAATCTTGCGGGCGTCGACGCGGGGGTGATCTGCGCTCCGGTGCTGCCCGAGATCACGGATCGTCCGCGCGATCTCGAGGCTCTGGTGAAAGCCGCCGGTGAAGCGGGCGCGAAGTATATCTTTGCCAATCCGCTATTTCTGAAGCCGTGTTCGGCGGCAGTGTTCCTTCCATTTCTCGCGGAGCACTTTCCTACCCTGGTCGCGAACTACAAGAAGCGCTATGAGAGCCACGCATTTCTGCCAAAGGGATATGCGCAGAGGCTGTCGTTGCTGATGAAGGCTCTGCGGCGGAAATATGGGATTGGAGGGGAGTTTGCGAGGCGAAGCCAGCGGGCACATGCCGGGAGAGAGGCGAAGGAGCAACTGGACCTATTCTGAAGAATTCGGCAGGGGATTGAACTGCCCTATAATGATTCCTCCGCCATGGCCTCCCCTCAGCACACGGTTTCAGCGCGATCGGGATTCAAGAACGACGCCCGGCAATTCTGGCATCGGGTCACCGAGGGGCTGGCTGTCGACCAACTCTGGTCACAGTTTGAGAAAGACGCGCGATCGAGCTACCGGCTTTACTCGGCGGGGCTGGACCATCTGCGGGCGGAACCGTCCCGCGTCCGGCGAGCCTGGCAAATCGCGAAGGCGTTGTTCTGGGCGATCCTGGAGAAGCTGACCCCAGCGCGCCGCGTGCTGCTGCTGCTGGCGCTGATTCTGCTGTTTCTGCCTTCCGGTGGATTCACTCCCACAGACGCCAACAATCATGTCGAGATCCACGAATTCGACTTGCATGTGTATGGCGGGTTGCTGATGTTTGTCGTCCTGCTGCTGGAGCTGGCGGACCGAGTGGTGATGAAACGCGACCTGGAGATTGCCAAGGAGATTCAGGCTTGGTTATTGCCGGGCGCTCCGCTGCAGATTCCGGGATACCAGATCGCGTATGCGACGCGTCCGGCAAACACGGTGGCGGGCGATTACTACGATGTGATTTTGCGGCCGGGGCGAAGGTCGGACGAAGACCGCATTCTGTTTGTGGTGGCCGATGTGGCGGGAAAAAGTATTCCGGCGGCGATGCTGATGGCCACCTTCCAGGCGAGTCTGCGGACGCTGTCGACGAGCGGCGTCGCGCTGGCGGAACTGGTGGAGGGGGTGAATCGCTATGCCTGCTCGAACAGCATGGGCGGAGTTCGCTTCACGACCGCATTCCTGGCCGAACTCGATCCCCTGACCGGAGCAATCGCGTATGTCAACGCGGGACATAACGTTCCGATTCTGCGGAAATCCTCGGGCGCGGTGGAACGGCTGGAAGCGGGAGGCATTCCGATAGGAATTCTTGCGGAATCGCATTACCAGATGGGAACGACTCGCCTTGAGAGCGGCGACTGGCTGGTGATTTTTACCGATGGAGTGGTGGAAGCGGTGAATAGCGGGGATGAGGAATACGGCGAACCGGAATTGATCCGGCTGCTGGATCGCGAGTCGAGATCCACTCCAGCCGAACTGTTGCGCAGCCTGATGGCGGATCTGGACCGGCACGTGGGGAACACTCCGCAGCACGATGACATCACTTGTTTGCTGCTGAAGCGAAGCTGAGCTCTCACCGCCGAGACGCCGAGAAAATCCAAGAAAAAACAAACGGCTGCACAGAACTTAAATGTAGATCCAGCTCAGATCTCCTCTTGTTGCTACAGCGATAACGCCTGTGGTGGAAGGTTTTGATTCCCCTTGATTTTTCTCGGCGTGCTCGGCGTCTCGGTGGTGGAAACTTCTTCCGGCTGCTTCTCTACAGTGGCTTCAGTCCGACAAAGGCGAGGAATTGTCCGGCGTCGAACTGCGCCTGGCCTAAATCCGTGGAAATCTTCTGGACCTGCGCGGAAGCGGAATCGGCCTCAGCCGCACGACCGGCCCGGCGCAGAGCTTGCGCATAGAGTAGGACATTCACATCGTTGGGATCGACTTTCACAGCGTGCGCCAGTTGCTCTACGGCTACGTCAGGATGCCCCTGGCGCAGCGCCAGAACGGCCAACCCGGTCAGCGCCGGTCCGTCGTCCGGATTCAAACGCACAGCCTTCTGATAGCTCTCGGTGGCCTGATCGTATTGGCGCAACTCCAAATGAGCTTGACCAAGCCCGCTCCATGCGGCGGCCTGAAGCTTCGGATCGTCGGTATCGCGCAGCGCCGCATTGCATTCCTCCATCGCTTCCTGGGGACGGTCGACGTGCAACTCATAAGTGGCGAGCGCGAGAAGTTGGACGGCCGGATATTTGTGCAGTGCCTTGGCTCGGTGGAAATGATAGAGCGCCTCTTCGGGCTGGCCCTCTTTGGCAAGGGCGAGCGCGAGATTGCTGTGTGCTGTGTAATTCCCCTCGGTGACGCTCAACGCATAGCGCCACAAGGTTTCATTGTCGTGCCAGTAGCCCAGTTGTCGATACGTGAGACTCCCTAGAACGCAGAGCAAGAGAACGGCGAAGCCGGCGAGCCAAGCGCCGCGGATTTCGCGCTTGGAGGCTGCTTCACCGAGAGCCCACACGACCGCGACAAACAAACCTATATAGGGAAGATACGCGTAGCGGTCGGCCATGGCCTGTTCACCAACGGTGACAATCCCAATCATCGGGATCAAAGTTCCCAGAAACCAGAACCAGCCGAAGGCCAAATAGCGGCGGTCTCGCCAGCGAATCACCAGCGCCGACACCAAGAGCAGCAGCGCCGCCGATCCCAACACCTGCCAGGCGGGCAGCGAACTTACGGGACGCGGATATAGCGGAACCAGCCGAGTCGGCCAAAACGCCTTCCCGATATATCTCACGTAGGAGACGAAGACGTTCTGCAGTCGCGCCGACACTGAAACTTCCGAGAGCGTCCGCACGGAGGACCCGGCGTGCTGCGCAATCACGGTGACGATCGAATCCGCTGCGGCGAGAACGAAGAGGGGCCACTTCTCCCAAACGAGATAGGCGAACGAGCGTGGAGTGGGAGCCGCAGGCAAGCCTTGTGCCGCCGATCCCGCATCCATGCGCTGCAGCGGCCAGTAATCCCAAAGCAGCAGCACAAAAGGCAGAGTCACGATCTGCGGTTTCGCCAACAGGCCAAGGGCAAAAGAGGCGGTTACCAACCAATAGAGATACCGTCTGCCTGTGCGCGCATAGCTGTCGTAAGCGTAGAGAGCTAGCAGGAAGAACAACATACTAAGCACGTTCTTGCGTTCCGCGGCCCAGGCAACCGACTCAACGTTGACCGGATGCAGGGCAAACAAAGCAGCCACTACCAGACTGGGCCAGGTCAATCCTGTTGCCCGGCGGAACAGCAGGAAGAGAAGCACCGCACAGGCCGCGTGCAACAAGAGACTGTTGTAGTGGTGTCCAATCGGATTGAGGTGAAAGATCTGGCAGTCCAAGGCATGCGACAACCAGGTCAACGGATGCCAGTTACCGTCGCGAAAGGTCGTAAACGCCCACTTCACAGTGGTCCACGTCACACCGCCCAGAACGTGGTTATTCTTCACAATGTAGGACAAGTCATCGAAATCGACGAACTGGTTACGGACGATGGGATTGTAGAAAGCGAGCGTGACCGCCGCCAACAAGAGGCAGGAGATGACCACGTGCTTTTCGCGGGGCAGTGACATGTCGATAGTTGGAGGCCGCTCCGGTGGCGGAAGGTTGGATCTTCCTCGAGACGTTACCCAATCCCTCTCTGCCGAGATTCTAACGCGAGCCGTGTTGACTTGGACGATTGTGAGTAGCGTCAGACCAATCGACGGTAACTTGAACCATGATTGCGTGATGAGTCATCCAGTGGAGGGACGGGCATCTCGCGAGCCTGCCCTGAGCGCAGTCGACGGATCCGGCCGGGCGGGGATGCCCGGCTCTCCATCAGCAAACCTATGCGGGCATGAGTTCGCGGTACATCTGGTGGAAGGCGTGGACACCCTTTTCCTGCTTCACGCTATAGCGGCCGCTGTGGTAGCTGCGGGAGTGAAGATTCTTCTGAACGATTTCGCAGATGCGGACGTCTTCGGCCTGAATCTCGTCGCTGAAGGCCACAGCTTTGCGGGCGGCCTCGCTCCCCAGGTCTTTCTCCGGCAAATACCATTCAAAAATTGCCCGCGTGCGCTCGGGACCAAGCGGCAGGATGATGTTGAGCGAGATGTTATCGGGATAGCAGTTGAGCATCCAGTTGGGGAAGACCCAGAAATAATCAGCGGTGAGTTCTTTGCCGGATTGCGGGTAGCGGCGCGCGGCGGCGTCTCCGGGCTGGGCTCCGCGGATCGGAGTCCACTGGCGAACATAGTTGGGACAAGGCTCGACCGAATAGGCGCTGTAGTTGATTTCGCGATTGAGCGCCGGGTGAACGCTGGGCACATGGTAGCCCTCGAGATAATTGTCGATGTAGGTCTTCCAGTTGCAGTTCATGTCGTAGGTGCGGCGCTCGGAGAACTTCATGCTGTGAAAATCGAACTTCCCGGCCTGGGCGGGCAATTCGCCCAGAGATTCGCACAGGGGGCCGGCCCCGGGATCGAGATTGACGAAGATGAGGTTGAACCATTCCTCGATGCGAACCGGGGCGAGGCTGAAGTCCTGGGGATCGAAAACTTCGACGCCATCGAATTCGGGGGTGACGAGCAGAGCGCCGTCGAGACGGTAGGTCCAGCCGTGGTAGCCGCAGCGGAAGAGTTTGCGGTTGCCGCAGCCCGAGGCGGGGTTGCCGGCGCGATGGCGGCAAACGTTATAAAAGCACCGGAGAACGCCGTCCTCGCCGCGCGCGATGAGGAGCGGTTCTCCGATGAGGTCGAAGGTAAAGTAGTCGCCGGGGCTCGCGGCCTGGTGAACATGACCGACGAGCTGCCAGGTGGAGGCGAAGATCCTGGCCTTTTCGTCTTCGAACGTCGCCGGATTGAAATAGAGGGGTGCGGGCAGAGTGGAAGCGCGAGCGATATCGCGATCGGCATTTAATTGGAGATTTGGCATAGGCGGTAGGGCGAGCCTCATTCTAGCGCACGGGCAAGGGGTTCGGGACGGCGGCGAGGTCACTTCTTGCCGCCGAGACGTCAATCTGGAGTTCTCAGTTGTCAGTTGTCAGTTGTCAGTACGCGGAGCTGGGATCGACGGCTTCCTCTTGCCTGGGTTGACGTCGCGCGTGTTCCAGGAATGAACAACCAGCGGTAACCAAGGGAACTCACGTTTCGCAGTTCTTTCTCGCGAATTCTTTGGGTCTGGTTCAGAATCGTTGAATCCATGAGTTCTTCTTCCTCGGCTGCGGTAGGAAAACACCTCGAACGACCGGGAGTCTCCACTTTTTCGAAGTTATTTCCATCGTCGCGGTGGCGAACTCTATTGTTTTGCCTACTGCTGACCGTCGCTGTGCTTATTTCCTACAACCCTCTAACTCACAACGGGTTCATTAACTATGACGACGACGGATACATCACGGACAATCCTCATGTGAAGGCGGGCCTGACGTGGCCGACCGTGAAATGGGCTTTCACCACTCACGAGCAGGCAAACTGGCACCCCCTGACCTGGCTTTCGCACGCTCTGGACTGCGAATTGTTCGGCCTGAAGCCTGCCGGACACCACTACGTAAGTGTCTGGCTGCACGCGGCCAACGCTGTGCTTCTGTTTCTGCTGCTGCAGAGCGCCACGGGATTCCGCTGGCGCAGCCTGATGGTGGCGGCCTTGTTCGCGCTTCATCCCATCAATGTCGAGTCCGTGGCATGGGCGGCCGAACGGAAGAACGTGCTGAGCATGCTGTTCTTTCTGCTCGCTCTGTATGCCTATGGCTGGTATGCGCGCGGACCTGATGTCCGCCGCTATGCCGCAGTGGCCTTCTGCTTTGCGCTGGCGCTGCTCTCGAAACCGCAGGTAATCACATTTCCATTGCTGCTCTGCCTGTGGGACTACTGGCCGCTATGCCGGATTAACGCTCCGATGGGCTCGCAGGTTGAGTCCGGCCCGGCGGCGCAAGGCGGGAACGTGTCCAGATGGTGGAGTGGTTGGCTGGTATTGGAAAAGGTGCCACTCCTGTTGCTCTCCGCAGCGAGCGCGCTGGTGACGATGAAGGCCCAGAAGGCCGGAGGCGCGGTCAAGACTCTTTCCCAGTACAGTCCGCTCTTGCGCTTGGAAACCGCCGTGATCTCGTATGTAGGCTATCTGGGGAAGGCGTTCTGGCCAGCCAAACTCGTGGCGCTGTATCCGCACCCCACCCGGCTCTATCCGGGTTGGCGGGTAGGCGCTAGCGTGCTTCTATTGCTGCTCGTCACCGCTGTGGTGCTGCGGGCGCACGAGCGGCGGTACCTTGCCGTCGGGTGGTTTTGGTTCCTGGGCAGCCTGGTGCCGATGATCGGGCTGGTGCAGGTGGGCCATCAGGCAATGGCGGATCGCTACGCCTACATCCCGTTCATTGGCTTGTTTCTGATGTTGACCTGGCTGGTGGCCGACTGGGCCAAAGCTCACCGGATTTCCGCCACATGGCTTGCCATTCCAGCGGTTTCCTGTCTGCTGGCGCTGGGGATCCTCACTTACCGTCAGGTTGGCTACTGGCACGATGTCGAGTCATTCTGGCTGCGCACGCTGGCACTGACGCAGGACAACTACGTCGCCCAAGACATGCTGGGAGACTTTCTGAACAGCCAGGGCAGGACCGACGAGGCCGCCGCGCACTTCCGCGCCGCGCTCGCCGTCCGTTCCGACGATCTGATGGCGAATCTGAACCTCGCCAAGTATGAGTACGGCCGGCGCAATCTGCCCGCGGCCATCGAACATTATGAAATGGTGTCTCGGGATGCAGCCAAGGTGGCCAATGCGGGCGGCGTGTTCCTTCACGCATCCGCCTGCTTCCACCTGGGATCGATCTATCGCCAAATGGGGGACACGACGAAAGCGAAGCAGTATCTCGGACTAGCCTTGCAGTTGGAGCCTGACCAACCCGTGACCATGATCGAACTCGGCTTGACCGCGCAAAAAGCAGGCGACCTGCCCGAGGCGGTTCGCCAGTACTCGCACGCGATGGAGGTGCAGTCGACTGACGTTGGCTGCCTGCTGCTGGCGCACGCTTTGCAACAGCAGGGACGTTCCGCGGAGGCAACGGCGATGTTCGAACGCGCGGCACGCCTGTCCACCAATCTTCCCGAAGCGCAGAAAGCAGCGCAGTCGTTTCTCTCCGGGAAGTGAAGCGGAGTTATCTGGCTGTTATCTGTAAGAGCGTGTCCGGATATGAGTCGCGCTTGTACACGGGCTGCCATGCCGGCGGAAAAGTGCGACTGGCGCAAGAAAAGCAGACGGTAGCGTTCCCAGAAAGGAACTGCGGCCTCTGACATGCGGTTCAAGGGAAGATGGAGACGCAGGGGAGGCTGGCAAAATTTGTCACTCTGGTCTCTGAAAGTGTCATACTGGAACAAGCGAGGGTGGCTGAGGTGGTGACTATCCTGCAGAAGGCCGCTGAAAACACTAAGGTTTCGTCCAGAAGGACATCTGACTTCCGTCACTTGGGTCTCTGGCCCTCGGAGTGCGATAGTAAACGCGAGTTGGTCATCCAACCAAACAGTCAAACGGAGACGAGGACAATCTAAATGCGGAAACAAAAGGGCTTCTCACTGATCGAACTGCTGATCGTGGTGGCGATCATTCTGATCATCGCCGCGATTGCTATCCCGAACTTGCTACGTGCACGTATTGCGGCGAATGAGTCGTCCGCAGTGGCGTCGATTCGCACCATCAACACAGCTCAGATTTCATACAACTCCACTTACCCGACGGTGGGCTATGCCGCCGCACTGAGTAATCTGGCGGGCACCTGCACCGGCACCGTGGTTCCCACGTCGGCTGGCGCTTGCTTGATCGATACGGTTCTTGGGGCAGGCACCAAGAGCGGCTATTCGTTCAGCAATACGGGTACTACCACTGGCTATGCCGCATGGACAAACCCGGTGAGCGTGAACCGCACTGGCGTGCGCTCGTTCTGCTCGGTCGCGGACGCGGTTGTACGTTCGAACTCCGCTAGTCTCGCCACCTGCGCTGGGACCGAGTCCCCACTGCAGTAAGTTTGGATTGGGCAAAGTACCTGGGGGAGGGTACAAGCCGGAAAAAGCGGAGGAGAAATCCTCTGCTTTTCTATTTCTGCCGGGTTCTGAGTTCTCGCCCCAAAGGTCGTGTAGCGTGCCTTCCCGGCCTGGATTCCAACTGACACAAAGTGTCACTTCCGATGCTGGGGAATGCCGAACGCAGCGAAGGCGGGGATGGGGTTGCGCGTAGCATTGTGTTCCCAAGGGCTTAGGCTGCGCTGGATGGACCAAGGTCCGGCATGAAACGTGCAACAGACTTCACTGGAAATTGATCGGTTGCGTTGGTTTCAGGATCGGGGAGATGCGATGCGAAGGGCTGAAGGGTTTTCTCTCATTGAATTGCTGATTGTGGTCGCCATCATTCTAATCATTGCGGCGCTGGCGGTGCCCAATTATCTGCATTCGCGAATTGCGGCGAATGAGTCATCCGCAGTGGCGTCGGTTCGCGCCATCAATACAGCTCAGATTGCGTTCAACTCGTCCTTCCCGACGGTGGGCTATGCCTCCGCCCTGAGTAATCTGGCGGGCACCTGCACCGGTACCACAATTCCCACGTCGGGGAGCGCTTGCTTGATCGATTCGGTGCTGGGGGCAGGTATCAAGAACGGCTATTCGTTCACTGTGACTGGCAGTTTCAGCGGCTATTCCTCATGGACAAACCCGGTGAGTGTGAATCTGACGGGTGTGCGCTCGTTCTGCTCGACTGCGGATGCAATTGTGCGCTCCAACTCCGCCAGTCTCAGCACCTGCGCTGGAACCGAGGGCCCGCTACAGTAAGTTTGGATTTTGGCAAAGTACCTGGGGAGGGTACCAGCCGGAAAGAAGCAGAGGAGAAATCCTCTGCTTTTTGTTGTGGGGCTTTTTCCTGGAAAAATGATTGCTCCTTCCTGCGCGCACCTGTGTACCTTCGTAACCGCCCGCGCAAGTGGGTGTCGGCAGGACGCGCACGCATTGCTTATAATTCTCTTCATCGGATTCCACAGCAAATTCCACGCAAGGGGCTTGGCGTTGCGCGCATAGCCATGGCTGCGATAGAAATTCTCGACCTCGAAAAAAACTATCTCGTCGGATTCTGGCGCAAGCGGCCGAAACTGGCGCTGCGTCCGCTCCGCCTGACCATCGAAGAGGGCGAGGTCTTCGGCTTCCTCGGTCCCAACGGTGCGGGCAAGACCACTACTCTCAAGCTGCTGATGGGGCTGGTGTTCCCAACGGGCGGAACGGCGCGGATTCTGGGGAAGGAGATGGATGATCCGCGGGTGAAGTCGGAGATTGGATTTCTGCCCGAACAACCCTACTTCTACGACCACCTGAGCGCCCGCGAACTGCTCAACTATTATGGGCAGCTTTCTGGAGTTCCGGCAAAAGAACGCTCGGCGCGGGTGGAGCAGATGCTGGCGCGGGTAGGATTGAGCGAATCGGCGGGCGTGCAGTTGCGGAAATTCTCCAAGGGCATGTTGCAGCGGGTGGGGCTGGCGCAGGCCATCCTGCACGATCCGAAACTGGTGTTTTTGGATGAGCCGATGTCGGGCCTGGACCCGATGGGGCGGCGCGAGGTTCGGGACTTGATCCAGCAGTTGCGGCACGAAGGCAAGACGGTTTTCTTCTCGACGCACATTCTCTCGGATGCGGAGGCGCTTTGCGACCGGGTGGGGATCATCCACCAGGGTGAGTTGCGCGGGGTGGGAGCGGTCGCGGAATTGACTTCCGGGACGCAAGGCAAGATCGAGATTATCTTTTGCGCGCAACGGGTGCCAGTGGGTCTGACCGCTCTTGGGGCTGAGTCGCGGATCAGCGGCGACATGGTGAATGCGGTATTGCTGGAAGAGCAGCAGGATGCGGCACTCGAAGTATTGCGGCGCGAGCGCCTCAAGCTGATTTCCCTTATGCCAGTGCGCAGTTCGCTGGAGGAATACTACATCCAGAAACTGCGGCCCACGGAGGGCCAGAAAGAAGAAGGCGAGAACGAAGCGGACCGGAAGGGGGTGGGCGCGTGAACTCCGGGGGCATGAACTCGCGGATCGGTTATATCGCGTTCAACACTTTTCGCGAAGCGGTGCGCGACCGGGTTCTGTATAACCTGATCGCGTTTGCGCTGCTGCTTTCCGGAGCGGCGATTCTAGTGGGAGAAATTTCGATCGACATCGAGCGCCTGGTGGTGGTGAACCTGGGCCTGACGGCGGTGTCGCTGTTTGGGGTTGTGATCGCCATCTTCATCGGGATTGGCCTAGTTTCAAAAGAGATCGACAAACGCACGCTGTACACGGTGCTATCGCGGCCGGTTCGACGATGGGAGTTCGTCGTGGGCAAGTTCTTCGGGCTCACGGGAACGCTGGTGGTGAACACATTGTTCATGGCGCTCGGCGTGTTTCTGGCGCTGCTCTACGTGGCGCACAGATTCGAGAAGATAGACGCGTGGGTGCTGGTAGCGTTGTACTTCATCGTGCTGCAGTTTCTGATCGTGTGCGCGCTGGCGTTGTTTTTCTCGTCCTTTTCGACGCCGCTGATGTCGGCGGTGTTCACCTTCGCGCTGTTCGTGATCGGCAGCCTGGCGGAGGATTTGCGGGGCTTTGCCAGAATCACGCAGGGGGTGGGCGGCTGGCTGGCGATGGCCATTGCCTATCTGGTGCCGAATTTCTCCGCCTTGAATGTGATCAACCAGGTGGCCCACGGGGACGCGGTACCCGGACGCTTGATTCTGTATAACAGCGTCTACGCGCTGCTGTATTCGGCGATGGCGATCTCGGGAGCGGTGCTGATCTTTCAGCGCCGAAACCTGAAATGACTGCCACGCTTCGCGTAAACCTGGTGGCGATTGCAGTGCTGCTGATCTCCATGGCGGGCGGGGTGGTAACGCTTGATGCCATTGACCACACGCGGCGGCAATCGCTCGCGCAAGAGGCGCTTTACGTGCGCTCTTCCAAAGCGCTGCGGCGAATGAGCCTCGGCTATACCGGGCTGCTGGCCGACATTTACTGGACTCGCGCCGTACAGTATTTCGGGGAACAGCATCACGCCAATTCCCGCGATTTCCGCTTGCTGGCGCCGCTTCTGGAAGTCACGACCGAACTGGATCCAAGACTATTGCCAGCCTACCAGTTTGGAGCCAACTTTCTGGCGCCGCAACCGCCCAGCGGTGCAGGATTGCCGGGAGCCGCGCTCGCGCTGATGAAGTACGGCATCGAGCACAATCCCGATCAGTGGCAGCTCTACTACAACATGGGATTTCTGTATTACACCGAGTTCAAGGACTACGCCAAGGCGGCGGACGCGTTTGCGCAGGGAGCGAGACTGCCGGTGACCAACCCATTCATGCCCATCCTGGCGGCACAGATGGCGCAGCACGCCGGGGAATTCGACACGGCGCGCATGTTGTGGTCCACGACCTACCAGAGCACCCAGGATGCACTCGTCCGTCAAAACGCAATAGAACATTTGCTCGCTCTGCGAGTCGATGAGGACGTGACCCAATTGGAGCAGGTGGTCGAAGAGTACCGAGAACAAACCGGAAGACTGCCGGCCAGCATGGGGGATCTGGAGCGCGCGGGGCTTATCCATGGGACGCCGGCCGATCCGAAGGGACGGCCGTACCGGTTGATGCCGGATGGGCGTATTGAAGTGCAGGATTCGCAGAGCATTTTCTTCATCACCAAGGGCCTTCCGCCGGGCGTGGCGCCGCCGCAACCGGTCCGGATTGACACGAGTCATTGAGACATTGAATCAATGAGACATTGAGTCATTGATTCATTGAACAAAAATAGCTAAGTAATTCACCAACTCAATGAATCAATTCTGGAGTGCGTTGCGCGGCTGGTGGCGCGAGCATTCGCGTGAGAACGGTATCGCGAGCGCGGCTTCCCTGCTGGTCCGAAATCTCTGGAGCTTTGTGCGCGAGTCGACGCCCGAGCAACGGCGGCAGCGCTATGGCGACATGGACTATGAATGGGAGCATCGCGTCAACACGACCAGCGGCACCGTGGGCTGGCGCGCGCGGCTGCTGGGATTGTTTCATTCTCCGTATCAACCAACCGAACCAGGTCTTTTTCGCGAGATGATGGCGAGCCTGCCTATCGAGTTCGATACATTCACCTTCGTCGATCTCGGTTTCGGCAAGGGACGCACGCTCCTGATGGCTTCGGAGTATCCTTTCCGGAAGATTGTGGGCGTGGAGTTGATCGCGGAACTGCATCACGCGGCCGAGGAGAACATCCGCGTCTACCATTCGCCGACCGAGCGGTGCGCCCAGATCGAGGCGGTCTGGATGGACGCGTGCGATTTCATATTTCCGAAAACGCCGCTGGTGTTGTATTTGTTCAATCCACTGCCGGACGCGGGATTGCGACGGGTGCTCCGAAACCTTGAGTGGTCTTTGGAGCAATCGCCGAGGCCGGTGTGGATCGCGTATCACAACCCGCTATTGGACTCTACGCTCGCCGGATCGCCCTGGCTGGAAAGGACAAGGGTGACGCCGCAGTATTCGGTGTATCGAACGAAGAGCGCGCCAGAAGGCTGCTGATCTGGTCTCGCCGCCGCTCCACCGCTCACGCCGCTGAGCGCTTCGCGGCCTCGGCCAGAGAGCGTTGGTAGGATTTCCATCCCGGGCACCATCCCGTGTGCCAACGCCACAAGCGAGCGATCAACGATTGCGGTTTCCTCTCCGCCAGCGCACGTAGACGGCAGGTTTCACAACTATGCTGCTTCGGTTCCATGGGCGGCCTCCATAAAAATCGTAATTCTAATCGCGAAAGCGCGGGCTGTCTGTGACATTGAGCGGTCTTGTTTTACGTTGTCCCCAATCGAGAGCATGGCTGACGGGGAGCATTCATTCCCGCTTAATGTGAACCGAACAGAGCAGGGGTAAAATTGAGCGGGGGTTCCGAATTGAAAACAGGCCGTTGCTTCCGGCTGGGCTTATGGCTGGCCGGGTGGTTGCTCGTGGGGGCGGTCGTTGCTGCGGCTGCGCAGCACGTCCCGCGGCAAAATATCGATCCGCCAGAGGTCGAACAACTGGCGCGGGCGGTCGATGAGCACTACAACCACCTGCGCAGTCTGGAATCGGACTTCACCGAAATCTACCGGGGCGACGGTTTGGAGCGAGTAGAGTCGGGCACCTTGTGGTTGAAAAAGCCGCGCAAGATGCGCTGGGAATACCGTTCTCCGAAAGAGAAGCTGTTTATCAGCGACGGCACGGCGGTGTGGTTCTACCTGCCGGCGGAACGGCAGCTCCGAAAAACATCGCTGAAGAAGCTGGACGACTTGCGGTCACCCCTGGCATTTTTGCTCGGCAAGACCAAGCTGGAGAATGAATTACGAGGACTTTCAAAAGCTGTCGATCAATCGCCTCTGGGTGCCGGTAACACGCTCCTGCGAGGGATTCCGCAAGGCGTCGCTCCGCAGAGCGCGGTGGGCCAGGCGAGCGAGGTGCAACTGGAGGTTACGCCCTCCGACCAGATTGTCCGCATCGTACTAATGGAGCCAGATGGAGCGACGACGGAGTTCCGCTTTGCGGGCTGGAAAGAAAATCTGGATTTGAGCGACAGCCGGTTTCAGTTCGCCCCTCCACCAGGGGTGGAGACGGTGGGAGGAGAATTGGGACCGTAGTTCCGGACGTTGGTCGAGTGCTTGTTCGGTGGAGCACCGGACGCCCTGGCCCGACTGGACGGGCGAGACGCCCGTCACTCCACTTTCACGGGTTACTTGCGTACCACATGGAAAGACAGGTTGAGGTAAGGGCTTTGGGAACAGAATGTTACACTTGACCTAGACGCTCGACATTCAGACGCTCAACAGCGGAAACTCGGAATCAGACAACTAGCCAATGGCAGAATTCCTGGTCAAAGTCGCCGACGAACAGGGCCATCTGCGGCAGCAGGTGGAGCACGGNNATCTTCAACCAGCAGTTTCTGACGCTGATTAAAGCGGGACTGCCGATCCTGACCTCGCTGGATCTTTTGATCAAGCGGCAGCGGGACAAGTTTCTGCTGCAACGGCTCGAGAACGTGCGCGAGCGGGTAAAAGGCGGCGAGTTGCTGTCCGATGCGTTTGNNAAGAAACTGCTGGCGTCACTAGTGTATCCGGCGCTGCTGGTTTCGATGGTAACGCTGATGCTGATTTTCTTGATCACCTTCGTGGTGCCCAAGTTTGCCGACCTGTACAACAGCTTGGGAGCGCCGCTGCCGGCGGTCACCGTGTTCATGCTCCAGTTCGGTCTGAACGCGCAGAAATATGGATGGTTGGTGCTGCTGGTTGGGGTGGTGTTAGTTGTTCTGTTGTGGCAGTGGAAACAAAGCGACAAAGGCGCCCAACGGATTGACCGGTTTTTGTTGTTGCTGCCGCTGATCGGGGAAATCCGGCTGAAGNNCGCATGTTTCCGGGCCTGGCCGTGGACATGATCGAAGTGGGGGAATCGACCGGCGCGCTGCCGGCGATGCTGGCCTCGGTGGCGGAGTTTTACGAAGAGGACGTGCAGATGGCTCTGAGCGCAGCCATGGCGCTGATTGAGCCCATAATCCTGATCTTCATGGCGGTTTTTGTCGGCGGGATACTGATTTCTCTGTATTGGCCGATCTTTAATTTGGCGGGGAGCGTGCATTAAGGGCAGGGTGTCAGAGTTTCGAGGTTTCAAAGTGCAATGGGTTCGTGATTGAAACCTTTAAACTTCGAATCCCTTGAAGCCTGGCTCTTCTTGAAGCCTGGCTCTTAAAGAGGCTGTAAACTGATTGGAATGGGTATGGCGGACAAGAAGACAGTGGTGGTAAGCGGCGGGAACGGCGGGAAGCTGGCGCCGGAAGCGGCAACAGTTCCCAACGAGCAGGAACGGGCGCGGGACATCGCGCGGCGCTACCGCTGCGAATTCATCGATCTGACCGATTTCCAGTTGCACCACGATCTGTTCGAAAAGATCCCGGTGCACCTGATGTTCCGTTACAAGTTCGTGCCCCTGGAAGAGACGGCGGACGGGCGGTTGGCGATTGCCATAGCCGATCCCAGCCAGTTGATGATGATCGACGAGATCAGCCTGCTGCTGGGCAAGCGGATCGTCACCAAAGTTTCGACGCTGAAGCAGATCTCCGACATCCTGCAGAAGACCGAGCAGTCCAAGCGCGTGCTGGAAGACGCGAGCGAGGGATTCACGCTCGACGTAATCCGCGAGGACGAAGCCGGGAACGACGAAACCATCTCCATCGACAAGTTGACGGCGACGGCGGGCCAGGACATGAGCCCGATCATCCGCCTGGTGGACACCACGATCTTCACGGCGTTGCAGCGGCGGGCGAGCGACATTCACATTGAGACGCGGGACGACTCGGTGGTTATCAAGTTCCGCATCGACGGCGTGCTTACGAACGCCATGCCGCCCATCGGCAAAGAACATCACTCGACCATCATTTCGCGTATCAAGGTCATGAGCGAGCTCGATATTTCCGAGCGCCGCGTGCCCCAGGACGGCCGTTTCCGCGT
>PMMJ01000346.1 GCA_003162255.1 Acidobacteriaceae bacterium | reverse complement strand
CGCCGCAGACGATAGGAGTCATAGTTCTTTCCCCAAAGCGTCAGGGCCATGATCGGGACATCGTTAATGGAGCGGACTTTGATGACCGGTTGTGAGACGCCGGGCGGGATGCGATCGAAATTCGAGTAGAGTTTGTTGTAGGTCTGGATGATCGCGTCTTCTTCTTTTGTGCCCACATAAAAGCGCACGATCAACATGCTCATGCCGGGATGGCTGATCGAGTAGATGTATTCGACCCCCGGCACCTCGCGGAGCAGCTTCTCCATCGGCAGACTGACGCGCTGGGCAACTTCCTGCGAGGACGCGCCCGGCATCTGCACGAAAACGTCAAGCATCGGGACCACGATCTGCGGCTCTTCTTCGCGCGGCGTTTCGAGGATGGCGAATGCGCCCAGGAGCAGGGCGGCCACAATGATGAGCGGAGTCAGTTTCGAATCGATGAAGGTGTGAGCGATCCGCCCCGCCAGGCCAAGGCCAGGGTGCTGGCCAGTCTGACTCGAATTGTTCTTAGCCGTGCTCATCCATGACTCCCTAGTGCGACTCGATCTTCTTACCGCTGAGTTCCCGGCCACCCGGATCGGCAATGAGCGTTTCGCCTGCTTGCAAACCGGCAAGCACTTCCACCTGCCCGCCGGATGGTTTACCGAGCGTGATATACCGCAAGTTAGCAACCTTGTTCTGATCGAGCACGTAGATCCCCTGCAATTGCCCGCGCTCTACCACCGCGGTGCGCGGAATAAGAAGAGATGAGCGCTCTCCGCGAGAGAATTGCGCCCGGCCAAAAAGTCCGGAACGCAGAGCTGGATCGGAGGGCATTTCGATCTTCACCAGAAAGCTGCGGCTGGTTGAATCGGCAGCGGGAACAATCTCGACGACCTTTCCCTTGAGCTCTTTATCTCCCACGGCATCGATGACCACAGGAATTTGCTGTCCCATACGGACGTAGTGCAGATCGGTCTCGTTGACCGTGGCTTCCAACCGGTAGCGGCGAAGGTCTTCTACGGTAAAGATTGGCATCCCTGGGCTGGCCAGCGTACCAACATCAGCCTTCTTTTCCGTCACAAGGCCATCGAACGGAGCCAGAATGCGAGTGTACCCGAGAGCGTTGTGCGCCTGCTGGACGGCCGCCTTTGCCTGCGACTGCCCGGCACGCGCCATGTCGCGCCGCGCTTGCGCCCCCTGGTAGCGGGCCTTCACCTCATCGAACTCCTGCGGGCTGACCGACCTCTTCTCGTACAAGGTCTGATATCGCTTGAAGGTGGCGTCGGCTAACGCAAGATCGGAGTCAGCTGCCGTGATTCCCTGCTGCGATGCGAGATCTGCCGCGGTTGCGCGGTCGAGAGCCGCACGCGGCTGGGCATTGTCGAGCACAGCCAACACCTGTCCGCGCTGGACACGGTCTCCCTCATGCACCCGAATCTCGACGATGTTACCCATCATCTGGCTGGCTAACTGGCTCGTCTGGGCCGCGCGCAATGTTCCCACGGCTTCCACCAGGTCGGGGACGTTGGCCGGTTGCACGGATAACAGCGCCACGTTGCTGACGGTTTTCGGCGCCGCGCTGGCTGTTTCACGCTCGCTCGAACACCCCCCCAAGGTCGCAAGAAAAAGCAACAGTAGACCCGCTGTCACCACGGGCGCAAATTTCATTCGGCTTGTTTGTTTCACAGTAGAAATCAGATTCATGGATTGACCGCCGGTGATTGCAGATTCAAAGTNNACTTCTGCGCCGAGAAGGTCGGTGATGGTGAGCAGGCCGCCCTCATAGCGATCCTGGTTGATACGCAAACTCTCTTGTGCCTGGGCAATGGCCGTGCGTGCCACTCCCACTTGCTGGCGGTTGGAATCCAGGTCGTAGTAGGCTTGGCGCACCTCCAACCGCACCGCGTCGCTGGCCGCTTGCTTCAACGCGCTCATCTTTTCGGCGATGGCATGTTCGCGCGACAGATTTGCTTTTTTCGCGCCGCCCTGAAAGATATCGAACTGCAACTCGACTCCTCCCAGCCAGTTGTTACCGCCACCGCCGGCGAGCAATGTGGGGTTGTCCATCTCCCATCCCGCAAAAGCGTTCACGCGCGGACCGAACGATGATTTGGCGATCGCGACACTCAGTTGTTGCGCGGATTGCTCGGATTCAATCCGCTTCAGATCGGGCCGGCTGGTGAGTGCCTTTTGTTCCACGTCCGCTAGCGCCGGAGACACAAGACTCGTTTCGGCAAGCGGGTCCGCGGGCTGATAGAAAGCATCCACGGGAACACCCATCGCCGTATTCAATTGGGCGCGGGCGAGTTCCAGATTGTTTCTCGCGCGAATGAGTTCTTGCTGGCGGCTCGCCAACCGGACCTTAGCCGTAAGCAGGTCCGATTCCACCACCAGCCCGCTGTCGAATCTAGACTGGCTGCGGTCGATGATCGACTTCGCCGTTTTCTCTGACTGTTCGGCCACCTCCACTTGCTTCGTAGCCAGCAGCACGCCGTAGTAAGACTGCACCACGCGGAACAGGATCTCCTGATCCGTGCGCTCCAGTTGATGACCGGCGGCGGCATTCATCTCCTTGGCGCGACTGACTCCATGCCAGGAAGCGAAAGAGTCAAACAGGTTCCAGGTTCCGCCAAAGCGTGTGGTGAAATCCCCATATGGCAGTGGCGCGTTCAATTTGTTCAAGGGGGGTGCGAAGTTGTCTGCCGTGAAGCGCTGCTGCCGGAGTTTGGCGCCGAACACATATACGGGGTCGTCGCCCCGGGTCGCAGTTTCTGAGAAGGTCAGATGCGGCATGAGGAACGATTGCGACTCGCGCACTCCTGCCGAGGCCGCCTTGGTGTCTGCCGTTGCGGCCTTGCGCAGCGGATTTTTCTCCAGCGCCATGCTCGCCGCCTGCTGCAAAGAGAGTGGGGAGGGCTCCGGCGGCGCTTGGGGAAACATCGCCCCAGTGGCACAAAGGACAGCTACAACCAATTGCAGAATCGGAAAAGAACGGCGAGCAGCAATATAGATGCGCATAGGGACAAGACCCAATCGAGAAAAGAGTTGGAATCGTCTTTTTATCCTGCTCTCAGGACCAAGACTCAGGCCGTGACCTCGATCACCAAGTTGGGGTAGAAGCTGTTGCATTAGGAATCTCTTAAGCCTGGGTTGCGGCTGGCTCCGCTGGATTCGGCCAATCAGTTTTTTCGGCGACGATTTCAAACGTGGTGTGGAAGCTGGCCGTCTTTTGCACCATCGCCCCGACTGAACAATATTTCTCCTCCGACAGGTGAATCGCCTGCTCGATGGCCGAGGCGTCAATGTCAAAACCCCGAACGACGTGATGAATCCGAACCGCCGTGAACACCTGCGGCGGGCGCTCCGCCTGGTCAGCTTCCACCCGCACTTCATAGCCGGTGACTTTCTGATGGTATTTCTGGCGGAGAATCGTGATCACGTCGAAGGCTGTGCAACCTGCAAGTCCAGCTGCCACCAGTTCAATGGGCTTAGGTCCGGTTCCCCCGGCACTATCGTCCAACAGGAAATAGTGCTCACTGCCAGTTCGAGCAACGAATTGTCTTTGCTGCGCAAGCGGCTGTGTCAGTTCAACTTTTGCAGAAATCATGGGTCTCCCTCAGTGGCTCCTCCATGGAAGCCACATGAATAAATGCAAACCGTACGAATTTGTTACAGGAAATTAAGGAGAAGAATGGAGCGCTATCAGAAGGCGACGCAGAGTAGCCTAAGATTCTTTGATCCAGTCACTTCCCGCTGGTCGCGAGTGCCCGGCCGTAGGTCGCGAGCAGCTTCTTTCTTAGGCCAGCCACCCTTTCCCGATCCGGGCAGTCAGCAGGCGACTGCTGGCAGCGTTGTATGGTCGACTCCAGACTGCGGAGGAATTTCTTGCATGGTTCACAGCCGTTCATGTGGGTCTCGATTTCTTCATAAGAGAAGTCGTCCAGTTCACCATCAAGATAGTCCGACAGCCCCGCAAAGATCTTCCTGCATCGACCGGTGCCAGACGGGGTTCCCGCATTTCGCTGCAATCGTCCCGTAATACCTTGCTTCACTCCCTCGTTCACCTTCGCCAGTTCCCTCCGCACGAATAAGCGGGCCCGGTGGAGTCGCACGCGTATGGTGCCTGGGCGCAAGCCGGTGATCTCCCCGACCTCTTCATCGGTGAAGCCTTCCATGTCACGCAGCACAAGAATGATGCGATAGTGTGGCGGCAGATACCGAATCGCCTCCCGCAGCCGCTGCCCCTGTTCACCACGAATGGCCGAACCTTCCGGAGTGACAGTAGTGAGCCCGTCGAGCCGCCCGAACTCCTCCTGGTTAGGCATCAACTCCTCCAGGGAGAGTTCCTCTTTCGGTGCGAATTTGCTCTTGCGCCGGTTCATGAGACAGCGGTTCTTCGCCACTTTGTACAACCACGTCGCTAGAGCTCTGGAGTTGTCAAATTTTGACAGGTAGGGCAACGACTTTACCAGGACTTCCTGCATCGTGTCTTCGGCATCCTGCTGTTGTCCGCACACTCTCATACTGAAAGCAAACACAGCCCCTTGCAGCAGCGCTACTGCTCTCTCAAGCGCGCCGTCGCCTCCGCGCTTCAGCAAAACGATGGCCTCGTCGATGTCAGAACGCATTCGAGCAACTCCGTGGTTTCTGTCTATACCCTAGCTATATGCATGTATAATTATATAGTGAACAAGGCACTCTTTGTCCGTCTGGAAGGCAGACGATGATCCACGAAAAGATGGTCGAACTGGTCGCCCGCCGATTCCAGGTGCTCGGAGAACCTTGCCGTCTTCGCATCCTGCAAGCACTTGAAGGCGGACCGAGAACGGTCAGCGAGATTGTCGGTGATCTTGACGGTAACCAGCCCAACATATCGAAACACCTTCAAATCCTCTTCGACGCAGGACTTGTCGGCCGCGAGCGTTCTGGCAACAGTGTTTTTTATAGTGTCGCCGATCCCGTCGTGTTCAAACTTTGCGAGTTAGTGTGCCGCAGCACGGCGCGGCATGCCACTCACTTGGGACAATACGCTGCCGGCACACGGCGAAGGAGTGGAATCCAGACACAAAAAAGCCATCTTCGATCAAAGGTTGGCTCATTACAGGGGGTGAACTGAATGCCGGGATGGGCATGGATGATCGTTTTTGTAGTCGCTTACCTAGTGTTGACCCAATGGCTGCTGCCCAAGCTTGGTGTGCCAACTTGACGCACCAACTCCTGTTCTGTCGAGTCTCGACGGAGTGAAAAGCCAGGCAACAAAGGCAGACGTTAAAGGCCACCATGGGCGACCGTCTTTTCAAACCACAGGATGCACACAAACTCGAGTCTCCCGAGCGACAGGTCTGGCTACCGGTTGCCGATGTCATTCGAGCGTTAGCGATTCGGCCTGGAATGCACATTGCTGATGTCGGCGCGGGAACCGGTTACTTCGCCATTCCCATGGCCCAGGCCGTGGCCCCTAACGGGAAGGTATATGCGATCGACTTGCAGCTGGAGATGCTGAACATGCTGCGGGAAAAGCTCGAGCGACCCGATGCTCCCCCCAACATTGAGTTGGTACGTGGCCACGCAAGCAAGACAATGCTCGCATCGAAATGTGCCGACGTTGTGTTGATAGCGAACGTTTGGCATGAATTAGACGATCACGAAGCCGCATTGCAGGAGGCTGCACGTATCCTGGTGCCTGGTGGAACTCTGGCGTTGCTCGACTGGCGTCCGGATAAGAAATCTCCTCCGAGGCCGCCCTCAGACCATCGCCTGTCGGCGAGTGATGTCGTGCAGTTTTTGACCAAGCACAACTGGACGACATCGCCGCTGGTCAATATTGGGCACTACAGCTACTTCATCAGCGCTCGTCCGCCACACTCAGCCGAGTCAATCTCTGCTTAACATAACTGGGGAGAAAGGCAATGCCCCTACAACTCAGGTAAAAATACCGGCATGGAAAATTTCCGACTTAAAGTCTTTCGAGCGGTGGCCAAACACTTGAACTTCCGGAGGGCAGCGGAGGAACTCTGCCTGACGCAACCTGCCATCACCCTGCAGATCAAAGCCTTGGAACAGCACCTTGGAGTGCAGCTATTTGATCGCAGTGGTGTTCGCATCGCACTTACCCCCGCTGGCACCATGCTCCTGAAATATGCCGGCAAAATCGACAAGTTGGAAACAGCGGCGATGGCAGCTTTGTCACAGTTTGCCGACGGGCAACGGGGCGAGTTGCGGATCGGTGCATCGTTGACGATTGCGCAGTACATCTTGCCTCACCTCTTAGGAACGTTCCAGCAGCAGCACCCTCAAGTCCGGCCTCACGTCACCACATGCAATACAGAGCAAGTGTTGGAAGAGTTGGTGGCGCACGAAGTGTCCCTTGGATTCATTGAAGGTCCGACCCTGCGTCGAGATGTGCGAACCGAGGTTTTCCTTGAAGATGAGATTGTCCTGATGGTGCCGCCAGCCCACGAATGGAGCGAACGAGGCTTCGTTGAGCCTGAGGAATTGAAGCAAGAGCGGTTGCTTATGCGGGAGCGCGGCTCCGGGACGCGCCGCGTCGTCGAGATGGCTCTACGGAAGCGTGGCGTCAAGCCCAAGCATCTGAACCTTGCGATGGAGTTCGACTCCACCGAAGGCATCATTACCGCCGTTGAAGCTGGCCTTGGGATCGGATTTGCCTCGCTTTGGTCTATAAGCAAAGAGCTGCAGCTTGGTTCTCTTCGAGTCGTGCCCATCCGCGGAGTCCGGATCATGCGGCCACTCAGCGTGGCGTATCCCCCTGGCCAAGAACCGCAAGGGACTACACTGGCATTCCTCCATTTCCTGCGATCTCGCCACGATGTGATGAGCCCAACGCGATCAAAGGCCCGACCCCTCACCGATCGTCGGATGTCTAATCTCCTCCCGCCAGCGATAACTCGCCAGGGCTTGTGAGTCGGCCAAGGCATTGTCAGGCGATAAGCCGCTCGCATGAGCAATAAGAATTACTGCTTGGACAGGCAGGTGTCAGCGCAGCGAGACTAGGTGCTTGAAGAACACCAAGAATATCTTCTTTGTTGGCCTTGTCGTAGCTGCCAGTGGCCTCATTTCGACCCCGTTAGCTCTGCTGGCTGGGCTGATCTACGGTATGTCGTTCCCCCACCCCTATCACCTCGACGCCAAGAAACTGTCCGCATTTCTCCTGCAGGCATCTATCGTTGGACTCGGGTTTGGAATGAATCTGCACGAGGTCATACGGGCGGGCCGGACCGGATTCCTATTCACCGCGCTCAGCATAAGCTTTGCCATGCTCCTCGGTC
>PMMJ01000009.1 GCA_003162255.1 Acidobacteriaceae bacterium | reverse complement strand
TGATCACACGAATCACGCCTCCTTTCCGCATGACGCGGTGACACTCCCGCAACATGTACGTGCCCTGTGGGTAGGGGACGTGCTCAATCATGTGTTCGGTGTAGACATACTGGAACGTCCCATCCCCAAAGGGGAATCGTTGAGTTGCGTCCATCTGCATAACGGCCGGAATCAGATCGAGGTCTGTGTTTAACCATNNATTTTGGTGTTGTCGTTATGTGTAGGTAGTCGGTCCGCATGCGTTCGTCGGATCGCAGGATGCTCCGTCGCAGTCGATGCGCACGAATCGCGTAAGGGTGCGCCGGGTTGCCAAGTCCGAGCAAGTGGAGCAGGCGTTGTTTAAGTTGCGCAGCCATTCGAAATCTTGGACGAACTCGCATTCGCCTGTTCTAGTAGCGACGGCTCCTGCCGGAAACGCGACCAGCCCTTCCATTTGTTGACCAGCCGCCAGCAAAGTCCGTCCTCCCTTGCGCCCAGTCGCGCTGCACAAAGCATCAATAGACCCGCAATCTGCAAATGCAGGGGAGCTTGTTGTCGAGCACAGCCCCTGTTCCATACACGCACAGCCCGGCCGAATCGCCTCGACCGCACCCAGGATTCGGCCGCCCCGAATCTAAGTCCCAGAAGTGCTCGCCGCCGGCTCCATGTGAGCAGGCCACTAGTCGCAACCGTATCGAAAAGCTTCGCTTGCACCTTCTCGGCTGCTTCAATATAAGCCGGATCCTTATAATGGCGCACGCTTGTCTTAGTTGCGTCATCCTGCCCTCGGATGTCGTGATCTACATCAGGGAAGCAGACATACCTGGCGCGAGCCGACAGCGCGCGCACATGCAGCTCCAAGTCCTGCATGCTTAGCAACGTCTCGTCGAAGCACCCAATCTCGCTAAGAAACCTGCGGCGCCAGATCGGACCCGAAGTTTGCCACGGGCACTCATGAGTCAAGAAGCGCAATAAATTATCGCCCGGACTCTGCGGATGATACAGGCGCATCAGGTCACCCACTGACTTTACAAAAATACCTGCACGGAAAACGGCGAAGTCCAGGACCGAATTCCGCTGCATGATCTCGACGCGCCGCTCAAGGCATCGCGGACGAAGCAAGTCATCGGAATCGAGGAAGACGATGAGGTCCGCGCGGCATTGGAGGATGCCGATGTTGCGACAGACATTGGCGCCGGATTTGTCTCCAGTCCGCTGGAGATAGCGGATACGTGGATCTGACTTAGCCCGAAACGCGACTTCCTCGGCTGTGCCATCGTCCGAGCCGTCGTCCACGATGATGTGCTCCCAAGCATCGAAGCTTTGCGCTGCTACCGAGTCCATCGTTTCACAAAGAAGCTTCAGCCGGTTCCGAGTAGGGGTAATGACGGAAACAACAGGCAGCCCGGTCATACTTAGGCTGGCTTGCGACAGACAAACACCTCTCGGTAAAGCGCCGTTTTAAGCGCGTACAATATCTGTTCCGCTTCGGGAAGTTGTAGGGTCGAGAGTATCTCGCACTCGAAGCCGCACTCCTCAACACGCCCCTTAAGGTCTAATCCGTAGAGCCGGACGTGATCTTCCTGCAGGAACTTTTCCCGCCGGTCGGCTTCGCTCACGACAGCGGCGTCCTCGTAAGTCGTATCGCCTCGGATCGGTACCTGCAACACGAGCAACCCGCCCGGTGTAAGAACTCGGAAAATCTCCGATAAGGCCTTGCGGTCGTTTGGAACATGCTCAAGCACATGCGAACACCACACCAGAGTCATGCAGCCGTCCGGCAACTCGATTTGTGTGATGTCCATTTGGCGCATGGCTGGATTGTACAAGTCGAAGTTGAGGTACTCGCAGGACAGCGAGACGAGCCACGAGATCATCAGTGGCTCCGGCGCCGCGTGCAGCACTTTCTGATTCGGGGAGATCTTATCTTTGAGCAGAAGGAACACCGCGCGATGACGCTCTAGCGAACCACAGATGGGGCACTGGGCATCCGCGCGATAGGTCATCTTGTTGCCGAAGGGTCCGAAGCGGTATCCAAACCAGCCGCAAAAGGGACATCTGCGCTGTTTGAACGCCAGCGCAAGCAAATGCCGAATGCGCGCCCCCTTATCGCCACTAGCTGTCTTAGTCTGCTGTGCCATGCTTTCTTTAGCGAGCGGGCCTTCGGGAACAATCCAGACAGTTGTCTTGGTGAAAAACTCGGTCCGTGCACATGGACCAGGAAATTCGAGCCGGAACCAATTATTCGGAACCTCACTCATAGCCGCCTGATACCTGGCCCGCTCACTGTTGTCCAGGACCAGCATTCCTCCCGGACTCACCTTGCTTATCGCGTGCCGCAAACAAGCCTCCCGAGCTCGACCATCCACCACCACGAGATCCAATGACCGATCGGCGTGATCGTCAATGCTCCTCACATAGCTTTCGAAAGAGCAGCCCGCCCACCGTTCGCACTTCGATCTGTACCGAAGACGGTCTGCCAAATCCAACGAAACCAGCTTCATTTCCGCTTCGATATGACGCAACCGGCAGTTCACAATACTCAGGCTATCAAGCGACCTTTGGACCTTTTCCGCCCACACAATGTCATGCTCGACCGCGTAAACCTCGCGACACCGGAGTGCAAAGAATACAGTGGAGGCTCCGCTTCCGAATTCAAAAACGCGCCAATACGGCCGCAAAGACCGTCTCAAAAAGCTAACCGCCGGGAAAGTGATCCAAGGGAGGGAGTGTTTGGTTAGCTCCTCCTCCGCCTCAAAAGAGCGCCACCAAGGAACGAAGCTGCACGCCAGTTCGAACCAACTGGGCTTGGGGCCGGACTCGCGTCGGCTAAGCATGGCATGCTCGAAATACCCGCGCGCTCTCCTGCCGGCTTGTTTGATCCTCGATCTGATCTCGCTCATTTAAGGATAGAAACAAGTTCGCGCTGTGGGCCCGCCAAGAACTCAACGAGGTCACGTGAAGCAATTTCAATGTCATATATCTTCTGGAAAGCTCGGAAAGCGTTGCGTCGATACCGCTCGTAATTTTCGCGAATTTCTTTGATCGCGTCCGGTACCTGCTCGTACGAGGTCACCAGAACACAGCATCCTGTCATCTTACGAAGATATTCATAATCCTCGTTGGCAAATGCGATGAATGGAAGCCCGGCTTTCGTGTAGCGCGCGATTTTTTCGGACGAATAGGCTGTGTAGCGAGAATTAGGATCTCTCTCAGGATATAACGCGAGTCCTATGTGGGCCGACGAAATCAACTCATCAAGGTGTTCAAACGCAACGGGTCGCCGAACCACAATTAAGTTTTTCGATACGACCTCGTCAGCGTTAACTGTCCCCCGGCCGCCATGGATAATTAAAACCTCATCTTCTGCCAGCCGCTCCGAGACGTTATGCAATTGTTCTAAAAGGTTCGGAGACCAGAGCCCTCCGAAGAATAGAATCCGCGTGCGAACGTTCTCTTGCAGAATGATGTCATAGAGTCCCCTCGCTTGTGCTTTGCACGCAGGGCCCCGCACCGAAACGGGAAAGTGAATCACCTTCACGCCACGGGCATCTTGCGTCGAATTTTTCAGCAACAAGGCCGCACGGTAGCGGTCTTGGATCAGTAAGGCGTTGAGCCGCGTCAATACTTTGCGTTCAAAATCAACAAAACTTCGCACAGTTGGGCTAGATTGAAATGACGGGTGGCCTTCCTCGATCACTTCGATGCGGTAATCGATGATTTTGTTCAATGCGTTGGGAAAAAGCCGGCAAGCTAGAAAAAGCGAGACGGGATCATAGGCGATGATCGTGTCGAATTGCTCAGCACACAGAAGTGTCCGCGCGGCACGAATCTTAGACTTGGTGATAACCGAGTTTTTCAGGCCAATCCTGCACCTTAAGACCAAAGATTTCAATCTGGCACGAATCGTGCCTGGCTCCAGGCGCTCATCCCGGACCAGTAAACAGCGCACTCCTAGCGCACGGGTCTTTTCGATCAGATCTTGATAGAGCGGCTCTATGTCCTGCGAATAAGTATTCAGAACGGTCACCCTGTGTCCGGCGGCTGTAAGAAGCTCCGCCATCTGGAAAACGTGGAGAAAGAAATCTCTATCGCGCACTAGGAGGATATTTTTAGGCACGGTTGGAGCCGGTTACGGCACGCAATAGAGGGAGTACCTTGTGCGAGCGAACTCCGGACTGCAATTCGAGCATCGTGAGTGCTATGACAGCCTTTGTGGAAGCCAATGGTCGCGCATCAGGCAGGAGACAAGGTAAGTGCCGCCGCCGGACGAGGTGAGATCCCACATCATGTACAAGACGTTTGAGGCGTTCTTTCATGAATCACACCCTTGGCTGACTTGCATAATCTCTTCCAACCATCCGGTAGCCTGTAGTCAAGATAGTCAGGCTTAAGGACCCATTCGAATAGCTTTGGGTCCTTGCATACTTCATTTTGGTGAAATTTCATGCCAGCCGTGTGGGCACGGCCCATAAGGCAGCAAATGTTTTCTGATGTTGGGTTGCGTAAAATCATCTGACGCTCGAGATTCCACTTGGCCGGCCGCAAGAGGTCTTTCCATGACTTCTGGCGCAGGGCAGGCATGAAGCGATCGCGACGGATACGTGTATAGGAATCACAGACACCTTGATAAAACGCTCGCTCTTCGAATGCTTCAGGCGCCAATCGCGAGGCAGGTATTACGTGGGTCACGGCAACACCTGGGTGATAAAGAGCTGCAATTCCCTTTTCCTTGATCTTCATGGTCAAACCAGTTTCCCCATCTCCCTGATAGCGCTGTAGCGACTTGGGAAGGCAATCTGGATGAAAACCACCACACTCATGAAACACTTTCTTTCTAATTGAAAAATTTAGCCCCCACACATAGCACGGATCCATCGGCTTGCTCACGCTTCCCAACTCAATGAGACTCAAAGAACCGCAGGTTCGGCCCCCGTCGAAGTCCCGCCATAGTTTTCCCAACCAGGGCGGCGGATCTACTTCGTAGTGGGGCACTGAAGGCCCTCCGACCAGCCCCACTCTCGGATCACCGAATGCGTCTTCAAGCGCTTCTAGCCAAGTCGGCCCTAGCAGTACATCGTCATCCAAATAGGCCAGAATTTCCCCTCGCGCTTCCTTGGCACCACGATGACGACCTGTCAGCAGGCCAGGCATAGCATCATGAAAGTAGCGCAAAAACATCCGAGGATGCCTTTCCGCAATTTCACGGACGCAATCAGCTGTGTGATCCGTAGAACCATTGTCGACAACCAGAACTTCAACGTCGGTATGCCCGGATACGGTTTGGACAACTGACTGCATGGTTCGCACGAGCGAGCGGTCGCGATTGCGAGTCGGAACAATGAGTGAAATCTGCATCTTCGTCTCGGTCTAGTACGAAGGGAGACCCCCCGGCTCTGCCGGGGAGGCAGTAGAAGTTTGACNNAGCCTCCGGCTCTGCCGGAGGATCGTTACTCTGCGCTGCCGAATGCAAACCGGAGCCATTCCGCGGTCCTAAGAGAGGCTACATCGAAGCTGACCCTAGGCTGGTAATTTAGGACGTTCGCCAATCTACGGGTGGGAAGTTCGTATTGGCACAGTTGTAGACTGACGATCTCGGGATCAAGCACCATCGATTGTGCTGGCGGCCTTCTCGCAACCGCCCTCGTCTCGGGCGATTTTAGCCATGAGCGCAATTTGATCGCCAANNGCCATCATCGGCGGCCGAACTTACCGATTGTATTCCTGATGGATCGACTCCAACGGCTGCCGCGAGAGCGGTGTAAAGCTGCCGCCAGGTGACGCGTTCTGCATCTTTGACTATGAAGGTATTACCGGGCGCAGCAGGATGTTTCGCACACAGTACCATTACATCGACTAAATTATCGACAAAAATTGTGTTGCNNGATAGGCCTTTCCCGCAAGAATGTCGCTTGCTAGCTGCGCGCTCCAGAAGGTAGACCTTGGACCGAAAACGATGCACGGCCTGAGAATAACGCATTCCACGGTGGCGTCGCTCATCATAGAGCGCAACTTTTCCTCTGCTAACACTTTACTGACATTATAGTCAAACGGCTGAACTTTAAGTAATGGGGAGTCCTCATCGGTGCCTGGGCAGGGGTTATGGCCATGCACCACTGCGCTGCTCAAATAAATCAAGCGCTTAACCCCTGCTTGTCGGCAGGCCGCGTAGGTCGCCTCAATGGAACCCAAAATAGTATTTCTGTTTCCAACGACGCAGTGGAATGCGGCTTCACAGCCTTCTAGCGCATCGGCAAGTCCCCGTACATCAAGTGCATTGGCAATGCGCATGTCGAGATCGAACTTTGAGACCCTTGCCATGCTACGAAAGCTGCGAACGATAGGGCGCGGGACGGCCACTTCGTTGAGCAGAAGATATTCGGTCAATCGATAGCCGATAAAGCCACCTGCTCCCAAGACAGCAAATTTCCTCACGGTCTTACCTCGTCATTGCGGAAGGTTTCTAGCTTCGCTTGCTCGTTCTTAGGCAGCCAAGCTTGCCGTAGAACCTGGCGTTCGCGATAGCAGCGCTCGATGAGACCCACGGCCTTCCTCCCCTCGGTTCCGGGGCATACTAGCCGCTGCTTGCCTTGGATAGCCGCAAGGACATTTGAAAGCTGCCGCTCGAAGCAGCGCATCATTGTACATCCGCTCCGAACGGACTTGGGTAAGCGATCAAAACCGACCCCAAGGTCATCTTCAATTACTACGTGGTACGCCAAATGGTTTCCGGACCAGCCCCATCGGAAGCTGTCAACAATGTCACAGGTGTACAGAAGCCACCCTCGTTCGAACTCGAAGTAATATTGGTTTGCTAGCGGCCAGTCGCGGCTCATTTGCACGAAGCCTACGACGCCGCTCTGCATTTTCAATTTGAGGATGCAATTCGCCTCGACCCCGCCACTTGCATCATCGCTATAGACCAATTCTTCAACCGAACCCATCCACCAAAGAAGCAAGTCCATGGTGTGGGCTCCCGCATCTATTAGAACTCCCCCGCCTGCAGCCTCCCGTGAAAAGAAAGAGGCGGAGGCAGCTGGCCAACTATACACTTCACCTTCCAGGAAGCGGAAGGAAATCAGCTTTCCCAGACGTTCCTCCGCAATCCAATCGCGGATCACATTAACTGCCGGGAAGAAGCGCCGGAAGTGGCCGATCGCAAGCAGTCGAGCCGAAGCGGTTTCGGTAGTTAGCATCGCGTCACACTCTTCAACCGTCCGCGCCATTGGCTTCTCGCATAACACATGCGCGCCGGCTTGAAGTGCTGTGATCGTAGCTCGAGCGTGAAGGTTGTGGGGCAGGGCGACAATTACCAAGCTCCCATCCAGCTCGGTATCAACCTCGGACAGGTGCACGCGCACTGAAGCGTTCGGCAAGATGCGATGCACCTTCTCAATTTGCTTCTCTGAGCGGTCGATCAAGACCATATCGCCTAGCACGCCGTCATCAACAAGGTGCCTTAGGCACGGAGCGTACAAACGTTCCGCAACGGCACCGCAACCGACAAGGATGATCTTCATGCCTTTGTCTGCACTCATTGTCAAATCCGCAACTCGCTTCCTATCCGGCGTCGGCGTTCAAGCTCCTCCCCTTTGCCGCCTTCCGTCCTATCCATTAACACTGTCGCATCAAGGGTCATAGCGACCGATCCGTATCCATCGAGTTCTCTGAAATCCCAACTCCTTCCCGTGGGATTAAAATAGTGCACTTGAAACGTCGCCGCCTCGACAACGTGGTCGTCGTAACCAATGTTTGTCAAAGCAGTTGCAACGTCGACGCTGTAGTTTCCACTCGCCAACATCAAGGGTCTAAACGTTAGCCGGAACTGGTAACAGCCCCGGGACGCTGGTATATCAATCTCATCAAATAAATTCGAAGTATAGAAGTAAACTCGATGACCTAACGAGTTTGAAATGTAAATATCGAAGGACATGCCTTTCACCCCATCCGTTTGGATGGCAACCTCGAGCACCAAAGGGTTGTCGGACGAGTAATTGCAAGTTGGCAGGCCGCCCTCATCCAACACGTCCACGCTTAACACGCGCGTGTACCGTCCTTCTGTC
>PMMJ01000469.1:246-2622 GCA_003162255.1 Acidobacteriaceae bacterium | reverse complement strand
CCAAGACCTTCCACTGCGCCGCCCGCGCTACCGGGTCCGCCCAATCAATCGCCGCTTTGCGGTCGCTGTCCAGATAAGTGGCCAAATTGGCCGACAAGCCACGCCGTTTGAGCGGCACTTGATAGCCCGCCAGTTTCAACACGCGCCGAAGGCTTTTGCGAATCAGCGTGTAAGTGTCTTGCACCGCGCCCGCCCCGTGCTGTGCCAACGTGTCTACCAGCAGCGTGAGCTTGTCCGGCAGGAAACCGGTGGCCCGACCCACTTGAAGCATTCGATTGAAGGCATAGCGTTCTTGCCCATGCTGTACNNACACTTTCCAGCGCAAGTCAAAACTCAAGCGAGCGATGGCTTCGGCATCGCTCACGTCGTCGTAGAACTGCAACAAGCTGATACCACTCATCAGCGACGGGGGCAGGCTGGGTCGTCCATTATCTGCGCAGTAGGCCTCGGCCAGATCCTCGTCCTGAAACAAGACGTCATTCACCGCGCCCATCCGAGCGTAAAACGAATCGTCCGGCACGCGGTGCGGCCAGGCTTGGGCTTCAAACCAACTGCGTTGCGGATCACGATGTCCCAACATGCGGGGCACTCCTTCGCGGATCAAGTTCGGTCTGGGAGTGATAACCCCGTCGACCCAGGCAAGATAGCTTCAGCCAAAACAGCGAGGGACTTTTTCATCATTCTCCTAGCGTAGGTTTTGCGCAATCAGATAGCAAATCGTTAAATCGGATGTAATTTTGCACGGCGACACCAGGGCGAGTACCCTTCTTCGTGGAGGGATCGCCAGTGACTACTACTTCTTCGGATTGGCCAATCGCTAACACCGAGCATGGCCTGTTGGTGGCTTTCGGTGAGTTTGTGCAACAACATGGCTTGATCGAACGGATGATGCAAGTTCCCGTGAAGCAAAAGACGCGCACCTTTGCGCCCCAGACGAAACTGGTCGAGTTGCTCGCAGCGATCATGAGCGGCCTGGAGCATCTGGCCGATCTGAATGATGGACCTCACCCGTTGGCGAAAGACTCGATCGTGGCCCGCGCATGGGGCCAGCCGGGCTTCGCCCACTACAGCACTGTCAGTCGAACGTTGGAGGCCTGCGACGCGCAGACCGTGGTGGCCGTCGAACAAGCCATTAACGAGTTCAGTCGTCCTTTCATTGAAAATGTGATTCATGATCTACTTCGTCGTGGTGAACCGATCATCTATGATCTCGATCTAACCGGACAGGCGGTGAGTCCGACGAGTCACACTTACCCGGGTGTTGCTTTTGGTTGGATGAACGATCGGGTGAAACTCGGCTATCAGCTGGCGCGCGTGTGTCTGTCACCGCGGGCTCACGACCGTGTCTGGTTAGCCGGGTTTCACCATCCCGGCGATACAGTCTCCGTCACGTGTCTGCACGATCTGATCCGTGCCGCCGAAGCTCAAACGGGCATCCGTCCACGCCGACGCCCAGAACTGGTTCAGACTCGGCTCGTGGTCCAACGCGAAACCGTCGCACGGATCCAGTACCTGCTCGACCGGCAACACCAGACGCTGACGCGGGTTCAGCAGACGCACACCGAATTGATCGGCAAGGTCTATCCTGCCGAGAGGCTGCTCAAAGAAGCGGGTTCAGCCCAGAAATCAGCCCATTTGCAGCAACAATTAACGAGCTGGCGGCACCGCTTGCCGCGCTTGGAAAAGCAAATGGCGACTTGCCAGCACGTCATCGGCTCCCATCAAACGCGCCTGACTGAACAGCAAACCACGCTAAGCCTGTTGCAAACTTGGTGCGTACATTTGGAACAAGAGAATCAGGCCAATCCTGATCCACCTGCCTACTGTGAAGCCCGGATGGATGCCGGTTTCACTTCGGGCGAAAATCTCACTTGGTTGATCGAGATGGGTTACTGCCCGAACACCAAGGCCCCAAATGATCAGACGACCACCGCATTGCAGGCACGCCTGACCGCGCGGTCACGCTGGGTGCGCGTCGGTGACAACGCCGCGATGATCGCTTGGGATGACTATGTCTTACACGGATGTCCTTGTATAGTAAGTTTGTTGANNGTTCTGTTCACGGGCTTGGCCGCGAATGTCGTCCGTTGGTGCACCCCGTGGCTGCAAAGTTGCGCGCCCACGGCTGGCTCGAAATTTCGGCGAACGCTCGGTAGTCCTAAACATTTGGTTCACATGGCCGCCAATACGGACGCCCTGGTTCAGCAGGCCCCGCATGGTACGACATTGCTGTTTGCGCCACATAGTCCGTTGGCGGGTGTGATTCTGTTCCTGAAAGGCGTTCCGGCTTTTCAACTGCCGTTGGGCTTCAATCGCCCGTGCAAAATTGAATCCGGATGAATGATTTGCCGTCTGATTGCACAAAACTTACGCTAG
>PMMJ01000469.1:0-152 GCA_003162255.1 Acidobacteriaceae bacterium | reverse complement strand
CGCAGTATTAAGGATCGTCGCAAGACTATAGTCGCTTGTAGAATGTGATTGGGGGATGGTGATCGGAGAAATGATAAAGATTATTAGTTGAGGTAACCCAATAATCGTAAGTGCGAACATTAAAGACAGTAACCATCCATCAGGCTGCATGG